>JAKPEG010000060.1 GCA_029552065.1 Actinomycetes bacterium
GAGTAGTTTTCGATCCCCGAGCAGAACCCGACCTGGCGCATCATCTCGATGTCATAGGTGGTGCGCATCCGTAGCCGCTGGGCCTCGAGCAGCTTGCCCTGCCGCTCGAGCTCGGCGAGCCGTGTCTCGAGCTCGACCTCGATGCCCTCGATCGCCCGCTCCATCCGCTCGGGGCCGGCGACGTAGTGCGAGGCGGGGAAGACGTGGATCTGCTCCTCCTCGCGCACGATCTCGCCGGTGAGCGGGTGCAGCGTGTAGAGCCGCTCGATCTCGTCGCCGAAGAACTCGATCCGCACGGCGAGCTCCTCGTACATGGGGATGATCTCCACGGTGTCGCCGCGCACCCGGAACGTGCCGCGGGTGAAGGCGAGGTCGTTGCGGGTGTATTGCATGCCGACAAACCGCCGCAGCAGCTCCTCCCGGGTGATCTCCTGGCCGACCCGCAGCGGGACCATCCGGTCGACGTATTCCTGGGGCGTGCCCAGTCCGTAGATGCACGAGACGGACGCGACGACGACGACGTCGCGCCGGGTGAGCAGCGAGTTGGTCGCCGAGTGACGCAGCCGCTCGACCTCCTCGTTGATCGAGGAGTCCTTCTCGATGTAGGTGTCGGTCTGCGGGATGTAGGCCTCGGGTTGGTAGTAGTCGTAGTAGCTCACGAAGTATTCGACGGCATTGCCGGGCAGCAGCTCGCGGAACTCGTTGGCGAGTTGGGCGGCGAGGGTCTTGTTGGGGGCGAGCACGAGGGTCGGCCGCTGGACGGCCTCGATGAGCCAGGCGGTCGTCGCCGACTTCCCGGTGCCGGTCGCCCCGAGCAGGACGACGTCGCGCGCCCCGCCGTCGATCCGCCGGGTGAGCTCGGCGATGGCCTCGGGCTGGTCACCACTCGGCCGGAACTCGGAGACCACCTCGAAGGGGGCGACTCGCCGCTGCAGATCGGTGACCGGACGCATACATGTCAGCGTATGCCGCCCCACCGACACCCCCTGCCCGCCGGCGATTATCGGGTGACCCGAGAATGGTGCGCTCGACCCGAGAACCTAACTCGGGTCGAGCGCACCCTTGTCGGGTCGAGTTGGGGCTTGTCGGGTCGAGCTGGGGCTTGTCGGGTCGAGTTGGGGCTTGTCGGATCGAGCGCACCCTGGTCGGGTCGAGCGCGGCCGATCGCCTGGAGCGATCCTGGAAACCTGTGCCGAGGCTGGCAGCCCGCTCACCACCAGCCCTGTCGACGCGCCCACCGCAGGAGGAGCACCGAGAGCGCGGTCATCACCCCGAGGAGGACGCCGAGCAGCACCGGGTCGGTCTCACCGTTGACGATGACGTTCATCCCGACCACCGAGGAGATGGCGGTGACGGGCAATGTGACGGCGGCGATAACCGCGAGTCGTTCGGCGGCAATCGTCATCTTGGTGTCCGTGCGCGTTCGGTAGTAGTCGGTCACACCCTGGAGGAAGTCCAACTGCGAGCGCGAGATCCGCGCAAGCCGTTGGTACTGGTCCTTGAGATCCCCGAGGAGCCGGACGTCGGCCTTCGGCGCGGAGTCGGTGAGCCGGACCGCGCGCGAGTAGATCTCCATGCTTTGGCTGGCCATCGTGTGCATGGTGAGCAGGGCGTGCCTGACCGTGAAGAGCTCCTCGAGGAAGGCCTGCGGTTGGTCGTCGTCCAGTTGACGCATCACCCGCTGCTCGAGGCGCCCGACGCGAGCGGCGACCTCGTTGATCACCCGCTCGTCGCTGTTCGTGAGGGCCGACACCACGGCATACGACAGGGCCCACGGGCTGCGGGGGGCGATCCGGCCGGCGAGCAGGCGCTTGTGCGTCTCGCGGGTCTCGGTGAGCAGCGCCTCCAGCGGCACGACCGGATTGCGTGGGCCGTGCGTGGTGACCAGGTAGTTGGGCCCGACGAACTGGTCGAGCTCGAGATAGTGGACGTGTCCACGGTCGCCGGCGTGCGGTTTGTGCAGGACGAGGAAAAGGTGGTCCCGGTAGTGGTGCAACCGGGAGACATGGTTGCGCTCGAGGCAGTCGGCGACGGCCATGGGGTGGAACCCGAAGACCTCCCGCAGGAGCACGCCGGCGCCCTCGTCCGGCTCCTCGACGTCCACCCAGACGAAGCCGTCGGTGCGCGTGAGCAGGTCGGCGATGGCGGCGGGGTCGCACGTCGTCGCCGCGCCCGTCTCCGCCTGGATCCACAGGACGCTTCCCACCGCCATGCGATCCACCCTAGGGACGGCCGCGATGGCGAGTCGGCCAACGGCAGGCGAACAGCTCGCACTCACCGTCGCCGTTGCATCCGGTGGCGAGCGGGGTCCCGTCGGCGCGCAAGCCGAGGGTATGCCGCGAGCCCGCCGCAATCGCGACGACCTCACGCCACCCGGTCACCTCGCACTGCCCCGAGGAGTCCTCGCCGGCGGCGAGGACTCCTCGGGGCACGGGAGGGTGAGGCCCACCGTGGGCCGGCTCCCTGCCGCCACGGCGATGACGCCGCGCCACTCGCTGACTTCGCACGCTCCGGTGGATCGGTCGCCGGTCGCCGCACACGGCCGCGGGCCGACCCGTTCCTGGTGGCCCGCACACGCCCGTCGCGCCGCAGTCCGACCGAGTGGCGCCGCCCGGCGGCGAGCACCGCGCGCGCCATCGTGTGACCTGGTGCAGGTGGGGACATGGACCAGGTCACACGATCCGGTCCGTCACCCGCTGGTATGCCGTGGAGCCGGTCTCCCGGACCTGCAGGTCGACGAGGCCGCCCGGGTCCTGTCCCTCGAAGCGGAGTGCCGGCGAGCTGTGGGGGTCCGATCCCGCTGGGCGCGGGACGTCGCCACGATCCGGCTGCGGAAGATACCCGGCCCGCCCCAAGGCTGCGACGAAGGCCGGCTCGTCGACCTGTTCCCACGACCGCACCCCGAGCTGGACCTCGACGACGTCCCCGGCGAGCACCCCGGTTCCCACCGTCGACCCGAGGAGCTCGACGCGGACTCCCCGTCCGGTCAGCGCGGCCGCGACGCGCGCGCAGACCCGCTCCCCGCGCGCGGCCCACGCCGGATCGGCGACCCAGGGCGCCGACAGGTCGGGTCGTCGCGCCGGTATGCCGCCGCGCAGGTTCGCGTCGTAGGGCACCAGCCGTCGCTCCCAGATCGCCCGCACCTGGGCCTCGGTATCCGCCCGGCTACCCTCGTTGTCGATCCATTCGTCGGCCGCAGCCCGCCGCTGGCCGTCGGTGGCCTGGCGGGCGACCCGGGCGCGTGCGTCGGCCTCTGCCAGGCCTCGCTGCTCGACCAGACGCCGGATCCGCTCCCCCTCGCTGGCACCGACGACGAGGGTGAGGTGCTCGTGCACCCAGCCGCCGTGTTCGACGAGCAGCGGCATGTCGTAGACGTCGACCCGATCGGCAGGCACCGCGCCGCGCAGCTCAGCCACCCGGGCCGCGATCGCCGGCCCGGTGATCGCCTCGAGAGCCCGCAACTCCTGCGGGTCCGGGAAGACGCGGGCAGCGAGCCCGGCTCGGTCGAGCCGTCCGTCGGGCCCGATCACCTGCTCGCCGAAGCGATGCCGGATCGCGGCGAGGGCCGGCATACCGGGTTCGACGACCTCGCGAGCGACCGCGTCGGCGTCGGTGACGACGGCACCCAGCTCGCGCAGCAGAACCGCGACGGTCGACTTGCCCGAGCCGATCCCCCCGGTCAGTCCGACGCGCAGCATGCGGCCAGCCTAGGGCTGCCCAGGTCCCGCCCCTCGCCCGACGGGGGTCACTTCTCCCCGGTCCGCCGACGCGCCTCGAGGATCTCCAGGTCCTCCTCCTCGGCCTGGTCGGGGTCGATGTCCGCCGTGCACCACTTGCACTTGAGCGCGTCTACGGCCACGAACTCCTTGCAATAGGGGCACTCGCGCTGGCCCTGAGCCCGGAAGTTGCCCATCCCGACCTTCTTGAGGAACTTGACGATCCCGAACAGGACGAGGGCCATGAGGAGGAAGCCGACGAAGTCGGTGAGGAAGGCCCCGTACCGGATCTCGGCCTCGTTGACCTCGAGGGTGAGACCGGAGAAGTCCGGCTTGCCGAAGATCGCCGCGACGAGCTGCATGAGGACGTTGCTTGCGAGGCTCTCGACGAGTGCGGCGAAGGCGGCCCCGATGATGAAGCCGAGCGCCAGGTCGAGCATGTTCCCGCCCATGGCGAAGGCCCGGAATTCCTTCCACGCGTTCTTCATGAGCGCACAGTCTGGCCCCGGCCGGTCGCGTGTGCCACGCGGCACGCCGCTGTGCCTCAGCCGCGCAGCAGGGCGACCGCCCGGTCGGGGTCGTCGGTCACCAGCCCGTCGACCCCCAGCGCACGCATCCGCAGGAGGTCCTCGTCGGCGTTGACCGTCCACGGCAGCACGGCGAGCCCGAGGGCATGCGCGCGAGCGACGAAGACCTCGTCGCACGAGGAATGGAGCGGGGAGACGACCTGGGCGCCCACGGCGGCCGCCGCCCCGGCGAGGTCGGCCCCGAAGTCCTCGTGCTGGATCGATCCGAGCCACGGGCTACCCGGGGCATAGGTCACGCCGACGACCGCGAGCGCCGAACGCAGCAGGCCTGGGTCGAGCTCCCGCGCCGACTCGAGGGTGGCCCAGTCGAAGGAGTGGACGAAGCACCGCCCCCCGACCCCCGCGTGGTGGACGGCCGCGAGCACGCCCTCGACGAGGGTATGCCGGGTGCGCACCTCCCGCGGCTCGGTCGGGTCGACCTTGAGTTCGATCGTCCACCACAGGTCCGTGGCGTCGGCGCAGGCCTGCAGCAGCTCGGGAAGCGTGACGATCCGCTCCCCGGGCGCCGCCCGTTGCCGGGGGAAAGCGGGCCGGGTGCGGCTGCCGACGTCGACGGTGCGCAGCTGCGCGAGGGTGAGCTCGTCGACCCGCGCCCCGGCGAGGTCGTGCTCCCCGAAGACGCAGAACTCGGGATCGAGGGTGGCGTCGTGCCACACGACGACGTGGCCGTCGGCGGTGAGCCGCACGTCGAGCTCGACCCCGGTCACGCCCACGTCGATGGCCGCCCGGAAGCTCGGGATCGTGTTCTCCACGACCAGACCCCGGGCCCCGCGATGCCCCTCGACGTCGAAGCCGCGGGTCGCCCACGGACCGGGGCCCCAGGGGTGCTGCGCGGCATACCGCTGGGTGTCCACGGCCCCTAGCGTAGGACGGCGAGAGGGCCCCGACCGTGGTCGGGGCCCTCTCGAGGTGAGCGGGCGGCATACCCACGGGGTATGCCGCGCGCTCGGGTGGCGCCGTCAGTTACCGGTGAGCTTCTCCCGCAACGCCGCCAGCGCCTCGTCGGAGGCGAGGGTGCCCGTGGCCGGCGGGGCGTCGGAGCTGCCCGAGGAGTAGGAGGACGGCACATCGCCGGCCGCGACCGCGGCCTCGGAGTCGGCCTTGGCCGCCGTGGTGACCTGGGCCTTGTGGGCCTCCCACCGGCCGTATGCCGCGTTGTATTCCTTCTCCCACCGCTCGCGCTGGGCCTCGAAGCCGGGCAGCCACTCGTTGGTCTCCGGGTCGAAACCCTCGGGGTACTTGTAGTTGCCTTGCTCGTCGTATTCCGCAGCCATGCCGTAGAGCGTCGGGTCGAACTCGCTCGTCGCGACCGACGCGTCGTTGGCCTGCTTGAGCGACAACGAGATCCGGCGCCGCTCGAGGTCGATGTCGATGACCTTGACGAAGATGTCCTCGCCCACGGTGACGACCTGCTCGGGCAGCTCGACGTGGCGCTCGGCCAGCTCGGAGATGTGCACGAGACCCTCGATCCCGTCGTCCACCCGGACGAAGGCACCGAAGGGCACGAGCTTGGTGACCTTGCCCGGCACGACCTGACCGATCGCGTGCGTCCGGGCGAAGTGCTGCCACGGGTCTTCCTGGGTCGCCTTGAGCGAGAGCGAGACCCGCTCGCGGTCGAGGTCGACGTCGAGCACCTCGACGGTGACCTCCTGGCCCACCTCGACGACCTCGGACGGGTGGTCGATGTGCTTCCAGGACAGCTCGGAGACGTGGACGAGACCGTCCACCCCACCGAGGTCGACGAAGGCGCCGAAGTTGACGATGCTCGAGACGACGCCGGAGCGGACCTGGCCCTTCTGCAGCTCGCGCAGGAAGGTCGTGCGCACCTCGGACTGAGTCTGCTCGAGCCAGGCGCGGCGGGACAGGACCACGTTGTTGCGGTTCTTGTCCAGCTCGATGATCTTGGCCTCGATCTGCTTGCCGACATAGGGCTGCAGGTCGCGGACCCGACGCATCTCGACGAGGGAGGCGGGCAGGAAGCCACGCAGGCCGATGTCGAGGATGAGGCCGCCCTTGACGACCTCGATGACGGTGCCGGTGACGACGCCGTCCTCCTCCTTGACCTTCTCGATCGTGCCCCAGGCGCGCTCGTACTGGGCGCGCTTCTTGGACAGGATCAGCCGGCCCTCCTTGTCCTCCTTCTGCAGGACCAGGGCCTCGACCTCGTCGCCGACCTTGACGACCTCGCTCGGGTCGACGTCGTGCTTGATGGACAGCTCACGCGAGGGGATGACGCCCTCGGTCTTGTAGCCGATGTCGAGCAGGACCTCGTCCCGGTCGACCTTGACGATGCGACCCTCGACGATGTCGCCGTCGTTGAAATCCTTGATCGTCGCGTCGATCGCGGCGAGCAGATCTTCCTCAGAGCCGATGTCGTTGACGGCAACCTGAGGGGCGGTCCGAGTGACCGTGCTGATGCTCATGTAGTGGGAACTCCGATGGTGGACAGGATGTATGCCGCGAACCGGCCGGTCCGCGGGCGTGGACAGGATGGAGGTGCGCTCTCCGATGCCTCCCCCGCGTGGAGGGAACCGACCCGGGTTGATCCGGGTGACGGGCAGGCAGCATCGAGCAGCGCCCCGAAGGGCACCGGGTCAGGCTATCGGTCCCCCGGCTCCGGGGTCAAAGCACGCCCCCCCTTTCCCGACCCCCCTTCCGCGCCCCCCTCCCCGGGCCCCCTCCCCGGGCCCCCTCCCCGGGAGTAACCGCTTGAGTGTGCAGTTTTCTCGTGGCTCAGCACGCCGATCACGGGAAAGGCGCTCGGATGTGCAGTTTTGTCAGGCGTCGTCGACCTGATGGCCGGGGTCGTTCACAATGGCGCCGTGCCCGATCCCCAATCGCCCGAAGACGACCAGGGCCTGGCTCTGCGCCGGGACGCCGACGCCGCCGAGACGGTCCACGCCAACCGGACCTGGTGGGACGCCCAGGCGCCGGACTACTACGCCGAACACGGCGGCTTCCTCGGCGACGACGACCTCGTCTGGGGGCCCGAGGGGTGGAGCGAGGAACTGCTCGGCCTGCTCGGCCCGGCCGCGGACCTGCGGGACCGGGACCTGCTCGAGATCGGCGGCGGCGCCGCACAGGGTTGCCGTTGGGCTCGCTCGGTGGGTGCCCGGGTGGTGTCGAGCGACTTGTCCGCCGGGATGCTGCGCCAGGCCCGCGCGATCGACCACAGTCGAGGCTGGGCGCCGATGCCCCTCGTCCAGTGCGACGGCGCTGCGCTCCCCTTCGCCGACGCGAGCTTCGATGCGGTGTTCACGGCATACGGGGTGATCCCCTTCGTCGCGGACTCGGCCGCAGTCCTGCGTGAGGTATGCCGTGTGCTCCGGCCCGGGGGCCGGTGCGTCTTCTCGTGCACCCATCCGTTCCGGTGGGCGTTTCCCGACGAGCCGGGGCCGGAGGGTCTGACGGTGCGGTTCTCGTACTTCGACCGGACGCCCTACGTCGAGCAGGGGGGCGACGGGCGGGCGACCTATGCCGAGCACCACCGCACGGTGGGCGACCGGGTCCGCGAGGTCGTCGCGGCCGGGCTCACGATCGTCGACCTCGTCGAGCCGACGTGGCCGGACGGGCACGAGCAGGAATGGGGCGGATGGTCGCCGCTTCGTGGGCGCCTCGTGCCGGGAACCCTCATCGTCGTTGCCGACAAGCCCGGGTGACCTCAACGGTCAGTCATGGTCGCGCGACCGGCCGAAGGACCGGGCGGCTCGCTGGCAGGTGGCAAGCCGGACAGACTGGTCGGCGGCCCGGCCGACCCGATGTCAGGTGGTGATCTGCTCCGGACGCAGGTGCACCGTGCGGTTGGTCCAGGCCACCGAGGTGAGCTGCGGGTCGTCCACCCCGCGGAAGAGGGTGACGCCGGTGTTGGCGAACTCCACCCAGCCAGTCATCGACGGGATCCCGAGCAACTCCCGGAAGAGGAACTGACTAAACCACTCGTGGCTCACCAGCCCGACGACCTCCTCGGTCCCGGCGTGCCGGCCCCGCAACTCTGCGACCACGCGAGCCGCACGGGCGGCCGCTCCGGAGTCGGTCTCGAGCGGGCCGTCCCACCACCCGTGCGCCCGGGCGGCGGCCGGCAGGACGAGCCGCTCGCTCAGCGCCGCGAGGACGGCGGCCCCGGAGCCCGAGTGCGGCAGCCGGGGATGCTCCTGCTCGCCGCTCCAGTCGAGCGGCCCGCCGACCTCGAAGACGTCGGCGTGACCGTGCAGCTGCAGGTCGAGAGCGTCACCGATGGGCGCCGCGGTCTGGATGGCCCGGGACATGAGGCTGCAGTGCAGGACGGTGGGCAGGACCGGGTAGCGGCCCTGCACGAAGGCGAGCGCCAGCTCGGCGGCCTGCAGTTCGCCGAGTTCGGTGAGCGGAGGGTCGGCGAGGCGACCCCGCGAGTTGCCCTGGGCGGCATACACGGCGTTGTTGTGTGACTGTCCGTGGCGGATGAGCAGCACCTGCACGGCTCAACCGTATGCCCCTCCATCCCTCCCCTGCCCTTCCCCACGTTGCCCCGCCATTGCCGGCCCTCCGTTGCCCCCCCGTTTCCCCCCGTTGCGAGTAAGCGCTTGACTGTGCACCTTTCCCGTAACTCGGGGCCTGAGTTACGCGAAAAGTGCACAGTCAAGCGCTTACTCCGATGGAAAGAGGGACGGGAAGCCCGCAGAAGAGGCCGGCGAAGGGGAAGGGCCCGCAGCAGAGGGCGGGAGGCGCAGCGGGGGTCAGTGGGCGGCGTCGTGCCAGGAGCGACCGACGCCGACGGAGACGTCGAGCGGGACGTCGAGAGTGACCGCGGCGCCCATCTCGCGGCGTACGAGCTCCTCGACGTCCGCCCGCTCCCCCGGGGCGATCTCGAGGACGAGCTCGTCGTGCACCTGCAGGAGCATCCGGGAGGCGAGGCCCTCCCGGGCCAGCGCAGTGTCGACCCGCAGCATGGCGACCTTCATGATGTCGGCCGCCGAGCCCTGGATGGGGGCGTTGAGCGCCATCCGCTCGGCCATCTCCCGCCGCTGCCGGTTGTCGGAGAGCAGGTCGGGCAGGTAGCGCCGGCGCCCGAGCATGGTGGCGGTGTAGCCGGTCGCGCGCGCCTCGGCCACCAGCCGGTGCAGGTAGTCGCGGACCTCGCCGAAGCGCAGGAAATACTCGTCCATGAGGGTGCGCGCCTCGCCGGTCGAGATCCCGAGCTGGCGGGAGAGCCCGAAGGCGGACAGACCGTAGGCGAGGCCGTAGGACATCGCCTTGATCTTCGAGCGCATGGCGACGGTGACCTCGTCGGGCTCGACGCCGAAGACCCGCCCGGCGACGAAGCTGTGCAGGTCCTCCCCCGACCGGAAGGCCTCGATGAGCCCGTCGTCGCCGGACAGATGGGCCATCACCCGCATCTCGATCTGGCTGTAGTCGGCGGACATGAGCGACTCGAAACCGCTCCCGACGACGAACATCTCGCGGATCCGCCGGCCCTCGTCGGTGCGGATCGGCACGTTCTGCAGGTTGGGATCGGTCGAGGAGAGCCGGCCGGTGGCCGCGACCGTCTGCAGGTAGGTCGTGTGGATCCGCCCGTCCTCGTCGACCGCCTTGATCAGCCCCTCGACGGTCACCCGCAGCTTGGCCGCGTCGCGGTGGCGCAGCAGCGCCTCGAGGAATCGGTGCTCGGTCTGGACGAACAGCTCCTGGAGCGACTCGGCGTCGGTCGTGTAGCCGGTCTTGATCCGCTTGGTCTTGGGCAGCCCGAGCTGGTCGAAGAGCACCTCCTGCAGCTGCTTGGGGCTGCCGAGGTTGACGTCGCGCCGGTCGATGGCCTTCCAGGCGTCCTCCTGGGCCTGCGCCACCTTGGCGGCGAAGTCGCCCTCGAGCGCTTCGAGCGCCTCGAGGTCGACCGCGATCCCGGCCTGCTCCATCCGCGCGAGCACCCCGACGAGGGGAAGCTCGACGTCGCGCAGCAACTCGGTGCCTCCGGTGCGCTCGAGCTCGGCGTCGAGGGCGTCGGCGAGGTCGGCGACCGCCGTGGCGGTCACCATCGCCTCGCTCGCCTCGGACTCGGCCGAGCCGTCGCCGAAGTCGAGCATCCCCTGCCCCGAGTCGGTGACGTCGGAGCGCAACTCACGGCGCAGCAGCCGCAGCGCGAGGTCGCCGAGGTCGTAGTCGCGTTGGTCGGGTTTCACGAGGTATGCCGCGAGCGCGGTGTCGTTGGTCACCCCCGCCAGCTGCCAGCCGCGCGCGTGCAGGGCGTGCAGTGGGCCCTTGCCGTCGTGGATCGCCTTGGGCCGCGTGGGGTCGGCGAGCCAGGCGGCCAGCGCGGCGTCGCCTCGCTCGTCGAGCCCGGCCAGCTCGAGGTATGCCGCCGCCCCACCTCCCGTCCCGAGCGCGAGCCCGCGCGCGTCGCCGGTGCCCCGTCCCCACCGCCCGATCACGTGCATCCCGAGCCGACGGCCGGCCGGGGCGTGGGTCGCCAACCATTCGGCGACCTGGGCGGAGGTCAGCGCCTGCCCGCTCACCTCGAAGCCGGACTCGGCCTCGGGCTCGGGGGCCTCGAAGGTGGCGAACAGGCGCTCGCGCAGCACCCGGAACTCGAGGGCGTCGAAGACCCCGTGCACCTCTTCCCGGTCCCAGGAGCGCCGTTCGAGGTCGGCGAGGGTCACCGACAGCGGCAGGTCGCGCACGAGCTGGTTGAGCCGCCGGTTGCGCAGCACCGCATCGAGGTGGTCACGCAGGGCCTGGCCCGCCTTGCCGCCGATCTCTCCGACGTGCGCGACGATCCCGTCGAGGCCGGCATAGTGCCCGATCCACTTTGCCGCGGTCTTGGGCCCGACGCCGGGCACGCCGGCGAGGTTGTCGCTCGATTCGCCGACGAGGGCGGCGAGGTCGCTGTAGCGCTCAGGGGGCACGCCGTATTTGTCCTCGACGGCCCGGGGCGTCATCCGCCACACCTCGGAGACCCCACGGACCGGGTAGAGGACGGTGACCCGGTCGGTGACGAGCTGGAAGGTGTCGCGGTCGCCCGAGCAGATGAGCACGTCCATGCCCTCGGCGGTGGCGAGCGTCGTCAACGTCGCGATGACGTCGTCGGCCTCGAAACCCTCGACCTGGACGAACGGGATCCGCAGTGCGTCGAGGATCTCCTGGACGAGCGAGATCTGCCCCTCGAACTCGCTCGGCGTCGAGGCGCGCCCGGCCTTGTACTCGGCATACTCCGCGGAACGGAAGGTCTGCCGGGAGACGTCGAAGGCGACCGCGACGTGGGTGGGGTCCTCGTCGCGGAGCATGTTGATGAGCATCGAGGTGAAGCCGTAGACGGCGTTGGTGTGTTGGCCGGTCTTGGTCGAGAAGTTCTCGGCGGGCAGGGCGTAGAACGCGCGGTAGGCCAGCGAATGTCCGTCCAGGAGCAACAGGCGAGGCGCGTCGGGCACGTATGGCAGCCTAGGCCCCATGACCGACAGGAGCCCGTGGCTGACCGCCGACGACGTCAACGAGATCGCCAAGGGCACGCTGCACGAGCGGATGGGGATCGTCTTCACCGAGATCTCGCGCGAGCACGCAGTGGCGCGTATGCCGGTCGCCGGCAACACCCAGCCCTACGGCCTCCTGCACGGCGGCGCGTCGGTGGTGCTCGCCGAGGGGGTCGGTTCCTTCCTCGCCGTCGTCCTCGCCGGCGAGGGTCGGGCGGCCGTGGGGGTGGACATCAACGCCACCCATCACCGGCCGGCGACGTCCGGGTGGGTGACGGCGGTGGCCCGACCGCTGTCGGTGGGGCGCACGACCGCCTCGATCGAGATCGTCATCACCGACGAGCAGGACCGGCGCACGTGCACCTGCCGGTTCACCGCCCAGCTGCGCGACGCCCCGCCCACGGAACGCTGAGCCGGGACTGCGACGCTCGCCTATGGAACGCTGAGCCGCCGGAGTCAGGCCGGGCCGACCGGCTCAGCCGACGATGGTGGCGAGCGCGGCGAGGAACAGCTCGCGCTCGCCGGGCTCGAGCGGTGCGAGCACCTCGTCGCGGACCTCGCTCACGATGTCGCCCACCCGGTCGAGCAGACGCAGGCCGGCCGGCGTGACCGAGACGAGCCTGGTGCGCCGGTCCTCGGGGTCGGGCTGGCGCTGCACCAGCTCGGCCGCCTCGAGGTCGTCGACGAGGGCGACCACGGCGCTGGGATCCAGCCCGAGGAGCATCCCGATCCGGCGCTGCGGAGCGCCACCGGGGGTGTCCGCGGCGATCCGCACGGCGGCATAGTGCCGGGCCCGGAGGCCAAACGGCTCGAGCGCCGCGTTGGCCCGGCGCAGGGCCGCCCCGGAGGCGCGCACGAGCAGGACGACGACGTCCTCGGCGATGCTCGTCGCGTGCCCGGTCTGGGCCTTGGCCATACCTGTCATTGTGGCACGGACGTCACAATTCTCAATGGTTGACCTTTACAATCATTGTGCCTTATACCTACATCGACACCTCGTTCGAGGGGCCGGCGGCGTCAGGTCGCCCCCTGCCCTGAAGGACCCGAGCACCGACACCCACGCGCAAGGAGCAGCAATGGACCTGTCCGGCAAGGTCGCCATCGTCACGGGGAGCGGCAGGGGGTTGGGGCTCGCCTACGCGAAGGCGCTCGCCGCGGCCGGCGCGGCCGTCGTGGTCAACGACATCGACGCAGCAGTGGCACAGGCGGCCGCCGACGAGATCGTGGCGGCCGGCGGGAAGGCCGTCGCGGTGGCCGCCGCGGTGGGGTCGGCGGCCACCGCGCAGCGGCTCGTCGACACGGCGGTGGCCGAGTTCGGCCGGCTCGACGTGCTCGTGACGAATGCCGGGGTGCTGCGCGACAAGGTGCTGTGGAAGATGACCGACGAGGACTTCGACCTCGTCACCCAGGTCCACCTCAAGGGCACCTTCACCTGTGCTCGGGCCGCCGCCGTCCGGATGAAGGAGCAGGGTGAGGGCGGGCGGCTCATCCTCATCGGCTCCCCGGCCGGCCAGTACGGCAATTTCGGCCAGACGAACTACGCGGCCGCCAAGGCCGGCATCGTCACCTTCGCCAAGGTCTGGGCGATGGAGCTGTCCCGCGACAAGATCACCGCCAACGCGGTGATCCCGGTGGCCGCCACCGCGATGACGGCAACGGTCCCCTTCCTCAAGCCCTACGTCGACGCCCTCGAGGCCGGCGAGCCGCTGCCCCCCTTCGCCCGTCGGGAACTCGCCTTCGGCACCCCCGAGGACGTCGCCGGGCTGGTCGTCTTCCTCGCCTCGGACGCCTCGGCCGCGGTCAACGGCCAGGCCATCGGCATCGGCGGCGACCGGCTCTCGCTCTACAGCCACCCCGACCAGATCGTCAAGGAATACCAGGACGGCGGCTGGGACGCAGACGCGATCGCGGCAGCATGGGAGGGCCAGTTCGGGCCGAGCCAGCAGTCGGTCGGCGAGAAGTTGCCCACTCCCCCGGCCTCCTGACCCCCGGGCGCAGGAGCATGAAGCCAGGACCACAGGCAGCACCCAGACCACCCAGATAAACCGGACACAGGAGTCGACGATGACCATCAACGTGGCCGATCTCGTCGCCGTCGACGTGCACGTGCACGTCGAGATCGACGACCACGGACACAAGGCCCTGCCCCAGTCCTTCCTCGACTGGTCGGCCAAGTACTTCAAGTCCGGCGGGCCCCGGACACCGACGATCGACGAGATCGCGCAGCGCTATCGGGAGCGCAAGATCGCCGCCGTGATCTTCACGGTCGACGCGGAGCTGTCCCTCGGTCACAAGCGGATCAGCAACGAGGACGTGGCTGCGGGCGCGGCCCGGCACAGCGACATCCTCATCCCGTTCGCGAGCATCGCCCCGGGCCGCGGGGCGGAGGGCGTCCGTGAACTCGAACGACTCATCGCCGACCACGGCATCAAGGGCGTGAAGTTCCACCCGACCGTGCAGGACTTCGCGCCCAATGACGGCACGGCCTACGGTCTCTACGAGGTGCTCGCCGCGCACAAGCTGCCCGCGGTGTTCCACACCGGACAGACGGGCATCGGCGCGGGTATGCCGGGCGGCGGCGGGTTGAAATTGCGCTACAGCGACCCCATGCTCCTGGACGACGTGGCCGCCGACTTCCCGGACATGCCGGTCATCCTCGCCCACCCGTCGGTGCCCTGGCAGGACCAGGCGATCTCGATGGCCACGCACAAGGGCAACGTCTACATCGACCTGTCCGGTTGGTCGCCGAAGTACTTCCCGCCGGCGCTCGTCAAGGCCGCCAACGGTCTCCTGCGCAACAAGGTGCTCTTCGCGTCGGACTTCCCCGTCATCGACACCGACCGGTGGCTCGCCGACTTCGACACCCTGGAGATCAAGCCCGAGGTCCGGCCGATGATCCTCAAGGACAACGCGGTCAAGCTGCTCGGCCTCGGCTGAGCCGGCCACGCGGCATACCCGATGAACCACGACCACACGCAACCGTGACACGACAGGAGAGAGCGCACCCATGATCACCGTCGCATTCGACGAGTTGGAGTCCCTCGTCGGCACCCCGCTGGGGGCCACCGAGTGGATGGACATCACGCAGGCCCGGATCGACACCTTCGCCGAGGCCACCGACGACCCGCAGTGGATCCACGTGGACCCGGAGCGGGCCAAGGACGGGCCGTTCGGGACCACCATCGCGCACGGCTACCTCACCCTGTCCCTCATCGTCCCGCTGTTCACCGGGCTGCTCGACGTGGACGGCGTGACGACCAAACTCAACTACGGGCTCAACAAGGTGCGCTTCCCCTCGCCGGTCAAGGTCGACAGCCGGATCCGGCTCGTCGCGAGCATCACCGACGTCAAGGCGGTCGGCGGCGGCGGCAAGGAGATCACCTGGGCGGGCACGGTCGAGGTCGAGGGCTCGGACAAGCCCGCGTGCGTGGCCGAGCCGGTCTACCGCTTCTACCCGTGAGCCGTTGAGCCTTCTTCCCGTGAGCCGTTGAGCTCCCGCAGCGCGACCGGGTGAACCCGGGGCGGTCCGCCCCCAGACATGGACGAAACGAGTCAGGAGACCCGCATGAGCCACTACCGCAGTGACCGGACGCACGCGGAGTTCCTTCTCTTCGACGTGCTGGGGGCCGACCGCACCTACGGCCAGGCACCCTACGAGGACTTCGACGAGGAGACCGCGCGCGAGATCCTCGAGCAGATCGAGACCTTCGCCCACGACAAGCTCGCCGGGTCCTTCGCGGCGGCCGACTACCACCCGCTGCGGCTGGACCCGGTGCGGCATACGGTGGCCCTGCCGCCGGAGCTGCGCGATGCACTCGCCGCCCACGTGGCCTCCGACTGGCTGCGCCTGGACCTGCCCAGCGACATCTCCGGCATGCACGTGCCGGCGTCGTTGCGATGGGCGGCGGTCGAGTTCATCCTCGGCGCCAACCCCGCCGTCGCGATGTGTAGCCAGATCATCCCCGCCGTCGTCGCGATGCTCGTCCGCAACGGCACCAAGGACCAGCAGCGTCTCGCCGAGCTCATCCTCGAGCGCAACTGGACGACGACGATGACCCTCACCGAGCCCGACGCCGGCTCGGACGTCGGCCTGGCCCGCACGAAGGCCAGCCTCGCCGACGACGGCACCTGGCATCTCACCGGCACCAAGCGGTTCATCACCTGGGCCGAGCACGACGCCGCCGAGAACGTCATCCACTGCGTGTTGGCCCGCCCACAGGGGGTCGAGGGCGCCGGCGGGTCGGGGACCAAGGGTCTGTCCCTCTTCCTCGTCCCCAGCAAGCTCTACGACCCGCAGACCGGGGAGATCCTCGGCCCCAACGGTGTCGTCGCGGCCAACATCGAACACAAGATGGGCATCCTCGGCACGCCGACCTGCGAACTCGTCTTCGGCGGCCGCGAACCCGCTATCGGCACGCTGCTCGGCGACGCGCACGAGGGTCTGCGCCAGATGTTCGAAATCCTCACCTACGTGCGGATGAAGGTCGGGATGAAGACGATCGCCACCCTCTCCACCGGCCACCTCAACGCGCGCGACTACGCGATGAGCCGCCAGCAGGGTCGCGAACTCGTCTCCTTCGACGGACAGGCAGGGCGCGATCTCGTGGAGATCGTCGACCACCCCGACATCCGCCGCTCGCTGCTCACCCAGAAGGCCTACGCCGAGGGTGGTCGGGCGCTCGTCCTCTACACCGGCACCCTCATGGACCGCTTCGAGTCGGCTGCGGCGCTCGGGGGCCAGGACCGGGTCGCCACCGACCGACACCGGATGCTCCTGCCGATCGTCAAGACGTGGTGCGCCGAAAGCGGCTGGCGCGTCCTCGGACAGGAATCGCTCCAGGTCTTCGGCGGCTCGGGCTATCTGCGCGACTACCCCCTCGAGCAGTACGTCCGGGACACGAAGATCGACGCGATCTACGAGGGCACGACCGGGATCCAGGCGCTCGACCTGTTCGAGCGGCGACTCCTGCGCGACAAGGGCGCGGTGGCCGGCCTGCTCTTCGACGAGATCGAGGCGACCGCGGACGAACTCGCAGGCGGCGCGCTCGCCACCGAGGCGGGGCTACTGCGCGATGCCCTCACGGCCTTCCGCTGCCTGCTCGACCTCACCTCCGAGCGCGCGCTCGACACCCCGCGCGTGGCCGCGCTCGGGCTCACCAAGCTGCTCATGGCGATGGGTGACCTCGTGGTCGGGTGGCTGCTCCTGCGGGCCGCAGCGGCAGCCCTGGCGCGCCAGGAGGACCCGTCCCTCCTGCGCACCCCCGACGCCGACCTCGCGGGCTCGGTGGCCGCGGGTCGCTGGTTCGCCCGCCAGGTGTTCCCGCACGTGAGCGCCGAGCTCACCGCCGCGAGCCTGCTCGACGACGAGGCCCTGCGGCTGGCGCCCACGTCGCTCTGACGGCACACCCGCGGGGCGCGTGCGATCGCGCGCCCCGCGCGGGTATGCCGCGTGCGTGAGGACTGCGCCGGCCCCGCGTGCCCGGCCGACGGATCTGCGGCTCAGTCCTCCAGACGAAGCCATTTCGGTCGGGGCAGCCGATCGAGCTGACTCGACATCCGCTCGCTCAGCGGCAGCCGCTCGGTCACCTTGTCGACGAGCCCGGCCGCCCGCAGCCGGACGTGGTGGAGCTCGGTGAGCAGGGGAACCGAGCTCGCGATGTCGAAGGGCACCCGCCACCGACCGCCCGGGTTCGCCGCGAACATGAACGCCTCGTGCGGATGGCCCAGGGGCGTCGTCGGGTTCGCCGGCGATGCGGGATTGCGCAGGTCGTGCACGAGGATGCCACCGGCCAATGCCTCGGTCGTGGCCGGATCGAAGGTCTCCACGCCCATGTAGTTGGCCATGAGGTCCCGCTCGAGCATGAGCGGGTTGCTGCTCACCGAGCGGGTCCGGGTCGGCGGCGCGACGTGCACCGAGGTGAGTATGCCGTCCGCCCGGGCGACCATCATCCGCCAGCGCTGCAGGCGCTTGGCCAGGGCGTAGTTGGGCCCCTGGACGAGGATGAACGCGTCGAGGAAGCCGAACCGCTCGTTGGCCGTCTCGACGATCGCCTCCTCGGTGTAGTTGGGCTTGAACCAGCGGCCGCGACTGGCGGCGTGGATGGCCTTGCCGGCGTTGACGATCGGCGAGGCGTGGTCGTGTCGGCGCATGGCCATGTCGACCGCACGGATCGGCACCAGGAAGGCGTCGGCGGGCGTCGCGAGGTAGTTGGCCGACAGGTCCGACCGGCGCGCAGCCAGCTCCGTGAACAGGACGTCGAAGGCGACGCTCAGGCGCACGAACCCTGCCCCGTCCGCGTAGCCGTAGTTGCCGAGGGTGAGCGGCCCCTCGATCCCGGTGAGCCAGTCGGTGAGCAGGCCGGTGTCCATGAGCAGGTCGGCCCCGGCGTGGCCGGCCGCGTCGAGCCCGGTCGCCACCGGGCTGGCGCTCGGGACCGGCACGAGCATCCGACCACCGGAGGAGGATGCGGCCTCGAGCAGGCGTGTCCATACCGGCGGGCGCGGCAGGTCGACGGCGGCGACTGTCGCCCCCCAGCCGAGCAGCTGCAGACAGGGTCCCATCTCGGAGCCGGCACCGATCATGGCGATCGTCCGGTCGCGCAGGTCCAGCCAGTCGGGGTTCCGGACGACCGCGCCGAGCGCGTCGGCGAGCGACGGCTCGACGATGCCCCGGTGGACCCACTCGTCGAGCTGGCGCAGCAGCGCGACCCCCCGCAGGTGCTTGCCGCGGTAGGGCACGATGAACTCGCGCACCCGCTCGTCGTGACCGGTCACCTCGACCGTCCGCAGTGGGTCACGACCGTCGGTGTCCAGTGCCTCGGCAACGGGGTGATCGGCGCCGCTGGCGTCCACCGTGACGAACCGCTCCCGCGCGGCCGCGAGGCCCTGGCGGGCCACCTGGAGGGAGGCCTCGGTCGAGGCGGCCTCGGCGAGCAGGAGCCGCCCGAACCACTTGGGATAGGTGAAGCGCCAGTCGCTCTGCTCGAGCACCTCGCCGGCGAAGGCGTTGTCGACCCCGCGGGCCGCCTCGGCGAGGATGGCCTGGCCGGTCAGCGTGCTACTGCGCGCGCCGTCGGCTGTGCGGGGGAAGTTCACACCGAACTCGGGCATGCGGCATACCTCTCTACAAAGACGTGGGACGATGACTTGCGGGATGTGGGGCATGAGGGCCTAATGTGTGGCCGATCACATTCCTTCATGCGGAAAGCGGGGCGCCCGGCGTGGGGTACCTGGAGTCGGTCGACAACTCCTTGCGGTTGCTGCTGCTCGTCGCGGCGAAGGCCCGGGTGGGTGTGTCGGAGGCAGCCATCGAGCTCGGGGTGGCCCCGTCGACCGCGCATCGGCTCCTGGCGACCCTGCGCTATCGCGGCTTCGTCGTCCAGGGTCGCGACCGCACCTACCAGGCCGGCCCCGCGATGGAGGAAATCGTCAGCCGCCGGATCACCCGAGCCAATCTCGCGGCGATCGCCAGCCCCCATCTCGAGGCGCTGCGCGACCAGATCGACGAGAGCGTTCACTTCTCGGTGCTCGTCGGACGACACGTGCGGATCATCGCCAGCGCCGAGAGCACCCAGTTGCTGCGCGTGGGCACCCGCGAGGGGGCGATGCTCCCGGCCCACCTCGCCTCCGGTGGGCGCTGCCTGCTCGCCGAACTCGACACCGCGGCACTCGACGAAATCTACCCGCCGCCCGGCCTGGCCGCCGCCAGCCTCACCGAGGCCGGCATGCGGACCCTGCGCCGCGACCTCGCGCGCGTGCGCAAGCAGGGGTATGCCGTCAACCGCAACCTCACCGAGCGCGGCGTCACCGCCGTGGGCGTGCTCGCCCGCGACGTCGATGGCCCGATCGGTGCGCTCTCGGTGTCCATCCCGTCGGTGCGGTTCGTCGCCGCGAACGTGCCCGACCTGGCCGTGGCGCTCAAGCGCACCGCGGAGGCCATCGCCGCGAACGTCCGCGCCTGACGGCATACCGTCTCTCCTGCCTGACCTGAGGTGGACCCTCAGGACTTGGGGGCCAGTTCCTTCTTGAGGATCTTGCCAGTCGGGCTCTTGGGCATCTCGGTAATGATCTCGACGATCCGCGGGTACTTGTAGGCCGCGAGCCGCTCCTTGACGAAGTCGACGAACTCCTGCGGCTCGCCACTCTCCCCGGGCTTGAGTGTGATGAAGGCCTTGACCTCCTCGCCGAGCCGCTCGTCGGGGACGCCGACGACCGCCGCCTCGGAGACCTTGGGGTTGGTGTAGAGGACCTCCTCGACCTCGCTGGGGTAGATGTTGTAGCCCCCGCGGATGATGAGTTCCTTCTTGCGGTCGGCGAAGAAGAGGAAGCCGTCCTCGTCCATCCAGGCGAGGTCGCCGGTGTGCAGCCAGCCGTTGGTGAAGGCCGCAGCCGTCGCCTCGGGGTTGTTGAGGTAGCCGGACATCGTGTTGTGCCCGCGGATCATGATCTCGCCGATGTGTTCCCGACCACGCGGCAGCCGGTTCTTGGCCTCGTCCCAGAGTTCGATGTCGACGCCCGGAACCGCCTTGCCGATGCTGTAGGCACGGCGGTCGTCGGGCATGTTGATCGTCGCGACGGGGCCGGATTCGGTGAGCCCGTACATCTCGAGGATCTGCACCCCGAAGGTCTGCTCGACCCGGTCGATGATCTCCGCCGCGATGGCCGCCCCGGCCGACCCGCAGAAGGCCAGCGTCGAGGTGTCGTAGGAGGCCAGCCCCGGGAAGTGCAGGAGCGAGTGGTACATCGTCGGCACCCCGTGGATGTGGGTGGCCCCTTCGCGTTGGATGGTCGCGAGCACGGCCTCGGTGTCGAACTTGGGCAGCAGCAGGACGGTCCCGCCGGCGCGGACGGTCGCGTTGAGGATGCCGGAGAGCCCGAGGGCGTGGAAGAGCGGCATCACCGCGATGATCTTGCTCCCCGGGCCCATCTGGAAGGCCTCGATGTGCGCGCCTGCGTTCATGTAGAGCTGGAAGTGGGTGAGCTGCACCCCCTTGGGCTTCCCGGTCGTCCCCGACGTGTAGAGCAAGATCGCGGTGTCGCCGGGGTCGCGCTGGACGAACGGCGGCGGGTCGCTCACCGCGTGGGCGGACAACTCGGCGAACGGATGCACGACCAGGCCGTCGCCGGCGATACCCGACGGGTCACCGAGCACCCACAGCTGGCCGCCGCCGTTCTGCGTGAGCGCACCCGCTGCCTCCTTCGCCGAGGAGTCGACGCTGATCGCGAAGCGGGTCGAGGCGTTCTCGACGACCCAGGACAGCTCGCCCGCCTTGTAGAGGGTGTTGACCGGGATCAACACGCCACCGGCCTTGAGGATCCCGTGCATCGCCATGACGAACTCGGGGACGTTGGGCAGCTGGAGCATGACCGTGTCGCCCGGCTGCAGTCCTGCGGCGACGAGCCCGGAGGCCACCGCGTCGGAGAGCCGGTCGAGTTCCCCGTAGCTGATCGTCTGGTCGCCGGCGACGATCGCCGCGTTGTCGGAGTGGCGACGGGCCGAGTCGCGCAGGATGGAGGCGAGATTGAAGGTCATCGGTGTCCTCGTGCGGGCGGGATGGAAGGGCGGACGGCATACAGGTCCTCGATCGCCATGTCGAGCAGTCCCGGCAGCTCGTTGACATGGGGGACGAGATCGGTGCACGCCATGAAACCGAAGCACACCGTGTCTGCGTAGCTCTGGAAAGTGATGTTGAGCCCGATTCCCGGCGTGAGGAACGGAGCGGGCCAATAGCCCTGCAACGGGGCACCGCAGATGGACAGCGGCCGGGTCGGACCGCGGACGTTGGACACCACGACGTTCCAGTTCGCCGACGGAATCCAGTCGGGTGAGTGCTGCAGGAGGGCGATCGACGCGCGCCAGAAGGCCTGCGGCACGAACGTGCTCGCCTCCCGGATGAGGCCGACCGGCAGGGTGTCGAAGGTCTCGCGCGCTCCCCGCAACTGCGCGTGGACCGTCTGCAGGCGCTCGGCGGGATCGGACAGCTGGACGGGCAGCTCGGCCATGAGCACACCCAGGTGGTTGGCCCAGCGCTCGGACTCCTCACCGGTGCGCAGCGAATAGGGCACCGAGACGATGATCGGCTCGGTCGGGGTGAGGCCGAGTTCGAGCGAGTAGCCGCGCAGGGCACCCGCACAGGCCGCGACGACGACGTCGTTGAGGGTCACCCCGAACGATTTCGCGAGGTCCTTGAAGTGGGCCAACGGCCGCTGGGAGATCGCGAGCGTGCGATTGGTCGTGATCGTCCCGTTGAACGGACTCGCCCGCTGGGTGACGGTGGGGAAGATCGGAGCCACGTCCTTCTCGCCGCGCGCGCGCTGGCGTGCGTTGGCGAGGCCGCGCAGCGGCGCACCCAGCCTGCCCGGGAGCAGCCGCCCGACGTATGCCGGCACGGCCGCCACCCCCTCGTGCCGCGTCCGCTCGACGAGGTAAGCCGCGGTCTTGGCGGTGAGCAGTCCGAACCGCACGGGCGAGAGGGCGCTCGACACGAGGCCCCGTGCCGCGAGTTCGGTGGTGCTCGGACGGACGGCGTAGCGCCGGCCGGGCGCCTCCTCGGGGTCGACGGCGGCGCTCGGGTCGTCGGAGAGCAGGTCGATGAGCAGCGGCACGACCCCGCCGTCGAGCATGCTGTGGTGGAGCCGGATGACATGCGCCATCCGGCCGTCGGCGAGGCCGCCCAGCACCGTGAAGTCCCAGAGTGGGCGACCGTGGTCCATCGGTTCCTGGACGATCCTCGCGACCAGGTCGAGCAGTTCCTGCTCTCCCCCGGGCGCGGGGATCGTGAGCTCGCGGGTGTGGGCTGCGACGTCGACCTCGTCGGCCTCGGTCCAGTAGGAGTTGTTGACCCCGACCGGCAGCCCCGCGCGGACCCACCGCAGCGGCGGGATGACGGCGAGGCGTTCCTGCAGCCGGGCGCGCAGCCGGGTGAGACCGGCCGCCTCGGGGTCCGCGCACGGCTCGTAGACGAACAGCCCGCCGATGACCCCGCTGCTGGCCCCGGAGGCGTCCATGCCGAGGAAGACCCCGTCCATGCCGGTCACTTGCTGCACGAGGCCTCCTTCCGCTCGGCCGGGCCGGAAGGGGCCCGAGTGATCAGTCGCCGGGAGTGCGCCAGCCCCACAGCCAGTCGGCGTGGCTGAAGTCGTCGGGCTCGATGCGGCGGAACAGCTCGTTCCGCAGCGTAAGCCCCACTCCGTCGATGTGCCACATCTCGCCCCACACCCGGGCCGAACGCTGCACGCGCGCCACACGGGGCGCCCGGATGGACTCGTATGCCGCGAGCGCCCGCTCGAGCGACGCCTGGCCACCGGCCGCGCCGACCTCGGACGAGCCGGCGTCCAGCGCCAGGACCGGGTCGTGCCGGGTGAGCTGCTCGGCGAGCGTGACCGCGTCCTCGATCGCCTGGCAGGCCCCCTGGGCGAGGAACTGGACCATCGCGTGTGCGGCGTCTCCGAGCAGCACGACGCGGCCCTGGGTCATCCGGTCGATCGGCGGTCGGTCGTAGATCGGCCAGCGGAAGCCGCGGTTGAGGGAATCGAGCGCGGTGCGCACCGGCGGACAGGTGCCGGCGAAGGCGGCCTCCAACTCCTCGGGGTTGCCCCAGTCCTGCGCGCCCGCGGCATACGAGGGGCTCGAGAAGACGGCCACCTGGTTGTACATCTCGCCGCGGCGCACGGGGTACTGGACGAGGTGCATGCCCGGGGCGAGCCAGAAGATCACGGTGTCGGGGTCGTGCGGGCGCTTGACCTCCTCGATCGGCAGAGCGCCGCGATAGGCCACGTCGCCGGTCGTCACCGGCTCGTCGGCGTGCATGCTCGCCCGCAGGGTCGACCGGAGGCCGTCGGCCGCCACGACCGCGTGGGCGGCATAGCTGCTGCCATCGGCGCAGGTCACCTGGGCCTCGTCGGCCGACGTCTGCACCCCGGTGACCGCCCGGTCGGTCTCGAGCGTCACGCCAGCCGCCTGGCAGGCCCGCAGGAGGATGTCGAGCAGGTCGTGGCGGTGCATGACGACATAGGGGTGGCCGAAGACCCGTCGCGCACGTTCCAGATCGCTCCACGCGAGTCCGTCGCCGGTGCGTGCGTCCGCGAGCACGAGCCGGGCCGGCTGCACGCCGATGTCGAGCACCTCGTCGAGCACCCCGAGCCGGTCAAGCAATCGGGTCGCGTTGGGGGCGAGTTGCAGGCCCGCGCCGACTTCCGTGAAGCCGGAGGCGCGCTCGAGCACCCGCACCGCGCGCCCGGCACGCGCGAGCGCGAGTGCACCGGTCAGACCGCCGATTCCTCCGCCAACGACGACGATCTCCGACGAACTCATGTGGGTCCTCCAGTGCGCTCACCTCGTATGGACCCGCCCGCGTGCACGGCACCGCGGGAAGCGTGCGCATGGGCGCGAAACGGGCTTAGTTGAACACTAGAATCATTGGCATTCGAAAGGAATAGGGGGCACGCCACATTCCGAGAAGCGGAAGCTGCCTGAGTGGCTCGCCGCGCGTGCGGACGGGCAGGACCGCGTGGCCTCAGTGCGAGGCGAGCCGATGTCCCGTTGCCCTGCCACGGGCGACCCGCCGACGCGCGAGCACCTGCTCCAGGGAGGATCGGTGGCCCTCGGCCGCACCGGCGAGTTTGCGATGCAGCGCTGCGGTCGAGATCACCCGCCGCACGACGAGTGGCGCGAAGCCCATCCGGGCGAAGAACCGGTTGGCGTCCTTGCCGGTCGCGGGAACGTTGCACACGACTTGTTCGGCGCCACGACGGTCCGCGTAGGTCGCGACCGCCCCCATGAGGGCCCGAGCCACCCCGGAGCGACGCGCCTCGGGGAGTACGAAGATCTGGTCGACCGCGACGCTCGTGCCCTCCGCGAAAGCGCTCATCGTCGTGTCCGTGAGCACGGCATACCCGACGGTCGCCCCGTCGGAGGTCGCGAGGAAGCCCACGAGGTCAGGGCGCCCGAGGGCGGCCCGCACGAGCTCGACCGTCACCCGACGACCGCCGGCGTCGCTCCCCTGGTCGCCGCACGAACGCGCCCGCGACCACAGGTCGCAGAACGCCTCCGTCGTGCTCTCGTCGACCCGGCGCACCTGGATCGGGGCTCGCGCCATCGCCACTCCTTCCGCGTCGGCACCGGCCCCTGATTCCGGTGGGCAGACTTCCCGCAGTCCGCCCGACGCCGACTCTACGACCGCGGAGCGCTACGGCGAAACCCAACCCTTGATCGCGGCGACCGGGCGTACGTCACAGCCCGTAGGGTGGCCCGCGTGCGCGCAGGTTTCGTGGGTCTCGGCACAGTTCTCAACGTCCTTACCGTCCTCGTCGGCGCCCTGCTCGGCATGTGGGTGGGGCACCGACTGCCCGAGCGCACCCGCTCGGTCGTCACCGACTGCCTGGGCCTCACCACGCTGCTCGTCGCGGGCCTCTCGTGCGTCTCGGTGACCGATCCGGCGCTCAGCCGTGCCGTCGGCAGCGGCGTGCCCGTCCTCGTCGTCCTGGGCTCGTTGCTCGTGGGATCGATCACCGGATCCCTGCTGAGGATCGAGGAACGGCTCGAGGGTCTTGCCGGTGCCCTGCAGGCCCGGCTCGCGCGCGGCCGTCCGACCCACGCGGCCGACGAGCACGACGGGCCCGATGGGGCAGGCGGGGCCGCGGGGGCGGGCGAGGCACATGCCGCACGCGAGCGCTTCATCGAGGGCTGGCTCACCGCCTCGCTGCTCTTCTGCGTCGGCCCGCTCACCATCCTCGGCAGCCTCTCCGACGGGCTCGGACGCGGGATCGACCAACTCACCCTCAAGGCGGTGCTCGACGGCTTCGCGGCGCTCGCCTTCGCGTCGTCGTTCGGCCTGGGCGTCCTGTTGTCCGCGGTGTCGGTGGCCGTGGTCCAAGGCGGTCTCACCGTCGTGGGAGTCCTGCTCGGGTCGATCCTGCCCGACGCGCACATCGCCGCCCTCACCGCGACCGGCGGACTCATGCTCGTGGGGATCGGGTTCCGGCTGCTGCGCATCCGCGAGGTGCCGGTCGGCAACATGTTGCCGGCGCTCGTCGTGGCGCCGCTGCTCACCCAGCTCCTCGTCGCGCTGCGGTGAGCCGCGCCGGAGCTGGCGCCGGCCCGGAGGCTACTTCTTGGCCCCGGGGAGGCCGGTGATGACGAGCTCGGCGACCTCCTTCATCGACAGTCGCCGGTCCATGGCCGTCTTCTGGATCCACCGGAAGGCGTCGGGCTCGTTGATCTTCAACTGGCTCATGAGGGCTCCCTTGGCCCGGTCGACGAGCTTACGGGTCTCGAGCCGGTCGGCAAGGTCGGCGATCTCGGCCTCGAGGGTGGCCAGCTGGGCCCAGCGGCTCCGGGCGATCTCGATGGCCGGGACGAGGTCGGCCGCCGTGAACGGCTTGACGACGTAGGCCATCACACCCGCCTCGCTCGCGCGCTCGACGAGCTCCTTCTGCGAGAAGGCCGTGAGCATGACGACCGGTGCGAGCGACTCGGCCCCGATCTTCTCGGCGGCGCTGATCCCGTCGAGGACCGGCATCTTCACGTCCATGAGCACGAGGTCCGGGCGCAGCTTCCGGGTGAGGGCCACCGCTTCCTCGCCGTCGGCGGCCTGCCCGACGACCTCGAAGCCACTCTCGGCGAGCATCTCGACGAGGTCCATCCGGATGATCGCCTCGTCCTCGGCAACGACGATGCGCGTCCGCCCGGTCTGCTTCGCCGCGTCGGCGGCGTCCTCGGCGCGGGCCGAACCCCCACGTGCTGCCTCGCTGCTCATGTGGCGGAGTCTAGCCACGGCGCGTGTCAGGCATGTTTCGGTGACCAGTGCCCGTTCTGTCCAGTCCAGCGCCGTCCAGTCCAGCGCGGTCCGGTCTGGTGCCGGGAGGGGGACTCGAACCCCCACGCCTCTCGGCAGAGCATTTTGAGTGCCCCGTGTCTGCCATTCCACCACCCCGGCCGGGTGCCCACGCAGCATACAAGGGTATGCCGTCGCGCTCGTAGCCCGCTCGGGCGCCGCTCACACCCCCGGCGGGTGCGCGTGGAGGGCGGGGTTGGCGTCGTCGAGGTCGCTGCCGACGCGCAGCACGCGCATCATGTTCGTCGAGCCGGGAATGCCCGGCGGCGACCCGGCCACCATGACGATGAGGTCGCCCTCGACGCACCGGCCCTCCGCGAGCAGGCTGGCCTCCACCTGCGCGGCCATCTGGTCGGTGTGCTCGACCGAAGGTCCGAGATAGGTCTCGATCCCCCAGACGAGCGCGAGCTGGCTGCGAGTCGAGGGGCTCGAGGTGAAGGCGAGCATCGGGATCTTCGACCGGAACCGGGCCAGCCGCTTGGCCGAGTCGCCGGTCGAGGTGAACGTCACGAGGTACTTCGCGTTGATGAGGTCGCCCACCTCGTATGCCGCGAGGGTCACCGCACCGCCGATCGTGCGCGGCATACCGGTGAGGACCCCGAGCCGTTCGAGCCCGTGCTCCTCGGTGTTCTCGATGATCCGGGCCATCGTGCGCACGGCGTCGATCGGCCACGCGCCCACGCTCGTCTCGCCCGAGAGCATGACCGCGTCGGCGCCGTCGAGGACGGCATTGGCCACGTCGCTCGCCTCGGCGCGCGTGGGCCGGGAGTTCTCGATCATCGACTCCAGGACCTGGGTGGCGACGATGACCGGCTTGGCCCGGTTGCGGGCCAGCTCGACGGCCCGCTTCTGGACCAGCGGCACCTGCTCGAGCGGCAGCTCGACGCCCAGGTCGCCGCGGGCCACCATGAGCCCGTCGAAGACCTCGAGGATCTCCGGGAGGTTGTCGACGGCCTGGGGCTTCTCGATCTTGGCGATGACCGGCAGGCGGATGCCGACCTCGTCCATGATCGCGTGGACGTCCTCGATGTCGGCGGCGCTGCGCACGAAGGAGAGCGCGACCATGTCGGCCCGCAGCCGCAGCGCCCACCGCAGGTCGTCCTTGTCCTTCTCCGACAGGGCCGGCACGCTCACCGCCACGCCGGGCAAGTTGATCCCCTTGTTGTTGGAGATCACCCCGCCCTCGACGACCTCGGTGTGGATATCGGTGTCGGTGACCTCGACGGCGCGCAAGGTCACTTTGCCGTCGTCGATGAGCAGCAGGTCACCGGCCCGCACATCACCGGGCATACCGGCATAGGTCGTACTCACCCGTTCGCGGTCGCCGGGCACGTCGAGGGTCGTCACCGTGAACCGGTCGCCGGCCGCGAGAGTGACCGGTCCGTCGGCGAACCGGCCGGTGCGGATCTTGGGGCCCTGCAGGTCCGCGAGGATGCCGACCGCCCGGCCGGTCTCGTCGCTGGCCTGACGGACCGCGCGGTAGACCTTCTCGTGGGCCGAGTGCTCGCCGTGGGAGAGGTTGAGCCGGGCGATGTCCATCCCGGCGAGGACGAGGTCGCGGATCCGGGCCGGGCTGGAGGTCGCCGGACCCAGGGTGCACACGATCTTGGCGCGACGCATGAGAAGAAACCCTAAGGGGTATGGCGGTGTATGCCGTGCACGCGCGCGTTCAGATACCCAACGGACGATCGGTGGGGTTGACCGGTCGAGGGAGCTGACTGCGGGTGCCCATGAGCCACGAGTCGACCCCGTGCGCGGCCGAGCGCCCCTCGGCGATGGCCCACACGATGAGCGACTGACCCCGGCCGGCGTCGCCCGCGACGAAGACCCCGGGAACGCTCGTCATGAACTGCCCGTCGCGCACGACGTTCGTGCGGGCATCGCGGTCCACTCCGAGCTGGGCCAGCAGGCCCTCGGTCTGCGGGCCGAGGAAGCCCATCGCGAGCAGGACGAGCTGCGTGGGGATCTCCCGCTCGGTGCCCTCGACCGGCTCGAACCGCCCGTCGCGCAGCTCGACCTCGACGATCTTCAGCGCGCGCACCGCCCCACCCTCGTCGCCGAGGGCTTCGACGGTGGAGACGGCATACTCGCGCTCTCCGCCCTCCTCGTGGGCACTGGCGACGCGGTAGAGCATGGGATAGGTGGGCCACGGCTGACCGGCGGGGCGCTCCTCGCCCGGGCGCGGGAGGATCTCGAGTGAGGTGACCGAACGCGCCCCCTGACGCAGGGCCGTGCCGATGCAGTCGGCACCCGTGTCGCCGCCGCCGATGACGACGACGTCCTTGCCGGTGGCCAGGATCTGGTCGGGCACCTGCTGCCCGAGCGCCGCGCGGTTGCCCTGCGGCAGGTAGTCCATCGCCTGGTGGATGCCGTGCAGCTCGCGTCCCGGCACCGGCAGGTCGCGCGGCACGGTGGCCCCGATGGCCAACACCACCGCGTCGTAACGGGCGCGCAGCTGTTCGCCGGTGAGGTCCTCGCCCACGGCCACCCCGCAGCGGAAGCGAGTGCCCTCTGCCTCCATCTGGGCGACCCGCCGGTCCAGGACGTGCTTCTCCATCTTGAACTCGGGGATCCCGTAGCGCAGCAGGCCACCGGGCTTGTCGGCCCGTTCGTAGACGGCGACCGTGTGCCCGGCCCGGGTGAGCTGTTGGGCGGCGGCGAGCCCGGCCGGACCCGAGCCGACGACCGCGACCGTCTTGCCGCTGAGGCGTTCGGGCTGCTGGGGCAGGATGCCGCCCCACTGGAAGGCCTGCTCGACGATGGTGACCTCGACCTGCTTGATCGTCACGGCCGGCTGGTTGATGCCGAGCACGCAGGCCGTCTCACAGGGGGCCGGGCAGAGCCGCCCGGTGAACTCGGGGAAGTTGTTCGTCGCGTGCAACCGGTGGTGGGCGTCGCGCCAGCGACCCTTCCACGCGAGGTCGTTCCACTCGGGGATGAGGTTGCCCAACGGACATCCGGTGTGACAGAAGGGGATCCCGCAGTCCATGCACCGACCGGCCTGCCGCTGCAGCTGGTCGAGCTCCTGGTCCTCGTAGACCTCCTTCCAGTCACGCAGACGCACGGGCACCGGCCGACGGGCCGGCAGCTCGCGCTCGCGGACGGTGAGGAAACCTTGCGGGTCAGCCACGGGAAGCCTCCATGATCCGGTTCCACACCTGCGTGCCGTCGAGGTCCAGGCCCTCGCGTTCGGCCTGCTCGCGGACGGCGAGAACCCGTTGGTAGTCGCGGGGCAGGACGAGCGTGAGCCGGGCCCGTGCAGCAGGCCAGTCGTCGAGCAACTGCGCGGCGACGGCCGAGTCGGTCCACCGGACGTGGTCCCCGAGCAGGTGCCGCACGACCGGCTCGTCCTGCTCGCGGATCGGCACGAGGTCGACGAGCTCGGGGTTGACCAGTTCGCGACGCAGGTCGAGCACCCACGCGAGGCCACCGGACATCCCCGCGGCGAAGTTGCGCCCGGTGGGCCCGATGACGAGCACGCGTCCGCCGGTCATGTATTCGCAGCCGTGGTCGCCGACGCCCTCGACGACGGCGGTCACACCGGAGTTGCGCACGCAGAAGCGCTCCCCCACGCGGCCGCGCAGGAACAGCTCGCCCCCGGTCGCGCCGTATGCCGCGACGTTGCCGGCGATGACGTTGTCCTCGGCGACCAGCGGTGCGCTGCGGTCCGGACGCACGACGACCCGTCCGCCGGACAGGCCCTTGCCCACGTAGTCGTTCGTGTCACCGAACAGCCGCAGCGTGACGCCCGTCGGCAGGAAGGCACCGAAGGACTGACCCCCGGAGCCCGTGAGAGTGAGCTCGACGGTGCCGTCCGCGAGACCCCGCGGGTGCGCCTTGGTCACCTCATGCCCGAGCATCGTGCCGACGGTCCGGTTGACGTTGCGCACGGCGATCTCCCCGCGCACGTTCTCGCCGTGGTCCAGGGCCATCCGCGACATCGCGATGAGCTGGTGGTCGAGCGCCTTCTCGAGGCCGTGGTCCTGGGCGACCGTCTGGTATGCCGTGCCACCGGTCGGGTCGGACACCTCGGCGAGGATCGGCCGCAGGTCCAGACCGCTGGCCTTCCAGTGAGTCACGGCCTTGTCGGTCACGAGCGACCCCGCCTGCCCGATCGCCTCGGCGAGCGAGCGGAAACCCAGCTGCGCGAGGTATTCGCGCACCTCCTCGGCGATGTACTCGAAGAAGGTCTCGACGAATTCGGGCTTGCCGGAGAAACGCGCCCGCAGCTCGGGGTTCTGGGTGGCTACCCCGACGGGGCAGGTGTCCAGGTGGCAGACCCGCATCATCACGCAGCCGCTCACGACGAGGGGCGCGGTGGCGAAGCCGAACTCCTCGGCACCCAGGAGCGCGGCGACGACGACGTCGCGGCCGGTCTTGAGCTGACCGTCGGTCTGCACGACGATCCGGTCGCGTAGCCCGTTGAGCCGCAGCGTCTGCTGGGTCTCGGCCAGGCCGAGCTCCCACGGGGCGCCCGCGTGCTTGAGCGAGGTGAGCGGGGAGGCACCGGTGCCGCCGTCGTGGCCCGAGATGAGCACGACATCCGCGTGCGCCTTGGACACCCCCGCGGCCACCGTGCCCACACCCACCTCGGAGACGAGCTTCACGTGGATGCGCGCCTCGGGGTTGGCGTTCTTGAGGTCGTGGATGAGCTGGGCGAGGTCCTCGATCGAGTAGATGTCGTGGTGCGGCGGGGGGCTGATCAGGCCCACGCCGGGAGTCGAGTGACGGGTCTTGGCCACCCACGGGTAGACCTTCGTGCCGGGCAACTGCCCGCCCTCCCCTGGCTTGGCACCCTGGGCCATCTTGATCTGGATGTCGTCGGCTTCGGTGAGGTAGAGGCTGGTGACCCCGAAGCGACCGGAGGCGACCTGCTTGATCGAGGAGCGTCGGGTCGGGTCGAGCAGCCGCTCCTCGTCCTCGCCGCCCTCACCGGTGTTGGACTTGCCGCCCAGCCGGTTCATCGCGATCGCGAGCGTCTCGTGCGCCTCGCGGGAGATGGAGCCGTAGCTCATCGCCCCGGTCGAGAACCGCCGGACGATCTCGCTCACCGGCTCGACCTCCTCGACCGGGATCGGCGCGCGTCCGGTGACGGCCTCGTCGGCGAACTCGAAGAGGCCGCGCAGGGTCATCAGCCGTTCGGACTGCTCGTCGACCCGCCGGGTGTAGTCCTTGAAGAGGTCGTAACGCCGCTGGCGGGTCGAGTGCTGGAGCCGGAAGACGGTCTCCGGGTCGAACAGGTGCGGCTCACCCTCCCGACGCCATTGGTATTCCCCGCCGACCCAGAGCGTGCGGTGCGAGAGAGGTATGCCGTTGGGCGGGTAGGCGACCGCGTGCCGGGCCGCGGCCTCGGCCGCGATGACGTCCAGCCCGACGCCGCCGAGTTGGGAGACCGTGCCGGTGAAGTAGGTGTCGACGAGTTCCTGGGACAGGCCGATCGCCTCGAAGACCTGGGCGCCGCAATAGGAGGCGACGGTGGAGATGCCCATCTTCGACATCACCTTGAGGACGCCCTTGCCGAGCGCCTTGATGAGGTTGGCGACCGCCTTCTCCGGGCTCAGGCCGGGCAGTTGCCCGGACCGGCACAGGTTCTCCACGGACTCCATCGCGAGATAGGGGTTGACCGCCGCTGCGCCGTAACCGACCAGGAGCGCCACGTGGTGGACCTCGCGGACGTCGCCGGCCTCGACGAGCAGCCCCACCTGGGTGCGGGTCTTCTCCCGGATGAGGTGGTGGTGGACGGCCGACGTGAGCAGGAGCGAGGGGATGGGCGCCTTGTCGTTGTCGGAGTCGCGGTCGGACAGCACGACGAAGCGCACGCCACGAGCGATCGCCGAGGACACCTCGGCGAAGATCTGGTTGAGCCGGGCCGACATCGCCTGGGCTCCCCCGCGGACGTCGTAGAGACCCCGGACGACGTGGGTGGCATAGCCGGGCAGGTCGCCGTCGGCGTTGATCCGGGTGATCTTGGCCAACTCGTCGTTGTCGATGACGGGGAAGGGCAGCACGACCTTGCGGGCGTGGACCGGCGTGTCGTCGAGGAGGTTGTTCTCCGGCCCGATGGTCGTTCCGAGCGCGGTGACGAGTTCCTCGCGGATCGCGTCGAGCGGCGGATTGGTCACCTGGGCGAACAGCTGGGTGAAGTAGTCGAACAGGAGCCTCGGCCGGTCGGACAGCACCGCGATGGGCGTGTCGGTGCCCATCGAGCCCAGCGCCTCGATCCCGGTGCGCGCCATCGGGGAGAGGAGGATCCGCAGTTCCTCGGTGGTGTAGCCGAAGATCTGCTGGCGGCGCGCCACCGACTTGGCGGTGTGGACGACGTGCTCCCGCTCGGGCAGGTCGCTGAGTTGCAGCTGCCCGGCATGCAGCCATTCCTCGTAGGGCCGCGCCGCCGCGAGTTCGGCCTTGACCTCGTCGTCGCCCACGAGGCGGCCGTGCTCGGTGTCGACGAGGAACATCCGGCCGGGCTGCAGCCGCCCCTTGCGCACGACCCGGGCCGGGTCGAGGTCGAGCACCCCGGTCTCCGAGGCGAGCACGACCAGACCGTCATCGGTGACCGAGAAACGCCCGGGGCGCAGACCGTTGCGGTCGAGCACCGCCCCGATGAGCGTGCCGTCGGTGAAGGTCACGCAGGCCGGACCGTCCCACGGCTCCATGAGCTTGGAGTGGTAGTCGTAGAAGGCCCGCCGGGCCGGGTCCATGTCGGTGTGGTTCTCCCACGCCTCGGGGATCATCATGAGCACGGCGTGTGGGAGCGAGCGGCCGCCGAGGTGGAGCAGTTCGAGGACCTCGTCGAAGGATGCCGAGTCCGATCCGCCGGGCGTGCAGATGGGGAACAACCGGTTGAGATCGCCGGGGATGAGCTCGGAGCGCAGGAGCGACTCCCGAGCGCGCATCCAGTTGCGGTTGCCCTTGACCGTGTTGATCTCGCCGTTGTGCGCGATGAGCCGGTAGGGGTGCGCGAGCGGCCACGAGGGGAAGGTGTTGGTCGAGAAGCGTGAGTGCACGAGGGCGAGTTCGGTCTCGACCCGCGGGTCGGACAGGTCGGGGAAGAAGGGCTCGAGCTGACCGGTGGTGAGCATGCCCTTGTAGACGAGGGTGCGCGCGGACAACGAGGGGAAGTAGACCTCGAGTTCACGCTCGGCGCGCTTGCGCAGGCCGAATGCGTGCCGGTCCAGGACGATCCCGGCCTGCCCCTCGACGCCGGCAAGGAAGAGCTGGGCGAAGTGCGGCATGACCGCCCGGGCCGAGACGCCGACGAGCTCGGGCGTCGTGGGGACCTCGCGCCAGCCGAGGACGTGCAGGCCTTCCTCCCCCGCGAGCGCCTCGATCCGCGCGACGGTGGCCGCCCGGACGTCCTCGTCGACCGGGAGGAAGGCCAGGCCGACGGCATACGACCCGGCCGGCGGCAGCTCGAAATCGGTGACCTCGCGAAGGAAGCGGTCGGGCACCTGGGTGAGGATCCCGGCGCCGTCGCCGACGAGCGGGTCGGCACCCGTGGCCCCGCGGTGGTCGAGGTTGCGCAGGGCGGTGAGAGCCAGGTCGACGATGTCGTGTCCGGCGGTCCCGCGAAGGGTGGCGACCATGGCGACACCGCATGCGTCGTGCTCGGACTCGCGGCGGTAGAGCCCGACGTCCTCGGGTTGGGCCGAGAAGGGGACACGCGGTTGCGACATCACACAGCACCGTCCTGGAAGCAAGGGTCCCGCAGCGGGGACGCGAACGACACTGGACGGCGGTGGCCAGCCCTCCGAGGATACCGAAGGCACCGACCGTCCTGAATCCTGATATAGCCCTATTCCAAATGCCGAGATGAGGGCCGGGATGCCCCGCCCGGATCAGGCCCCGGGACGGCGGACACGTCGGCGGTCACGTCGCCGGACGCGCCCAGGGAATCGGCCGGACCGGTGCCCTGGAGCGCAGCCGCAGCGGGCTGCTCCGGCGCACGGCCGCAGCGTCGGTAGAGCCACAGGCCGAACAGGAAGACGAGCGCCGAGGTCCACGTGTTCACCCGCAGGCCGAGGATCTGGTTGGCGTCGTCGGTGCGGATGAGTTCGACGAAGAAGCGCCCCAGCGGATAGCCCATGACGACGAACGCCGCGAACACCTGCCCCGGACGGAAGCTATGCCGCCGCTCGACCTGGACGAGGACGAAGGCCGCGAGCAGGCACCACAGGGCCTCGTAGAGGAAGGTGGGGTGGAAGATCCCCTTGACGATGGGATTGCCCGCGGCGTCGAGCACCGCGTGGCCGGCGGCCTGGTCCCATTCGTAGATGCGCAGCCCCCACGGCAGGTCCGTGGGCGGACCGTAGATCTCGTTGTTGAACCAGTTGCCCACCCGCCCCATCGCCTGGGCGACGAGGTAGCCCGGTGCCATGGCGTCGGCGAAGACCGCAAGCGGCAGCCCGTGCCGGCGGCAACCGATCCACGCCCCCACGGCGCCCAGGGCGATCGCGCCCCAGATCCCGAGCCCGCCCTCCCAGATCCGCACCGCGTTCCACGGATTGCCCCCAGGGCCGAAGTAGGGCTGGGGGGTGGTGATCACGTGGTAGATCCGGCCGCCGACGATGCCGAAGGGCACCGCCCACGCGGAGATGTCCAGCACCTGGTTGGCGGTGCCACCCCGCGCGACGATCCGGCGCTGGGTCCACCAGACCGCCACGACGATCCCGGCGAGGATGCTGAAGGCGTAGCCACGGATGGGTAGCGGGCCGAGGTTCCAGACCCCTTGGGAGGGGCTCGGGATCTCGACCACCCACGCGGGCAGGTCGGCCCTCGAGCTCAGTGTCACTTCTTCGCCGCCAGGACGGTCGCCCGGAAGGTCGAGGGGTCCAGGGTGTCGAGGGCGAGGGTCGTGCCGTTGAGCTGCACGGTCGGCGTGCCGCGGACCCCGCCCTTGAGGGCGTTGTCGTTCACGGCCGCGGCGTGCGCCTTGTAGGTGAGGGCGCTCTGACAGGTCTGCCACCGGGCGACGTCCGGGACCCCGGCCGCGGAGGCGAAGGCCTTGAGTTCGGCGTCGGTCCAGCCCTTGCCCTCCTGCTCGGGCTGACCGGCGAAGACCGCCTCCGTGTACTCGCGGAATATGCCCTGGTCGGCGGCACAGTAGGCCGCGTTCGCCGCGCGGGTCGAGGAGTCGTTGCGCAGGTTGGCGTCGAGGAAGGTCATCGTGTGGACGACGACCTTTGCCTCGTTGGCCTTGACGAGGGCGTCGATCTGCGCGCCGAAGAGTGCCTCGAACTCCTTGCAGACCGGACACTGGGGATCTTCGTAGAGGTCGAGCACCGGGGCCGTCGCCGGCGCACCCGGATTGAGCACGAGCGGCTGGCCGAGCCCGCTCGCGCCGACCGGCACTCCGGCCGTCGTGCCCGCCGGGGCTGCGTCGTTCTGGCCCAGTCGACCGGCGAACAGGGCACCGAGGACGGCGAGGACGGCCACGACGACGACGACGGCGGCGATCACGGCGCGACTGGGGCCGCTGCGGGGGGCGACGTCGGCGAGCTTCTGGGCGGCATCCGGTCGAGGCATGTGCCTATTGTCACCTACGTCCGGCCCGACGGTTCCCTCACTCAGGTCCAGCGGCCGTCGAGCGCATATGCCGTGCGGGGCCGCCAGGCGAGCCACCCGGCGGCGACGAGCAGGGCGACGTCGCGCGCGAGTTCCCAGGGATAGGCGGTCTTGGCCGGCTCGATCGTGCCGCCGCCGCCGAAGCAGCCGCAGTCGATCGCCAGTCCGCGAGCCCACGCCGAGGCGATCCCCACGACGAAGGCGAGCATGAGCAGGCCGGCGGCAAGCGCCGCGCTGCGAGTGAACAGGCCGACGATCAGCAGGAGCCCGACGAGGATCTCGAGGACCGGCAGCGCGCGGCCCACGAGACCGGCGGCGTCCCACGGCAGCAATTCGTAGGCCCGCACGGCGAGGACCGAGGCGTCGAGATTGGTCACCTTGAGGGCCCCGGCGACGAGGAGAACCCCGCCGAGGACGAGCCGAAGCGCCGTGCCGGCGAGGTCCCAGCCTCGCGTGTGGGTCACCGGGCCGCCTCGCGGACCCCCGCGGCAAGTTCGCGGGTGAGCCCCTGCAGGGCGGGTATGCCGCCCTGCGCCAGGGCCGCGACGAGAGCCGAACCGACGATGACACCGTCGGCGAACCGGGCGACGTCGGCGGCCTGCGCCCGGGTGGACACACCGAGGCCGACACACACCGGCAGCTCCGTCACCTCGCGAGCGCGGGCTACCAGGCCCTCGGCGGCCGAGCCGACCGTCGCCCGGGTGCCGGTCACCCCCATGAGCGACGCGGCGTAGACGAAGCCCCGACACGCCCCGGTGGCGCGAGCCAGCCGCTCGGGCGTCGAGGAGGGAGCCACGAGGAAGACCCGGTCCAGGCCATGGGCGTCCGAGGCGGCGAGCCACTCCCCCGCCTCGTCGGGGATGAGGTCGGGGGTGATGAGGCCGCTGCCGCCGGCAGCGGAGAGGTCTGCGGCGAACCGGTCGACCCCGCGACGCAGGACGAGGTTCCAGTAGGTCATCACGTAGGCGGCCGCGCCCGCATCGGTCACGGCTCGCACGGCGGTGAAGACGTCCTCGACCCGGCATCCGCCGGCGAGCGCGGTCTCGGTGGCCCGTTGGATGGTCGGACCGTCCAGGAGCGGGTCGGAATAGGGGATCCCGACTTCGACGAGGTCGGCGCCCGCCTCGACCATCGCGACCACGGCCTCGATCGAGTCGGCCACCGACGGGAAGCCCACCGGCAGGTAGCCGATCAACGCCGCCCGCCCCTCGGCTCGGCAGCGCGCGAGCACCTGGCTGCCCGTGCTCACGGCATACCTCCCTGCTCGTCGAGCAGGCCGAACCAGCGGGCGGCCGTGTGGACGTCCTTGTCGCCGCGCCCCGAGAGCGAGACGAGCAGCAGGGCCTCAGGGCCGAGCTCCCGGCCGACCTGCATCGCGCCGGCGAGGGCGTGCGACGACTCGATCGCGGGGATGATCCCCTCGGTGCGGCAGAGCAGCCGGAAGGCCTCCATCGCTTCCTCGTCGGTGATCGCCCGGTATTCCGCGCGGCCGGTCTCGAACAGGTGGGCATGCTCGGGGCCCACCGAGGGATAGTCCAATCCGGCCGACACGGAATGGGATTCGACGGTCTGTCCGTCGGTGTCCTGGAGCACGTAGGTGGCGGCGCCGTGGAGGACCCCACGGGTGCCGCCGGAGAAGCGCGCCGCGTGCCGGCCGCTCTGGACACCCTCGCCCCCGGCCTCGAGCCCCACGAGTCGCACGCTCGCGTCGTCGAGGAAGCGGTGGAAGATCCCCATCGCGTTGGACCCGCCCCCGACGCAGGCGAGCACGGCATCGGGCAGCCGGCCGACCAGATCGAGCACCTGGGAGCGGGCCTCGACGCCGATGATCCGGTGGAAGTCGCGGACCATCTCGGGGAAGGGATGGGGCCCGGTCACCGTGCCGAGCACGTAGTGCGTCGAGTCGACGTTGGCGACCCAGTCGCGCAGCGCCTCGTTCACCGCGTCCTTGAGGGTCTGACTGCCGTTGGTCACCGCGATCACCTGCGCCCCGAGCAGGCGCATCCGGGCGACGTTGAGGGCCTGGCGTTCGGTGTCGACCTTGCCCATGTAGACGACGCATTCCAGCCCGAGCAGCGCAGCGGCCGTCGCGGTCGCGACACCGTGCTGGCCGGCACCCGTCTCGGCGATCACCCGGGTCTTGCCCATCCGCTTGGTGAGCAGCGCCTGGCCGAGGACGTTGTTGATCTTGTGCGAACCGGTGTGGTTGAGGTCCTCGCGCTTGAGGACGACCCGCGCCCCGCCGCAGTGCTCGGCGAAGCGTGGCACTTCGGTGATGATCGACGGGCGCCCGGTATAGGTGCGGTGCAACCGGTCGAGCTCGCCGACGAATTCCGGGTCGACGAGCGCCTTTCGCCGCACCTCGTCGAGTTGCTCGAGCGCCGGGATGAGCGCCTCGGGCACGAACCGCCCGCCGAACTCCCCGAAGCGCCCCACCTGGTCGCTCATCGGGCCTCCGTCCGGTCCGGCACCCCGGCCCTCGGGTCGGCGGGTGCACCGCTGCCGGGTATGCCGCCGCACGGCACCGCGGCGAAGCTCGCCACCGCGCCGCGCGGGTCCCCGCCCGTGACGAGGGCCTCGCCGACGAGCACGGCGCGGGCTCCGGCGGCGGCATACTCGGCGACGTCGGGAACCCCGCGGATGCCGCTCTCGGCGACCGCGACGGCCGGGTCGGGGATGAGCGGGCGCAGCCGGGCGAAGATCGAGCGGTCGACCTCGAGGGTCTTGAGGTTGCGGGCGTTCACGCCGATCACGCGGGCCCCCGAGTCGACGGCGCGGCGGGTCTCGGTCGCGTCGTGGACCTCGACGAGGGCGGTCATCCCCAGTCCCTCGGCCTGTTCGCGCATCGTCACGAGCTGAGTGTCGGTGAGGGCCGCGACGATGAGCAGGACGAGGTCGGCACCGTGGGCGCGTGCCTCGGTGATCTGGTAGGCCTCGACCATGAAGTCCTTGCGCAGGACCGGGATCCGCACGGCGGCCCGGACCGCGCCGAGGTCGGCGAGGCTGCCCCCGAAGCGCCGGCCCTCGGTGAGCACCGAGACCGCCGCCGCTCCCCCGGCGGCGTAGTCCACGGCGAGCGCGGCGGGGTCGGTGATCGGGGCGAGCGCCCCCTTGCTCGGGCTGGAGCGCTTGACCTCGGCGATCACGGCAACCCCCGGTGCCGAGCGCAGGGCTGCTTCGGCGTCGAGCGCAGGCGCCCGGCGAGCGACCTGAGCCTCGAGCTCGTCGAGGGACACCCGCCGCCGCCGCTCGTCGAGGTCGGCTCGGACCCCGGCGACGAGGTCGTCGAGCACGGTCGGGGAGGTGGACACCGGGACAGGCTACGGGCTGGCCGTCACGCGGGCGAAAGCCAGTCCCATCCTGGGACGTTCCGGGCCACCCAGAAGACGGCGACGAGGGCGAGCCCGACCCGGAAGCGCCAGCCGCTCGCGTCGACACGCACGGGTGGCCGGCCACGCCGCCACCACACGACCGCCCAGGCGGCGAGCAGGACGAGCACCGGCAGGAGTGCCGGGTTGTAGCCGAGACTGGCCGCGACGTCGCCGTGCAGGAGCGCGTGGGCTGCCCTCAGTCCCCCGCAGCCGGGGCAGTAGGTGCCGGTGAGCAGCCAGGTCGGGCAGATCGGGTAGTGGCCCGGGGAGGTGGGGTCCACGGCATACAGGTATGCCGTGGCCGCGCCGACCGCGCTCCAGCCCAGGACGACCCGACGGCGGGCCCTCGGGTGGGCCGCTCGCACACCCTCGGGGGTCGGGCCTCGCCCCGCGGTCGAGGAGGTCGCGGCGGTCACGGGCACGTTCCGACCCTAGCGAAGTCGGACCCCGGCGGGTCGACTCCGCACCTGCGCTGTGGCGGGAAGACAGGTGGGCCCGCCCTCCCGGGGCCTGACGGCCGGTCCGGGGGGCGGGCCCACCTGGCCCGACGTTCGGTTAGTTCACTCGGACGACGACGCGCGTCGACCGGACGGTCACTTGGGGACGGTCACCACGTAGGTGTTCATGATCTTGTCGGCGATGGTCTGCCGCTTGGCGTCCCACAGCGGGAACAGGTAGCCGATGTAGCAGATGACACCGTCGATGATGTGCGCGAGGTCACGGACGAAGGCCATCGCCGTGCCGAGGGGCTGTCCCTGCGCGTTGACGAGCTTGACACCGGCGATCTTGCGCCCCACGGTCTGGCCCTGGCCACCCTTGATCCAGCGGTTCCAGATCGCGATACCCAGGATGTAGAGCATGCCGATGAAGTAGGCGATCCCGAAGCTCCCCACGTTGCCGCGCGCGTCGACCTTGGGCGCACCGATGATGTAGAGGATGTAGCCCGGGATGTAGAGGGCGATGTCGATGAGGTAGCCGATCGCACGGGTCGGCCACTGCGCGAGCTCGCCGCCGGGGCCGGAGGGCTGGGAGTAGGGCGCGGGCGGCATACTCGCGCCCGGGTAGCCGGGGGCGGCCGGCGGCGGAGCAGCCGGGTAGCCGGGAGCGGCCGGCGGCGGAGCAGCCGGGTAGCCGGGAGCACCCGCGGGCTGCCCGGAGCCCCACGGCGAGGGCTGGGAACCGGAGTCGTCGGCGGGCGGCGGGGCGCCGGCGCCGGGTGGTGGCGGCGGCGGCGGGGTGGATCCGTAGGACATGGGGTCTCCTTCTGACGTCGGGCGGGACACGCTCCCGGACCCTGGGGTCTCGGGGTCATGCGGTCTCGACCCTAGCGAATGGGGCACACGGGCGCCCGGAGGCGCCCGGCACGGACGCGCGAAGGTCAGCCGATGCCGCTGTCGGCCTGGCCGCGGCCGGGCTTCTGCAGGCCGAAGCCCGCCATCGCGAGGACCTTGCCGGCGATGACCCCGACGAGGGCGAGAACCGCACCCGCGATGAAGATGCCGGTGTTTCCCCACACGACCGCCATGGACATCACGGCCGCGGCGACCATGAGGACGATCACCGACGTCCACGAGGCCACGCTCTGGCCGTGCGGGTCGTGGTGGCTGGTGGAATCGGCCATGCGGCGTCACTCCTTCGGGCACCGGCCAGGGGCCGATGGTGGGATCGGGTGACGCCCATTGTGTCAGGTCGGTTCCGGATCCTGTCCGCGGGTCGGGTCGTGGCCTTCGCTGAGTTCGTCCCAGTCCGACCGCCGCGCGCCGCGGGTGTCGCCGGCCCCCGCGGGACGCTCGAAACGCGCGGAGAGCCCGCTCCAGCGACGGGCGGCGACTGCGGCGAGCACTCCGGCCGCCCCGAGGAGCAGGGCCCCGCCGAGTGCGACGTAGGGCCAGGGCCGCACGACGAGGTCGGCCGTGACGAGGGATCCGGACCGGCCGGCGAGCTCCCCGAGCCGGCGACCCACGAGTTCGGCCCCGCTGCCGAGGGTGGCTGCGACGACGGCCGCGAGGCCCACGCCGGCGAGCGAGACGAGCAGGGACGCGACGACGCGCACCCGTGGACCGCCGGTGAGCAGGGCGACCAGGGCAGCGCCCACGACGAGCAGGAGGGCCGTGGCGGCCGGAGCCGCCTGGGCGCCGGTCACCGCCGCCGAGGCACGCCCCAGCACCGGGTCGGAACCCGTCCCCGTGAACCAGGTCTGCGCGAGTGCGAGGCCCACCACGGCCGTCGGCAGCACGACGGCCGCGGCAACCCGCCGTTTGGTCACGGGGCCGCTTGGTCGGTCGTCCGGTCCGTCGGAATCGGCGACCCGGCCGCGACCGCACGCATGCCGGCTGCGGCACGCACCGCACGCACCACGGCCCGCGCCTTGTGTTGGCACTCCTCGTACTCCAGCTGTGGCACCGAATCGGCGACGATCCCGGCGCCGGCCTGCACGTGCGCGATCCCGTCGCGCACGAGGGCGGTGCGGATGGCGATGGCGAGGTCCATGTCGCCGGCGAAGTCGAAGTAGCCGACCACTCCCCCGTAGAGCCCCCGACGCAGACCCTCGTAGTCGTCGATGAGGGCCATCGCGCGGGGCTTGGGGGCGCCCGAGAGGGTCCCCGCCGGGAAGGTCGCCACGAGCACGTCGTATGCCGTCCGCCCCTCCTGCAGCTCCCCCACGACCGTGGACTCCAGGTGCATGACGTGGCTGTAGCGGCGCACGGTCATGAACTCGACCGTGTCGACCGTGCCGGCACGGCATACCCGTTGGAGGTCGTTGCGGGACAGGTCGACGAGCATCACGTGCTCGGCCCGCTCCTTGAGGTCGGCGAGCAGGTCGTCGGCGAGGGTGACGTCGTGCTCCGGCGTCTTCCCGCGGGGCCGTGAGCCGGCGATCGGGTGGGTGATGGCCTGGCGACCGGTCACCCGGATGAGCGCCTCCGGGCTCGAACCGACCACGTCGTATGCCGTGCCGTCCGGGTGCGGAAGTCGCAGGAAGTACATGTAGGGGCTCGGGTTGGCCGCGCGCAACGCCCGGTAGACGTCGAGGGAATCGCCCGGGCAGGGCAGGGCGAAACGCTGGGAGACGACGATCTGGAAGACGTCACCCGCCCGGATCGACTCCTTGCACCGCTCGACGAGGTCGTGGAACTCCTCCTGCGTGTGCGAACTCGTGAGTGGCAGGGACACGTCCTCGACCACGGCGACCGTCGAGGGGGCGGATTCGGCCAGGTCGACGGTCATCCGGTCGAGCCGCGCGACGGCGTCACGCCAGGCCCACTCGACCCTCTCGCCCGTGTCGTCGTAGTTCACGGCGTTGGCCACGAGCAGCAGCGACCCGTCGGCGTGGTCGAGCACGGCGAGGTCGGTCGCGAGCACGAGCGCGAGTTCGGGCAGCCCGAGCTCGTCCCGGCCACCGTCGGGCACCCGCTCCCAGCGCCGCACGGCGTCGTAGGTGATCGCCCCGACGAGCCCGCCGGTGAGCGGTGGGAGTCCCGCGATCCGCGGGGTCGCGAGGGCCGCGACGGTGTCACGCACGGCGGCCGTCGGGTCGCCGCTCGTGGGGACGCCGACCGGGGGCCGCCCGATCCAGCACGCCTCGCCGTCGCGCTCGGTGAGGGTGGCGGCGCTGTGTGCCCCGACGATGCTGTAGCGCGACCAGACGCCGCCGTGCTCGGCGGATTCGAGCAGGAAGGTGCCCGGTTCGCCCTTGGCGAGCTTGCGGTAGACGCCGATCGGGGTCTCGCCGTCGGCGAGCAGTCGGCGCACGACGGGCACCACCCGACGGTCGCGGGCCAACTCCTGGAAGAGCTCGAGCGAGGGCCAGGTCTGTCCCAGTTCGGGAGCGGCGTAGACATCGGTCATCGGATGGCCTCCTCGCGGTGCTCCACGCTGCCGGGCTGGGTGCTGCCGGGCTGGGCGCTGCTGGGCTGGGCGCTGCCGGGCTGCCGCGGCATACCGGTCACCGCCAGTGGGCGCGCCTGGAAGCAGGTCCGGTCCCCGGTGTGGCAGGCGGCGCCCACCTGGTCGACCTGGACGAGCAGTGCGTCGCCGTCGCAGTCGAGGGCGACCGCGCGCACGTGCTGGACGTGGCCCGAGGTGTCGCCCTTGCGCCAGTACTCCTGCCTCGAACGCGACCAGAAGGTCACCCGCCCCGTCGTGAGGGTGCGGGCGAGCGCCTCGTCGTCCATCCAGCCGAGCATGAGCACCTCACCGGTGTCGTGCTGCTGGACGACGGCCGCGACGAGGCCGGAGGAGTCCCGCTTGAGCAGGGCGGCGACAGCGGGGTCGAGGCTGCTGACCGGGGTGGGAGCGGACACCCCGCCATTGTGCCGGTTGCCGGGCGGGCCGCCGGTCGCCCGTCCGCGCCCCGAACGACGTCGGCACCGGTCCGGCGGCACTAGCCTGGGCCGCCGTGGAGGCCTCCATCGACTTCCCCTGGGCGCCGCCGGGCCACTCGGGTCGGTTGCGGTTCGGCGCTCCGCTCGAGGTCGTCACGGCCGAGACGCTCGAGCAGGTCGTGCCGGGGCTCGAGCGGGTCGCGGCTGCCGCCGCGACCGGCCGGTATGCCGTGGGCTTCATGTCCTACGAGGCGGCACCCGCCTTCGACGCCGCGCTCCGGGTCCGCGGCGGATCCGGCCAACCGTTGCTGTGGTTCGGGCTCCACGACGCACCCCTGCCCCCGGAGCAGGAGCGGGCGCCCGCGGCATACGCGTGCTCGCAGTGGCGGATCCGCACCGACGAGGCGCGGTATGCCGCCTCCGTCGAGGCGATCCGTGCGGCGATCGCGCGGGGCGACACCTACCAGGTCAACCACACGGCGCAGCTGGGGGCGCGGCTCGACGGCGACCCGTTCGGCGCGTGGGCCGACCTGCGGCGCGCCCAACGCGACGGGTGGTTCGCCTATCTCGACACCGGCCGGCACTGCATCGCCTCGGTGTCGCCGGAACTCTTCTTCACGTGGGACGGCCACGAACTGGTCACCCGGCCGATGAAGGGCACTCGGGCGCGCTCGCGAGACGCCGCGCAGGACGCCGCGCTCGCCGCCGATCTGCGGGCCTCGACCAAGGACCGCGCCGAGAACCTCATGATCGTCGACCTCCTGCGCAACGACCTCGCGCGGGTCTGTCGGCCGGGGACGGTGCGGGTGCCCCGGTTGTTCGACGTCGAGGGTTATCCGACGGTCTGGCAGCTCACCTCGACGGTCGCCGGCGAGGGGCGTTCGGGACTGGGGGTGGTGGAGATCTTCGCGGCCCTCTTCCCCTGCGGGTCCATCACGGGCGCCCCGAAGGCGCGCACGATGGAGCTCATCGCCGAACTGGAGGACCGGCCGCGCGGGGTCTACTGCGGCGCGGTGGGGGTGGTCTTCCCCGGCGGAGCGGCCGCCTTCAACGTCGCCATCCGCACCTTGGTCGTCGACCGCGCCGACCGCGCCGAACTGGAGGGGTCTGCCGCAGACCCAGCAGGCGACCCGCCCTCGAGCCGCGCGGACGTGTCCCCCACGCACGCCCTCCAGCGGCACGTCGGCAACGCGCGTTACGACGTGGGCGGCGGCGTCGTCTGGGATTCCGACGGCCGGGACGAGTACGCCGAGGCGCTGGCCAAGGCGGCCGTGCTCGAGAGCACGCAGCGTGACTTCGTGCTCGTCGAGACCGCACGCGTCCGGAACGGCCGGGTGTGGCTGGAGGAACGCCACCTCGACCGGATGGGAGCCTCGGCCGACTGGTTCGGCCGGCCCTTCGACCGGGTGCGGGCCCGGCGCATGCTCCGGTCGGCGTCTCCTGCCGCGTCGGCAGACTCGCGGCACACCGCCGCGGCGGAGGTCGACCTCCGTGTCCGACTGCTCCTGTCGAGCAGCGGCGAACTGAGGGTCGAGGCGAGCCCCCTCGTCGAGCCGCCGGGGATGCCGCCGGCCTCGCTGTGGCCACTGGCCCACGGCACCCTGCCCCCGTGGATCCACGCGGACGCCACGCAAGGAATCCTCCGCGAGGTTGCGCTCGCGGCGGTGGCCGTCGACTCGAGCGATCCCTGGTTGCGGCACAAGACGAGCCGCCGCGCTGCCTACCGACGGGCGCTCCAGACGCAGAGCGCTCCCGCCCGGGACCTGTTCGACGTCATCCTCCACAACGAGCGGGGCGAGGCCACCGAACTCACCATCGGCAACCTCGTCGCCGACCTCGACGATGAGTTCGTCACTCCGCCGCTCTCGAGCGGCTTGTTGGCGGGCACCCTCCGGGCGGAGTTGCTGGACGCCGGAGTCGTGCGAGAGCGCATCCTGCCCGTCGCCCACCTGTCGGCCGCCCGCCGCCTGTGGCTCGTGAACGCCGTCCGCGGCTGGGTGCCGATCGTCCTGGCGCGGACGACCCGGCGACACTGACGACCCGGTGACAATGACGACCCGGCGACAATGACGACCCGGTGACACTGACTCGAGACAACTGACACGTGACACTCGACACGGCGCAGGCACGCCGAGTGGTCGCCCCCGCTTCGACGCCACCTCCGCCCGATGGCACGTGCCACCTGGCACGGCGGAGGCAGGCCGAGCGGTCGCCGACACCTCGCCCGGCCGGACGCCCCCTGCCCCGCTCCCTCTACTCCGGCTCCCCGCCTCAGGCGGCAGGGTCCCCCGGTTCGCCTCCCACCTCCGAGACCCCGTGGGATCGCCAACGGGGTGGCCGGCCAGCCAAAGCCCGATCGTAGGAACCCGGCACGGTGTCCCATTCGACCCCCGTCGGACCTACCGAGGCGATCAGTCGGTCCCGGTGGACGACGGTGTGGTGCCTCCCGCAGAGCAGGGCCGCGTTGCCCACTGCGGTCGGGCCGCCGTCGAGCCAGTGGAGCACGTGGTGAGCGTCGCACCAGTGCGCTGGCATCCCGCAGCCGGGGAACGTGCATACCCGATCCCTCAGCCACAGGGCCTTGAGCTGACCGGGCACGAAGAGCCGGGCCGTGCGACCGAGGTCGAGCACCTCGCTCTCGGTGCCCAGGACGACCGGCGCCACGCCGGCCTCACACGCGACCCGGCGCACGACCCCGGGCGCGAGCAGCGTGCCCGCCTCACTCGATCCCAAGGCCGTGCCGACCCGCAGGCCCGACTGGAGGTCCGAGAGCGACATGGTGAGCATGAGGGTCGCCTTCGGCCCCTGGGGGGGCGCCCCTCCCGCCGCGGTCGCGCGACGGCATACCTCGATGAGCGCCTGCGCGCGTCGAGTGGCTGCCCGACGTCGATCCGGCGTGCCGTCAGCTTCTGGCAGGGGCCTCGCGAGCGGCCCGATCGCGGCTTCGAGCACCGCCTTGCCGACCGGGTCGGTCGTCAGCCGGTAGCTGAACATGCCGAGCTCGTCACCAACCGGGTGGGAGAGGGCGACTAGGCCCGAAACGGACTCCTGGATCGCGTCGAGCTCACCGGGTCGACCGTGTTCCGCGACGATCCGGGCGCGCAGCTCGCGCACTCCGCGGGAGCCGAAACCCCTGCCGACCTCGATCATGCCTGCGAACACCGTCGGCACCGCCTCGGGCATCAACCGAGGTCGGAGACGCTCGAGCTCGCCCGTGATGGTCACCGCGACCGGAGCCGCGAGCGACCCCGAGACGACAGCGTCGACCAGTGCCCGAGCGGCGGGGCGCTGGGCCTCCCCGACGACGAGCGCGACGGCTCCGACGCCTCCCGCCGCCGCCAGTCCGGGGGCCGACCTCGTGAGCCATCCCGTCACCGAACCTGCCTGACTCGCCGCGATCTCACCACGCTGCTGCGCCTCGACCGCGAGCGCCACCCGAGCGCCGGCAGCCAGGCCCCCCAGCCGGTCGACCAATGTCACCCAGGCCTCGAGCTCGACTCCGGGGATCTGCCAGAGGTGGGTCGAGAGCCCTTCGAGAGCGGACACCGCGGCCAGCAGCGTGTCCCGACGCGCGACTGCGCTGGCGGGAGCATCGCCGGGGGCGATGACGGGGCCGTCGGTCTCCATGGGACGACGCTAGCCGCGACCACCGACAACGCTCGAACGCCAGTTCGCTTCTCCCGGAGCAAGTTACGGGAGTGACAGTTGTGACGAACGCAGCCCATGTCAAACGTGGAGGTCGGACTGATCGCCGCAGGCACGAGTGCAGTGACAGGCACGACGGCAGTGACGGCTGACGCGCCGGCCGGGCCCACACCGTGTCTGAATCCACCCCGACCGGGTGGTCAGGATCTCTGCTGCGCGGCCCACGAGGCGTGCAGCGCGGCATACACACCACCGGCCGCGACCAACTCGCGGTGCGGGCCCCGCTCGACGACCCGTCCGCCGTCGACGACCACGACCTCGTCGGCCGCCTCGGCCGTGGACAGCCGGTGGGCGATGGCGACGGAGGTACGGCCGCGGCTGAGGGAGTCCAGCGCACGCTGCAGCCGGACCTCCGTGGCGGGGTCGACGGCCGAGGTCGCCTCGTCGAGAACGAGCAGGTCGGGATCGGCGAGATAGGCGCGAGCGACGGCGACGAGCTGCCGCTCACCCGCCGAGAGGGACTCGCCGCGCTGGCCGACCTCGGTCCGCAGCCCTAGTGGGAGTCCCTCGACCCACTCGTCGAGACCGAGTTCGGACAACGCGAGAAGTACGTCGGCCTCGCCGGCGTCCGGGCACCCGAAGAGGAGGTTGTCCAACAGGGTCGCGTCGAAGAGGAATCCCTCCTGGGGGACGAGCACGACTCGGGAGCGCAGCGAGGAGAAGCTCACCTGTCGCAGGTCGACGCCATCGACGAGCACCCTCCCCGAGCCCGGGTCCATGAGCCGAGTGAGCAGCTTCGCGAAGGTCGACTTGCCGGAACCGGTCTCCCCCACCACCGCGACCCGGGAGCCCGGAGCGACCCGCAGATCCACCTCGTGCACGACCGGCGGCCCACCCGGATAGGCGAAGGTCACCCCCTCGAACACCACCTCGATCGGACCGCGAGGCAGCGCCACCCCGCGTGACCCGGGGTCGGCCACGTCTGCGGGGGTGTCGATGATGCCGATCACCCTGCGCCACCCGGCGACAGCGTTCTGCAACTCGTTGAGGATCTCGGTGGCCTGTTGCACGGGCATCGTGAAGAGGTTGACCAGGAAGAGGAAGGCGAGCACCGCCCCCAGGCTCAGTTGACCCCGCACAGCCAGCACCGTGCCGACGACGAGGACGACCGCCGTCGTGATCCCCGAGACGAACTGACCGGCGGCGAAAGCCACGACCGCGCGGACCTGCGCGCTCACCGCCGCCCGTCGATGCGCCTCGACGGCGGCGTCGATCCGAGCGGCCGTCCGCTCCTCGATGCCGTAGGCCCGGATCGTCGCGGCGCCGACGACCGCCTCGGAGATCGCCCCGAGCATCTCCCCCACGCGTTGCCGCACCCGCGTGTATGCCGCCCCGACCGCGCCTTGGAAGCGGCGGATGAGGAGGAACAGCGGGACGTAACAGAGCCACACCACCCCGGCAAGCAGCGGGCTGTAGTAGAGCATGAGCCCGGTCGCCAGGGCGATCTGACCGAGGCTCACGACGAGCATGAGCCCACCGAACTGGACGAAGGCCGAGATCGTGTCGACGTCGGAGGTGACCCGCGAGACGAGCGAGCCTCGCCGCTCGCTGCTCTGGGTGAGCAGCGACAGGTCGTGGATGTGGCGGAAAGCCTTGAGCCGCAAGGTGGCCAGTCCGTTCTCCGAGGCGGTGAACAGACGCAGGTTGACGGCATAGGCGCTCACGGCGGTGACCGCGACCCCCACGAGGGCGACGGCCACCCAGCCGACCACTCGCCCGGCGTCGGGTCCGCCGGGCGCGAGGATGCCCTCGTCGGTCGTGCGCTGGACGACGAAGGGGACGAGGACCCGGCCGAGGGTCGACAGGACGGCAAGGCCGAGCGTGACCGCGAGGCCACGGGTGAGCTCTGGCGAGATCGCCGCACCGCGGCGCAGCGTGGCCCACGTGGACAGCTCGGCGCCGGAGCTGATCCCCTCGTGTGCGACGAGCGGCTGGAACCGGCTCACCTGGACACCACCGCGCCCGGTCCCCAGGTCGCCGCACGGTCCGGTTCGAGATCCGGTTCGAGGTCCTCGTCGGCGTCGATCGCGGCCCGGTCGGCAGCCTCGCGGGCATAGGCGGAGACGAGTGCGGCATACCCCGCGCAGCGGGCGAGCAGGTCCGCGTGCGTGCCGTGGTCGAGGACCCGCCCGTCCTCGAGGTAGACGACCTCGTCGGCGAGCAGGATCGTCGCGAGCCGATAGGCGACGACGAGCACCGTGCTGCCCGCGGCGGCTCCCCTCAACGCGCCGAGGATCTCCTGCTCGACGCTCGGGTCGACGGCGGAGGTCGCATCGTCGAGCACGAGCAGCCGCGGCCGACGGATCACCGCGCGGGCGAGGGCGATCCGCTGGCGCTGCCCGCCGGAGAGGTTCGTCCCACGCTCCCCCACACGAGTGTCCAGGCCGGCCGGCAGCCGCCCGACGAAGCGCTCTGCCTGCGCCACGCGCAGCGCCGCCCACACCTGCGCGTCGTCGTGCGAGAGCCCGAGCGTGACGTTGTCCCGGATGGTGTCCTCGAAGAGGAAGGTCTGTTGCGGCACGAGGGCGGCCACGGCCGGTATGCCGCCCCGGCGCACCTCCCGCACGTCCACCCCGTCCAGGAGCACCTGGCCGCCGTCGGGGTCGACCAGGCGCAGCAGCAGATTGGTGAGGGTGGTCTTGCCCGATCCGGTGGGGCCCACGAGGGCGACCGTGGCGCCGGCGGGCACCGTGAGGGTGATCCCACGGATCGCCGGTGCGTGGCCGGTCCCTCCCTCGGGTAGGAGGATCTCGTGGGCGTAGTCCACGTGGTCGGCGAACAGCCGGGCGGCCGCCCGGTCCGGCAACCCGGCCTCGCCGTGGGCCATCGCCCCACGTGCCTCGAGCACGGCCTCGACCCGCTCCCAGCCGACCAACGACCGCGGCAGCTCGCCGAGGACCCATCCGAAGGCACGCACGGGGAAGGACAAGACGGAGAAGAGGTAGGCGATCTGGACCACCTCGGCGGCGGTGACCTGCCCCTGGGCGGCCCGCCAGGCACCGACGCCCACGACGACGAGCGTCCCGATGGTCGGGATCGACTCGATCGCGGGGTCGAAGGTGCCCCGCGTGCGCCCCACTGCGATGTTGGCGTCGCGCAGCCGATACGTCACCTCGGCGAAGCGGGCCGTCTCGTGGTCCTCCCGGCCCATCGACTTCACGATCAGTGCCGCCTCGATGCTTTCGTGGGCGACCTCGGAGACCTCGGCCCGCAACTGCTGCGCGCGGGTGACCCGGGGCGACATCACCCGCTGGAAGGCCGCGTTCGCGAGGAAGAGCAGCGGGAAGACGACCATGCCGACCGCGGCGAGCACCGGGTCGACGACGAGCATCTGGACCGCGCCGAAGACCAGCATGACGACGACGCCGAGCGCCATCGGCAGCGGCGCGAAGATATTCCACGTCGCCTCGACGTCGGCGTTCGCGTTGGACAGCAACTGTCCGGACGGGTGCTTGTGGTGCCAGCGCAGCGGCAGGTCGAGATACTGCCGGGAGACCCGGCGCCGGTATGCCGCGCCCAGGCTGTACATCGCGAAGCCCGCCGCGGTGCGGCGCAGGATGATGCCCAGGACGTTGACCGTGACGACGCCGGAGATGACCCCGGCGATCGTCCAGAGTTGGCCGGAGGTCACCGTGCGGGCCGCGACTGCCGGGGTGACGATGGTGCTCGTACACCAACCGATGGCCCAGGCCATGAGGCCGGTCATGATGCCGTAGATCGTCGACCCCAGCACCGCGAGCGAGAACCAGCGGGGTTCCTCGCGGACACCTCGGGCGATGACCGCCAGACCTCGCCGGAGCGTCGTGCCGGTCGCTGCAGGAACTGCCGGCGCCGGGATCGGCGCAGTCGTCATGAGGGAGTCCTTCGGGTGCTCGGGGTTGCCTCCAGCCTCTCATGCTGCGCCGACACCCACGGTCGCTCGCGCCTGACTGCCGGTCACCCCCGCTCGCGAACCATCACCGCCGGGGCGAGGGCGTCACTCAGCCGCCACCACGAGACCGTCGGTCGACTCCCGGGTGTCGTGCTGACGACGATCGTCCCGACGTAACTGAACGTCACGCCCTTGGTCGTCTCGGCGGCGCCGAGAATGGCCCGCTGCCAGGCGTTGGTGGTCGTGCTCCGCTTGAGCATCACGCTTGCCGAGCAGGAGATCGAGCCGATCAGAACCACGGTGTCCTCGACAGCGAAGGCCCGGCTGTTGCCGTAGCCAGGAACACCGGCCGGAGGGACGTAGGTCGAGCACACCAGCGTCGTGTCCCTGATGTTGTCCTTGGCCGGGATCAACAGGCTCGATCGAGAGCCGGGGATCGACCCGAGGTCAACCTCTGGGGCTTCCCGTCCGAAGGTGAGATAGTCCAGCGCCCGTTGCAGGGCGGCTTGGGCATCGGCTGACTCCGCGGCCGACGCCTCCCTCGCTGTCGCCGAGGTGGCGGGGCGCGGCACCGTGATGTGGTTCTCCATGAGCCAGGGCGCGTCGGCTACGGGCTGGACGAACACCCCAACCACTCGGCGGTCGGCCGGGGAGGCCGACGCCGTCGCGCTGGGGCTGGCCGTGCCACCCGCTCGTTCCGATTCGCCGAACTCGATCACCGCCCACCGGGGATAG
>JAKPEG010000199.1 GCA_029552065.1 Actinomycetes bacterium
GGTTGGCACGCAGCAGCGGCCAGATCCCGGGTCCCTCGTGAGCCAGGACCGCCGCGGCGACGTGGCCGGGCTCGACCCGCTCGGGAGCGGGCAGGACCGTGCCGCGGAAGAGCAGCGCGGCGCCGAAGCAGAGGACGGCGCCCACGACGGCGGGGGCCGGTGCCGGCCCGCGGCCCACCGCCAGACCGCCGAGCGCCGGCCCCACGACGAAGGAGCTCACCTCGACGGTGACGAGCAGCGAGGTCGCCCGCGGGGTCGCCGCGCCGGCCAGGCGCGGCATACCTGCGGCCAGCGCCGGGTATGCCGGGGTGCCGGCCGCGATGGCGAGCGTCGCCGCCGCGACGGCCAGCCACGTCTGGCCCGCGGCAATAGCAGCGGCGCACATGAGGAGCAGGACGACGCGCGCGACCAACGACAGCCGCACGATGCGCGCCCGTTCGCGCCGGTCGGCCAGCCGCCCCGACCACCAGGAGAGCACGACGTAGGGTGCCAACCGCGCGGCCCCGGCGACCCCCAGGAGCAGAGGTGATCCCTCGAGGTCGACGAGCACGAGCAGGACCGGCCACGGCAGTCCCATGCCTGCGGCGGCGAGCCCGTGCGCGAGCAGGACCCGGCGGACACGAGTGTTCATGACAGCGGCGCTCCGACGAGAACCGTTGGCAGCGGGTCGAATCCGTTGAAGCCGACTGTGGAGTAGCACGACGTATAGGCGCCGGCGGAGAGCAGCCGCACGCTGTCGCCCTCGTCGAGGTCGAGCGGCAGTTGGACCGGCGTGTGCTCGTAGAGGACGTCCGCGCTGTCGCAGGTGGGACCGGCGAGCACCACCGGACCGGTGGGACCCCCGTCGGCCGCGGTCGCCATGCGATAGCGGATGCCTTCGTCGAGGGTCTCGACGAGGCCCGTGAAGACTCCCGCGTCGAGGAACACCCAGCGGACGTCGGCCCGCCAGACGACGGCGACGACCGAGGCGACCACGACGCCGGCATCCCCGACGATGCCCCTGCCCGGCTCGGCGATCGTCTGGGGGCGCTGGGCACCGAAGCTCTGCTCGAGTGCCTGCTCGATGACCTCGCCGTAGGCCGCGAAGGACGGGTGGTGCCCCTCGTGGAGGGCCGGGAAACCCCCGCCGAGGTCGAGCAGCCAGGGCCGCAGTCCCTCGGCGCGCACCGCACCGAAGACCTCGGCCGCCGCCCGGATCGGCGCTCGCCACGCGCCCGGGTCGCGCTGCTGGGAGCCCACGTGGAAGCTCACGCCGGCGGCGTCGAGCCCGAGTCGCTGGGCGAGGCGCAGCAGCCGGATCGCTTCACCGGTCGCGCACCCGTACTTGCGCGAAAGCGGCCAGTCCGAGCCCTTGCCGGAGGTGACCAGCCGGGCCAGCACCCCCGCGCCGGGGGCCACCTCGGCCACCTTCTCCGTCTCGGGCACCGAGTCGACCGCGAACAACCGCACCCCGAGCTCGTATGCCGCCGCCACGTCGGCCCTGCGTTTCACGGGGTTCGAGTAGACGAGGTCGGTGGCCCGGGCCCCGGCCCGCAGGGCCTCGCGGACCTCGGCGGGGCTCGCGACGTCGAATCGCGCACCGGCGCAGTAGAGGGCACGCAGCAGGTCGGGGTGTGGATTGGCCTTCACCGCGTAGTGCATCGCCGTCCGGGGCAGGGCCGACTGCAGGGCGGCGAGTTGGTCGACGGCGATGGACAGGTCGAGTTCCAGCCGCGGTGTGGGCAGCACCTCGGGGCCGCCCTCGACGACCGGCGCACCGAGCTGCTCCTCGACCGGGGCCACGGAGGGGGCGAACGGGGCCGCGGATTCCGGCACGGACTCCACCACGCCGAGGCTGCGGCACGGTGGTCCGGCGGGAGCGCGCAGCGGCGTCTGCAGTCTCATGGGCACTCCTCGGGGCGCAGGGATCACCGAGAAGACCTCGTGGGCGACCGGCTGATACATGGGGACCGGACAGCGTCCGTTGGAGGCACCTGTATATTACAGGTCCATGACAAGTGCTCGGTTCGCGACGATCGCCCAGGAGCTGCGCGAGCGCATCGCCCTCGGCGAGTTCGGCGCCGTCGGTGCGATCGACTCCGAGGCCGACCTGTGCGCCCGCCACGGCGTCTCCCGGCCGACCGTGCGGCGCGCGCTCGACCGGCTCCGGGACGAGGGGCTGGTCGAGTCCCGCCAAGGGGCCGGGTGGTTCGTCGTGGGCGCCTCCTTCCACCAGCGCCTCGCCCTGGGCACCTTCCGCCATGCGGGGTCCGCGGTGACCGAGGCGGGCCGTTCCTGGGTGCGCCAGGTCGTCGACTTCGGCTTCCAGGAGGCGCCCGCCGGCATCGCGGGTTTGCTCGCGCTCGCGCCCGGAGAGCAGGTGCTGCGCTGCCGCTCGGTCCGCACCGTCGACGGCGAGGGCCTCGACGTCGCACACGAATGGGTGCCGGCCCGGATCGCCGGAGACATCTCCCGCGACGACGCCACCCGACCCGGCATCTGGGAGAGCCTCGGTCGCTCCGGTCATGCGGTCACCTCGGTCCGTCAGACGGTCACGGCCGGTGCCGCGACCGGCGCCGACGCGCAGCTCCTGCGGACCTCCCCCGGCGCCCCGCTGCTGCTCGTGCGCCGCCTGGCGACGGACGCACGCGGCATACCTCTGGCCGTGGCCGACCACCGCTATCTCGCGACGAGGTTCGCCCTCGAGGTCGAGTTCCATTCCGGGCCGTCCGCGGCCGCCACCGACCCCCCGGGCCTGCGGGCCGTCACCGAGCACGATCGAGCACAGGAGATGTCCGCATGAGGGTCCTCGTCACCGGCGGTGCCGGGTTCATCGGCGCCAACTTCGTCCTGCGGGCCCGACAGACCCGCCCCGACTGGACGCTCACCGTCATCGACGCACTCACCTACGCCGGCAATCTCGCCTCGCTCGCGCCGGTCGCCGACGAGGTGGCCTTCGTCCACGGCTCCATCGCCGACGCGGAACTCGTCGACCGGCTGGTCGCCGCGCACGATCTCGTCGTCCATTTCGCCGCCGAGTCGCACAACGACAACTCCCTCTCCGACCCGTGGCCGTTCATGGAGTCCAACATCATCGGCACCTACCGGCTGCTCGAAGCGGTGCGCACGCACGGCAAGCGGATCCACCACATCTCCACCGACGAGGTCTACGGCGACCTCGAACTCGACGACCCGGCGCGCTTCACCGAGACCACCCCGGTCAACCCCTCCTCGCCCTATTCGGCGAGCAAGGGCAGCGCCGATCTGTTGGTGCGCGCGTGGATCCGCTCCTTCGGGATCGCCGCGACGGTGTCCAACTGCTCGAACAACTACGGCCCGCGCCAGCACGTCGAGAAGTTCATCCCCCGCCAGATCACCGGCATCCTCGACGGGGTCAAGCCCAAGCTCTACGGCGCGGGTGCCAATGTGCGGGACTGGATCCATGTCGACGACCACAACGACGCCGTCGTCGCGATCATCGAACGCGGACGGCTCGGCGAGACCTACCTGATCGGCGCCGACGGCGAACGCAACAACCGCGAGATCATCGGGCTCATCCTCGAGCTCATGGACAAGCCGGCCGACTGGTTCGAGCACGTGAACGACCGACCGGGACACGACCTGCGCTATGCGATCGACTCCACGAAGCTGCGCGCCGAGACGGG
>JAKPEG010000073.1 GCA_029552065.1 Actinomycetes bacterium
GGCGCCCAGCTCGGCGGCCAGCTCGGGCAGCCCGTTGCGACACGGCCCGCACCGGCCGGCCGACTGCCCAGCGCGGTAGTCGACGATCTCGCTCGTCCACACGACCGGGCACGCGCCCTCGGGCAGCGGCAGGACGACGCCGGCACCGAGCGCCCATCCGGAGGCGGCGAGCCCGGCGCGGCTCACGGTGGCGTCGGCCAGCGAACCCGCGGGCACCCACGTGCCGTGGAAACCGCCGAGGAGCACCGGTCGGTCCACGGTCTCACCGAGCACCTGTTCCCACGGCGTACCGTGCTCGACCTCGACGACGAGTGCGGAGTCCGGCGGGCCTTCGCGCAACGCATCCTCGAAGATGGGGATCGGATCGGGCACGGTGAGCAGGGTCGTCCCGGGCTCGTCGACGGTGCCCAGGGCGGCATACGCCCGGCCGCCGTCGAGCGCGATCGCGCCGACGTGGGCGAACGTCTCGGCGTTGGACAGCAGGGTGGGTCGCCCTCGCAACCCGCGCACGGCCTCCGGCTCCCATGCCGTGACCGGCAGGGCGGGTCGTCCCGAGAGCGACTCGAGCACGGCACGGGCCTGGCCCGAGACGAACCCCGGCTCGATGACGTGCAGCCGCCAGTCCATCGGGTCGCCCGCGGACCGACGCTCGCCCAGGGCCCGCCGCACCGCCTCGACGGTGGCCGGCCGTTCCTCGGGCACGACGATCGTGACCTCGCGGACCCCGAGGGCGCCGGCGACGACCTGGGCCCCGTCGAGCACCCGGTGCGGCGCGAGGAGCAGCAGCGCGGTGTCCTTCGCGCTCGCGGGCTCTCCCTCGGAGCCGTTGACGACGACGACCGGCCGCCGGCGGGTGGCGGCCGTGCGCAGCTTGGTCGCGAACGGGAATCCCGCACCACCCCTGCCGCGGACGGCGGCCGTGGTGAGCTGGTCGAGCAGGGCCGGCAGCCGCAGCCGCGGGAGGTCTCCCACGCGGTGCCGATGGGCGTCCAAGCCGTTGCCGTCGGTGACCCCGGCGAGCAGGAGCGGCCCCTGCACGGCCCGCACGAGTGCCGGCGGCACCACCCGCACCCGCGGGCGCGCGAGGCGTCTGCCTTCCCGCCGCGACGAGGCGGTGAGCGGGCCCGCGCTCATGACCGTTGGGGGACGAGTCGGGCGACCCCGCGGACCACACCCGCGAGGACGACGACGGCGAGGCAGCCGGCGACCAGCCACCGGAATGCCGGATCATTCGCGTCCGTGCCGATCCCCACCCCGTGGACGACCGAGACACCCCAGCTCGGATAGGCCAGCAGGTGGACCAGCCGCCATGCCCGGTCCGGCAGCCGGCCACGGACGACGCTCGTGAGGCCGACTGCGATGAACAGGTCGAGGCTCACCGCACCGAGACCGAGGTAGAGCGGTCGGTAACTGCCGCCCCAGGGCACGAGCGCGTCCCGCCAGGAGATGTCGACGTAGTCGTCGACGACCGCGCTCGCGACGTGGACGGCGAGCAGCAGGGTCGACAGGAGTGCGAGGTTGCGGTGCAGGCCCTGGACGAGGAACCGGGGCAGCCACCGGGGGCCGGGCCCCCGCCCCGTCGCGGAGATCCCGAGCAACACGGTGAGCGTGTAGAGCACGAGCAGCACGACGCCGGTGCCGCGGTTGGCATACCAGAGGGCGGGTCCGCTCATGTGCGCATCGCCTCCCGCTCCCACCGAGGGGTATGCCGCACGCTGCCGTCGCGGGCGACGAGCCGGGCGGCGATGTCGCGGCGGGCGAGCCACTCGGGGGCGGCGCTTCCGAGCACGAGGGCCGCCGTCGTCGTCGCGTTTGCGGCGCATGCGCTCGGACCGTATGCCGTGACCGCCCGCCAGGTTCCGTCCGTGGGCTGCGCGGTCCGCGGGTCGACGACGTGATGCCAGCTCCGGCCGGCGCGGATCCAGCGCCGGGCGGTGATCGACGAGGTGGCCAGCCCGCCCTCGGTGACGAACACCCGGCATACGGGTGTGTCGGGGTCGTCCAGGGCGGCCAGGTCGGGCGCGACGTCGACCGGCCAGGCGACCGGCTCGGCCTTGGGTTCGGCGCTCCCGGCCACCCGCACGTCGCCTCCCACGCTCACGACGGCCGGCACGCCGACCCGCGCGGTGAGGGTGAGGGCGACGAGGTCGGCGGCATAGGCCTTGCCGGTGGCCCCCAGGTCGAGTGAGACGCCGCGAGGCACCCGGACGGCTGCCTCGCGGACCTCCAGATCGCGCCAGGCACCCGGCGAGGGCAGCGGGACGACGTGCACGGCGCCGGGATCGCGGGCGGCACGCACGTCGGTGAAGGTGCGGTCGTAGCCGGCTGCGACGAGGACGTCGCCAAGGCACGGGTCGACGAGCCCGTCGGTGGTCTCCGCCGCCCACACGGCCGCGCGCACCGCACCGACGAGGATGGGATTGACGACCACCCACTCTCCGGCGGCTGCGTTCGCGCGCACGAGGTCGCTGTCGCCGCGGAACCGGCTGCATGCCCGGTCGACCTCGGCGAGGACGGCGCGCGCGAGGCGCTCGGACTCGGCGAGCGCCTCCGGCGTGGCCACCTGCAGCTGGACGTAGGTGCCGAGCGCCCGCCACGTGGCGGCACCGATGGTCGGTGCCGCGCCGGTCGGGGCCGCGCCGGTGGGGGCCGGCGGCTCGCTCACGCCGGTGCCAGGCACGGGTGGGGCGCAGACGGTCACGAGCCGGTGGAGACGACCGGCGGCTTCGGGGCCGGCACCTGCGGGGCGACGGCGGCCGGCTTGGGTGCCGCCGCGACCGGTGCTGCGGCGACCGGCTTGGCGGCGGTCGCCGCGCGCGGGGCCGCGGCCTTGGCAGTGGTGGTGCCGGTGCCGGGGGCGCTCGCCGCCGTGACCACCTGACGGGTGACGACGGTGCTGGCCGGACGCTCGACGAACTGGACGGCCGCGGCCGCCTCCGCCGCGGCCGCCTTGGCCGCGGCCTTGGCCGCCTGCTCGGTCTCGGTCTGCCGGGCGGCCGCCCCCGAGGCCGCGCCGACGGAGGCCACGGTCACCGCGGTGACCGCCCCGGTGAGCCCGTGCATGAGGAGTGCTGCCCGGTCGCGGTGCCGAGGGGTTGTCGCTCTACGCATGAGGGACAGTCTCGAAGACGGCTCGGCAAGCCCGGGTCAGCCCCGGCTCAAGGTAGCCCTAAGGACACCCGGCGAGGTCGTGGCTTAGCGCGCCCTTGAGGTTGGCGGGCAGTCGCCGTTGACACACCCCGGGTCAGACTTCCTCGTGTCGGCGTGCGCAGGTGCGCCGCACAGACGTCACGGGAAAGGTCGGCACCGATGGGCATGATCGGGTGGAAGAGCATCGGGCTGGGACTCGTCGCCGGAGGTGCGTGCGCCGTCGCGCTCTACACCTCGGTCGGAGCCGGGGTCGCGCCGGTAAGCAGCACCCAGCCGATGTCCGGCGCCGCGTCGAGCGCCACACCCTCGGTCGTCTACCTCGACTGCACGCCCCCGGCCCAGCTCGAGGGCGACGCGTGCATCACCCGGATCACCGAGACCGTCCTCGCCCCGGCCCCGCCCGCTGCCCCCCGGCCGGCAGCCCCGGCCGGCAAGGTCGCCGCCCCCGCCTCGACGACGCCCCGGCCCAGCGCGGCCGCCTCGACGAGCCCCACCGGCGAACACGAAGGCGAACACGAAGGCGAGCACGACGACCACGGCGACGACGACGGCGGTCACGACGACGACTGAGGGGGCGCCGCGCCAACGACTTCCGGGCGTCGGCCGCCGACGGATGTGCTCGCCCCGGCGCATCCGTCGGCGGCCCAGACGGTCAGACTTCCCGGTCGCCGCCAAGGGCACGCATCCGCACGACCGCCGCGAGGCCGCCCAACTGGGAGCGCTCGAAAGTGAGACTTCCCCCGGCGGCCCGCGCGAGCCGGGACACGATGTCCAGCCCCAACCCGGTGCCGGTGGTGCTTTCGCCTCGGCCCGGCAACACGCTTTGCGGGCCTCCGGCTCCGCCGTCCTCGACGCGCAGCAGGACCGTCGCTCCATGGAGGCTGAGCCCCAGCCGGATCGGGGCAGCCTCCGGCGTGTGCGCGAAGACGTTGTCGAGGAGGTTGTCGAGGAGATCGCGCAGGTCCTGCTCGGCCAGCGGTACCCAGACGAGTTCGGCGCCCTCACCGGGGTCGGGCGGCACGAGGGTGAGCGTGCGGCCCTGGTCCTCCGCGAGCGGCCCCCAGTGATGCGCCCGCTCGGCGAGCACGGCGCGGGCGTCGCACCGGCCGCCCATGACGTCGCGGACACTACGCCGCGCATCGGCGACGATCGAGTCGATGGCGCGGTGCAGCTCCTCGACATGATCCCGCAGCCGGACCGCCACCGCCGGGTCGGCGACGAGGTCGGTGTCCAGACGCAGCGCCGTCACCGGAGTGCGCAACCGGTGCGAGAGATCGGCTGCTGCCTCCCGCTCGATCTCGAGCAACTCCCCGATGCGCTCGGCGAGCCGGTTGAGCGCCGAACCGAGTTCGACGACCTCGGCCGGACCCTCCACCTTCGCTCGCGCCGCCAGGTCCCCCGATCTGAGTCGATGGGCCACCTGCGCCATCTCGGTGACCGGCGTGCTGATCCGGTCACCGAGCCGGCGGGCGACGAGGATGCTCGCGACGAGCAGGAGGGCGCCCAGGAGGCCGAGAGTGAGCCACGCGGCATACACGCCGCCCCGGACCGGTGCGCGGTCGGCGCTCACGTGGACGACCGCAAGGCCCTGGGGCACCTGGACGGCGGCGAGCGAATGCGGCCCTGCCTCGGTCGCCTGGGTGAAGGACGCACCGCCGGCCCGTGCCTGCGCGACGAGCGTGTCGCGCACCGGATCGGGCCGCTCGTCGCCCCACACCGGGCCCGTCGGCGGGTAGACGGTGAGCCGGAAGGCCGGGTCCGACTGGGCGAGCGCGACCAGTTCCTCGCGCTGACGTCCTGGGTCGTCGATGCTGCCGACGAGGGTCGCCGCTCGGTGGGCGAAGGCCGTCGTGGCCGCCGTGAGCTGGGCATCGCTCGTCTCGCTCACGAGCCGGAACAACGGGATGACGAAGGCGAGGACGACGCCCGACACGAGCGCCGTCGCCATCCAGACGATTCGGGTGCGCAGCACTCAGACCACGCAGACCACTCAGGCGCTCCGCGCCGGATCGACCAGGCGCACGCCGACGCCCCGCACGCTGTGGATGTAGACCGGCTGCGCCGCCGTCTCGCCGAGCTTGCGGCGCAGCCACGAGAGGTGGACGTCGACGGTGCGGTCGCCGCCGCCGTAGCCCTGTCGCCACACCTCGGCGAGGATCTCGCGTTTGGTCACCACCTCGCCCACTCGCTGTGCGAGCAGGTGGAGCAGGTCGAACTCCTTGCGGGACAACTCGATGGACGACCCGGCGAGGGTGACCTCCCGGGTGATGGGGTTGACGACCAGATCACGCACGATGATCGGCAGGACGGGTGCGTTCGGGGCGACACGTCGCAACACGGCACGGATGCGTGCCTCGAGCTGCTCCCCTCCGAAGGGCTTGACGAGGTAGTCGTCAGCCCCCGCGTCGAGCGCCCGGACGATGACCCGTTCGTCGTCCCGCGCGGTCGCGACGATGACCGGCACCTGGCTCACCGCTCGGACCATCGACAGGACCCGGAGCCCGTCGATGTCCGGCAACCCCAGGTCGAGGACCACGACGTCCGGGTTGTCGTCGACGGCCGAGGTGAGCCCGGCGATCCCGGTGGCCGCGCTCGTGACGACATGGCCACTCGCACCGAGAGTGCGGATGATTGCCGTGCGGATCGCCGGATCGTCTTCGATAATGAGCACGGCAGTCATGAGGCAACGCTACGCGGACCCGGAGAAGGTGAGGCGGATGCGCGGACGCTGGGCGGCATACACGCTGGTCTGGGCGATCGTCGTCGCCGCGGGTTCGAGCGTGGCCTGGCTGGCGATCTCGCGGGTCGGCCACGAGGTGGCTCTGCTCGGCGACGTCCCCGTCGTCTCCCGCCCGCTCGCGACGACCGTCGTCCTTCCGGGGCCCAGTGACCCGCCCGTCACGCCCCCACCGGGCACACCGCCGGTCTCCACCGATCCGCCGACGTCGACCAGACCGACCACACGGCCCCGAACGAGCACGTCGGCTCCACGCGCGAATCCGTCCACGTCCGCGGTCGTGCCGGTCGAAGGCTCCACGACGACCGACGGCGGCCGCGTCTTCGCCGCGTGCGCCGGCACGAGCCTCCTCTTCCGCAGCGCGCAGGCCGCCGACGGCTGGACCGTCTCCACGAGCAGCAGCACGAACCGCATCGAGGTGGAGTTCCGCCGGTCGGACCGCGATATCGAGGTGACCGTGCGCTGCGTCTCCGGCGCGCCGACCTTCACGCAGGACTGACCGGCCGACGAGACCGCCTCAGAGTCGGGCGGTCACACTCGTGATCGGACCGGCCGGCCCCGCGAGGGTGACCGCGAACCGCAGCGGCTGGTCGAGCGGGACGAAGACGGCATACCGCGGGGGTCGCGGAAGTCCCGCCCGCGGCGGGGACACCACGTGAATCGCACCGTCCGCGGGGAAGAAGGGCTTGGCGACCGGGATCTCCGCGAGCGGGAAGCTCCCGCGCAGCTTCGATCGTGGCCCGAGGACGACGAGGTCGGCCGGCGCCGCGGCGATGTCCAGCCGGAGCGCATCGGCGGCACGGGCCGGGGCATTGGTCTCGAGCCCGACGACGACACCGCCGGCCACGACCGCGACCGACCCGAGAACCAGCGTGTATGCCGGTGGGGCCACGAACCCGGGGACCGTCACCGAGACCTCGGTCGCCCGACCGAGGGGGTCGACCAGGCGAAGCGATACGACCGCCGGCTGGGTGGCGTCGGGGGTCGGTAGCCACAACCGCAGGGGCGACCTGCCGGCGACGCGGGGACCTCGCTCGAAAACCGGCGCTGCGCTCGCCCCGGAGGGAGGTGCCGCCCCCGAGGACTCGGGCAGGTCGGAGAGGTCGACGAGCGGGACGACCGTGCCGTCGACGACGGCCGAGATCCGGTGTGGTCCCGACGGGGTGTCCCGCACGGGCGCTGTCGTGGCGGTCACGACGAGGACGCCGGAGTGGTCGGCGCCCCACCGAGAGCCGACGAGTGGTTCGAGAGTGGGCGGACCGGTCGGTGGGACGAAGACCGAAGTCACCTCGGAGGCGGCCGACGGCAGCCCACGCACGGCCTGGACGGGCACGGTGGCCACCGGCTGGGCAACGACGCGGACGAGCCACGGATCCCACGCGGGCGTGAGCACGCCCGCCCAATTGACTTGGTAGACAGGGCTTCCCATGACCGGATCGGTCCCGGCCGGCGGCACGGTGACGGGGAGGTTCGCCACGGCCGGTCCCATGCTCTCCCGATCGCGCGCCGCCGCCTCCGAGCGGGTGGCGAAGACGAGGAATCGCTCGACGGGGACGGTGCTCGCGGCATACAGCGTGGCCGAAACCGCACCCGGCGTGCCGCCGGTGTCGACGACGACCCGGGCCAGCGGCGGTGCCGGGCGGCGCAGCCGGGGGGCCATCGCAGCCTGGACGTGGACGTGCGCGGGGCTGGGCGAGCTGGGCCAGGGCGACTCGATGCCGGTCGTCGACTGCGTGGTGACGACGAACAGGTGGATGTCGGTCGACCCCTTGGGCAGCGTGACATCGGCGGCTCGCACCGATCCGTCGAGCTCGAGCAGCCGTCGGAAGGCAGCCCGCCGCTGGACGTCGGTCATCGCGTCGTAGGCGCTCCACAGCGCCGCCAGCCGCACCCCCGGCGAGTCGGTCTCCGGCGGCGGGACGGTGAGCCCGGCCCGCTGACGCAGCGCGGTCTCCGCGCACTCCCACACGACGCACGTGCGCACCCCGGCCCCGCCGCCGGGCAACGACCAGGTGACCCGCACGTGCGAACAGCCTTGTGCGTCAAGCGTGCTGCCCATCGGCACGCCGGGAGGCGCGGGCGGTGGCAGCGGTACGACCGGCACGGGGCTCGCCGCCACGGTGCGCGCGGGATGCGCCGCGTCCGGGATGTATGCCGTGGGGCTTGCTCCCACGACGAGCCGACTGCGCAGCCACACCTGGACCCCCCAGCGCAGTGTGCCGGAGAAGTCGAGGGTGGGCACGGTGGCGGTGATCCGATAGCGCCGGCCGCCGTCGCCCTGCCCCGGACCGGGGGCCATCACCTGGTCGCCATCGGGCCCGAGCGGGGTGACGGTGCACCCCAGGCCGGTGGGCACGTCCCCGGCGAAGGTGACCGACAGGTCGCGCCGGAAGCATCCGGCGGGCGCCGGCAGGGTCGGATCGACGCCCAGCGGCGGCGGGGAGGCGGCACTGGCCATCGGGTAGAAGACCGCGACGATCTCCAGCGCGCTCGGGGTGCGCTCGGTCCAGTCGAGGGCGGCCTCAAGACGCAGAGTCCCGGGGCAGTTGGCCGACCCGGCATAGCTGCTGTCGAGGGCGAGCGAGATGAGTCTGGGCGGCAACGGCCCGGGCTCGATTCCGGCCCACATCCGGTCCCGCCACGCCGACCAGACGCCGTGGACGTCGACCTGCGACACGGCATACCCGACGTGGCGGCCGCCGGAGAGGATGGGGATGTCTGCGGCCGCGTCGACGAGCGCGGTGCGGGCGGCCCCCGGGGACCCGGGCGGCCCGTCCGGGCCGAGGGTGAGCGGTCGGACGCCTCCGGAGTCGCGCGGCGGATTGAGGATCTGCGCCGACGAGGCACCGGCCTTCCACGTGGCGAGGGCACCCGAGGGGGTGCGTCCGAGGGCTGCGGTGGTGGGGGGCCGGTCCCAGGAGACCCGGATGCTCTCCCGCCACGGGGTGTCGGCGGGACGCGGCGCGACGAGCCCGGCCCGCTCGGTCGTGAGCGTCGTCGCGGGTGCGGTGATCTCATGTGGTCCCTGCTGCGGCGCGTATGCCGCGAGCGTGGACTTCGCGCGGATCGGCGGTGTCGGCCGGGCGAAGTCGGCGGTGACGAGGAAGTCGGAGTCGCCGACCGCGAGTTCGGGCCGGTGGCCGCCCTCGGTGACATAGGTCGCCCCGAAACCCGTGGCGAGGTTGAGCAGCGGGTCGGTCTGGGCCGGCAGCGCGAGCAAGGACCAGGGCCGGGTCGTCGCGGCCGCGTCAAGGCTCGACGTGCGCCCGTCCTGGGTGGGGCCGGGGACCGGGCGGACGTCCTCGATGAGGGCCTGCCGGTATTCGGGGACGTTCCCGGCATACATCGCGGCGATCTCCGGCAGCAGCGTCGACATCACTTCCTTGACGACACCCTCGGGGTCGGCGTCCTGCCAGGCCGGCGCGAGCACCCCGGTCTGGGTGAGCAGCGGCCAGCCGATCGGCGGCGCCCCGCGCTTGAGACGCCAGATCGCGGCGTCGGGCGGTGGCAACGGGTCGACGAGCAGTCCCTGGGGCGTCGTGTCGTATGCCGTGCCGGCCCAGGGCCGCTCCACGGGCAGGCCCACCCGCTCGAGCGGCTCCCACCCGGGGTCGTTGACGACCGCGTCAAGGGTGAGGATGCGCACCCGGGGGTTGGTGCCGTTGACGAGCAGGGCCGTCGTCGCGCCGGAGCAGGCGACGTGGAGGATCTGCCCCGCCGGGCCGCCTGCGGGGGCGATCGCGCTGCCCACCGTGTCCCAGAGCGAACCGCCGGTGCGGAACAGGAAGAGCGCACTCGGCTGCTTGCTGTCGACGGGGTCGAAGGTGACGTCGACCACCGCCGCCTCGACGCCGCCCCATCGGATGCGCAGACCCTCGGGTCGGGCGCTCACGACCGGCTTCACCGCGCGGGATTTCAGCTGGCTGCGCTTGCGTCGGACCCAGACGAGGAAGGGTCCGCGGGGGACGCCGAGTTCGTGCGAGCAGGCCCAGGTCAGGTGGATGTCGTCATTGCGGCCCGCGGTGCGCGAGAGGAGTGCGTCGAGCTGCGCGCCGTCGACGTGCGTGTTTCCCACGACGATCGACCGCCGCGCGACGACCGCCCACGGGATCCTCGTCGCCTCGGCCCGGAAGAGCCAGCCGTTGCCCACCCTGGCCATCAGTCCTCCACCTCCCAGGGAGCGCGGATCAGGGCGACCCGCGTGGCGGTCCGGCGGACCGCGGTCGTCTCGGCGAGCGGATCGGCGGCCAGGACGAGGTCGAGTCTGGCCTCGCTGCCCCGCGATCCGGGCGCGAGCAGGGCGATCGCCCGGGTGCTGCCGGGGCAGCGCACGATGCGGGTGATCCCCGCGACCGGCAGGTCGGCACTGCCGGTGCCGGCCTGCAGGGACAGCCAGTCGTGTGGACGGCCGGCCCACCAGTGGTGCGTGGGGTCCGCTGCGTCGATCGGGCCGGTGACGAGCGTCGGCATGATCCGCGAGCGCCAGAGCGGCTCGCTGCTCTCGACGACGAGGGCGATGGGTTGCGGGACCGGGTCTCCCGACCACAGGACCTCGACCGCGGGATAGTCCGGCGTCTGCGGCGCGGCGAGTCCGGCCGCCTGGTATGCCGCGTCGACCTGGTCACCCGTGGGGTCGCCGGTGATCCCGGCGAGGGCCGTGAGGGCGGCCGGGGTCGGGATGAGGCGCTGACGCACCGTCGCGGGCGCGAGATAGCGGACGAAGTCGTCGAGCGACTGGAAGCGCGAGGTCGTGAAGTTGATCCGATGGACCAATCCCGTTGCACTCTGCGGGGATCCGGTCGGCACGGCGTGCACGTCGATGAGGTAGTCGGTGAGCGGTTCGAAGTCGTAGGGCAGGGTGAGCGTGAGCTGGCGGGTGCGGCTGCCACTGGTGTCGATGCACGGCAGCTCGTCGCGGTTGCGGTCGATGACGGTGATCAGCGCCTCCTCCCACGGGGTGCCGACGTTGAGTTCCAGCGCCTCCGCGAGGTGCGGGTCGGGCCCGATCGGGATGGTCCACGGGTCTCCGTCGCCACCTCCGGGCGGTGCCGGGTGCGAGCCCGAGGCAGCGCGCACTTGCACCCGCAGCTCCTTGCCGTATGCCGCGAACAGCTCGGCGACCTTCTGCGTCGCGAAGGCGATCCGCACCGGCTCGGTGCAGAAGACGCCCACGTCGGCCATGCCCGGGGCGCTGGCCAGCAGCCACGGCCCGAGGTCCTGCGGGCTCGCGCTCGCCGGGTCGGTGCCGAATTCGAAGGCCTGGGTGACGTCGGGCTGCCACGTGGGCATCGTGGCCGCCGCAGGTCGGGAGTCCTGCTTGAGCGATCCCGCACGCCAGCGGACCGACACCGTGTAGCTCGTGCCGGGAGCGAGCAGGGCCCGGTCGTCCGGGTCCTGGGTGAGGGTCGACTGCAGCGCGTTCGTGTTGTCGGTGACCGTCGTCTGGTCGTAGGACGAACGCGTCGCCTCTGAGGCGAGGGTCGCGGTGACGGCGACGACGTAGAACGGCGGGTAGTCGACGTCCTTGCCCTGGCCACCCAGGTCGATCCACCCGAGCACGACCGAGGCCGTCTCCGTGGGCAGTTTGGCCAGGTCGACCCACACGGCGACGAGCGGGGGCTTCTTGTCGGCGATGAGCCGGGCGGCGATCCGGGCGGCGCGCAGCACCGGGTCGAACCAGGGCCCGGTCGCGTCGACGAGCTGGGCGGGCAGTGGGTTGCTCGCGCTCACGAGGTCGCTGCCGGTGAGCGGATGGGTGAGCAATTCCGTACCGTCGGCCTTCTCGGCGCGGAGCACGAGCCCCCGCTCGAGCGCGCGGGTGGGCACGAGGAGGAAGACGCCGAACTGCATCGCACCCGAGGCGGGCGTGAAGCGCACTGCGTTGCGCAGGGCGTCGGGTCGGAACTTCGTCTGCGCCCAGGCCTTCTTCACCAGCGCCTGGTCGGCGGCTGTGCCGTCGGGCGCGGGTCGCGGCAGGTCGCCGAGGGGCGAGCGCAGCAGGCCGCCGCGGCAGGTCGTCGGGGACTGCGCCGTTTCCGGGCTCCACGCAGTGCTTGCATGGTGGGCGGCGAGGTCGCCAAGGCTCACGCCGGCCGCGAGTGCGGTGACGGCCTCGTCGTATGCCGCGCCGTCGGCTCCCAGCCAGGCGGCGCTCGGGCCCGCCGCCTGGGCGCGGGTGAGCGGGCCGGTGGTCATCCGGCGCAGGTCCGCCGGGCGCACCGGTGGCGGGCCGACGATGCCGCCTCCCACCGTGCCGTGGGTGCCCTCGGGCTTCGGTGTGCACGGCACGTAGTCGCCGATGACGATGGCCGGGTCGGTGCCCTGGACGAGGTCGATGCCGGGTCGGCCGGGCACCCGCCAGGGCTCGGTCACCTGCAGGCCGTCCTCGACCGGGGCCGAGCGCACCGTTCCGGGCGGGTCCGGCCACGGTATGCCGCGCAGCTGCCAGCCGGTCTCGGACGGGCCCACCGGGCTGTCGTCGAAGGTCCACAGCAGCGGGGCGGGCGGGGCGGCCGGGTGGCAGACCGTGCCCCAGCGTTCCTCGATCGAGCGCACGAGCTGCTCGCCGTAGGGCACCGCCCGGCTGAATGGGGTCGGCAGCCAGTCGAGCAGCGCGAGGGCCGTCGTCGGCACACTCGTGCCGGGCGGCATACCGGTCCACCACGCGCTCGGGGTCTTGCCGGTCGGCGGAAGGAGCGCCCCAGAGAGGGTGACCTCGCGCACCTCGTAACGCCACCATCGTTCGCCGATGCGTACCCACGGGTTGGCACCACATCCGCTGTGTCCCAACGGATCTGCGCCCATGACGGCGTTGGCAGCGGCGAGCGGGGGGGTGGCGAAGGAGATGACCGGGATCGCGTCGAGCGGCACCCTGAGCAGGTCGCCGGCGGCACCCGAGGCACGGGCGTCGCCGAGCTTGCCGTCGACCGCGCGGTCGGTGGCCGTGCCTTCGACGAGTGCGGGGCTGCGCGAGACGAGGCTCACCCCGCTCACCAGCGGCTTGGCCGTGGGGTCGTCGTCCGGCTCGCTGCCGATGGTGAGCGAGACACAGCCCTTGATTTCGAAGAAGAACAGGTCGATCGACCCGCAGACCTCGCCGTGGATGTAGGGCTGGTCCTGGACGACCCCGCCGACGATCCGCTTGCCGACCATGACGGTGAGCTGGGCCGAGGCCCCGATCGAGATGATGAACAGGCGCAGTTCGCCCCGGGCGTAGATCGTGCCGGCGAGGAAGAACGGGTCGAAGCCGAGGATCGCGTCGAAACCTGCGGCGACCTCGAGATAGAGCCCGATCGACTTGCTGCCCATGAGTACGGCACTGATGTGGAAGCCGGTGGCGATGCCGATGCCGCTGGTGACCGCGGGCAGGTCGGCAATCGGCGGCAGGCCGTTGCCGTGGATCATGAGGTAGCCGCTGCCGCTGATCACGTCGAGCACCTGCACGGTCACCCGATCGGTGTAGGTGCCGAGGTCGACGAACCAGTTCTCCACCTGGTTGGTGTCGAAGAAGGCGGTCACCGGGACGCGCACGGTGAGGATCGACTCGATCTCGTATGCCGCGACGACCCCGATCGTGATCGTGCCGCGGCCGAAGTCGAGGTCGAGGACGGCGAGGAAGGTCGCGCTCTGGTTGGACTTGAGCGCCGGTGGGGCCTTGATGAGGTCGGCCTTCATGACGAACAGCAGCCGCGGCCCGGGGACCTCGATGAGGACGATGCCCTTGAGGTGGACGATGTAGCCGCCCTCGAGGGTCCCCAGCAGCACACCCGCGGCGAAGGCATAGTGGCCGGGTTGCAGGGACCAGCCTTGCGGGTCCATCACCCCGCCGGGGCGGGCGAACTGGTCCTGGAGCCACTTGAGGGCCGGGACCGGCGCCGAGGCGTCCTCGATCCGGCCGTGGTTGATCCCGACGCCCGCGAGGATCCCGAACATCCCCAGACCGGAGCTGCCCAGGACGAGCGGCACGGGGAACTGCACCTCGATGCCGAGCAGGACGCCGGTGACCCCGCCGCCCTGGCGGACCGCGAGCGAGGCGGTGGCCCGGATGTTGAGCGGGATGATCTGCAGGTCGAACGAGCCGGAGAATCCGCCGGTCTCGAAGGCGACGTAGCCGCGCCCGGTGAGCACGTTGGGGATGTCGACCGACGCCCCGAACTTCGTGAGCTGCAGGTCCAGCGGCGGCCCGTCGACCCGGGCCCGCACGCGGACTGTCTCGATCGTGATGACCCCGAGGTCCAGACCCATCCCCACCTCGACCTCGAGGTAGGTCGGGTTGTCCCGGCTCACCCGCACACCGAGGATGCGCAGGAGATCGTCGAGCGGCGGGCTGGCGGTGAGGCTGCCGGCCGGGATGTCGAGGTCGTAGCCGCGGTCGGGGAAGAAGACCGGCAGCGGGATGTAGTCGACCGAGTTCCCGGTGCCCGCAGCGGTGTCCCACGTCGAGCGGACGCCGATCGCCTTGTAGCGGGTGACGATGGGGTGTGCCGGGTCGACCCGGATGATCGTGAGGTCGAAGTGGAAGGCGATCTCGAGGTCGAGCAGGAGGGTGACCTGGGTGCCCCGCTGGTCGACGGTCGTGATGCCGTCGGAGCCGAGGATGCCCTGGCTCACGATGACCTCGGCCCCGCGCAAGGTGAGTCGCTTGGTGTGCAGCAGGTCCGAGGCACCGAGCGCGACCGAGCCGAGGGCGACGACCGCCCCGGCGGCTGGGGAGAGCTCGGTGACGGTCGCGGTGAGCGGGGCGAGGATGGAGAGCGCTCCGAGGATGTCGAGGGCGGTCTGATCGGCGACCCCCTCCTTCATCTCGGCGAGCCCGTCGAGGTCTCCCTCCTTGGCGCGGAACTCGCCGCTGACCTCCCAGGAGCCCTGGTCCTCGGCGATCCGCAACCGGACGAGGAAGGTGCACACGCCGTCGGCGGGATTGCGGGTCGCGGGATTGGCGCGCAGCGCCGGTTCGCTGCGGCGGCGCAGTTGAGCCTCGGCCGCGGTCTCGATGTCGAACTCGCCGTAGATCTCGCACCGCACGAACGTGCTGCGGACCAGCTCGACCCGCACGCCCAACTTGTGGAAGCACTCGGGCGGTTCCGCCCGCGGCGGGGTCGGGTCGACCGCGGTGCGGGGGGGCACGGCCGGGCGGGTGAGCTCACCGGTGACGGTGATCGCCGCGGGCGGCTGGTCGCTCACGGCCCGGGCCCGCCACCACCCCGAGGAACCGGCGGCAGGCGCGGGCTGGCCGTCGATGGACGTCCCGGCGCGGGCGCGCTGGGTGCCCAGCGCCTCGCCGAGCGTGACGTTGGTGTAGCCGGCCGCTTCGAGTGCGTCCTTGAGGGCCTGCCGGCGCCGCTCGGACAGGTGGAGGTTGCGCTCCTCCTGCGCGCTGCTGCTGTCGCCCTCGTAGGAGGCATAGCCGCTCACCGTGAGATGGGTCGCCGCGCCGATCGTCGCCCGCCGGGCGGTGGCGTCGTCGGCGAGCGTCGAGCTGGCCGAGTGGTGGGTGCGATCGGTGGCCGGACCGATGTGCAGGTTCGCGGGGTTCACGGCATAGGCATGGCCCTCGTCGACCTTGGGGTGGTCGAAGAGGAAGTAGGCGTCGAGGGTCTGCACCTGACCGGCGGCGGTGGCCGCGGACACCGCCACGGTGGCGCCCGCGCCGACTGGGATTTCGGCGCTGGTGCCGACCGAACTGCCGGTCGGCCAGGTCCACGTCGCGCTCGCATTGTTGGACAGCCGCACCCGTGCGGTTGTCGGGGAGCTCGGCTCGACGAGCACGAGGTATGCCGTCTCGTGCGAGGTCGTGCGGACCGACACCGGCATACCGGCCGAGCCGGGGGTGACCGTGGCGGCGGAGCGGCTCACGGTGATCGTCCGCGAGGTGACGACCGGGCCACCACCCACGGCGGTGAGGCTCACCTCGACGGCGATGCTCCCCGTCGTCGGGGTGGTGACCGAGGCCCGGTCGCCGCTGGTGAGGCTGCCGTCGACCCGGATGGCGACGTCATAGGCGCCCAGGCCACCGGAGGCCTCGGCGTAGACCGTCGTGTGCTCGGGCAGGGTTGCGCTGTCGCCGGTGAAGGCGACCGCCTGGCCCGCGTCGGTGACGAAGCGCACCACGATCGAAGGGGTGTGGCCACGGTTGACGACCTCGGCCTCGAAGAGGCCGGTCACGCCCTCGTGGACCCCGATGCCGATCCAGAGGTTCTCCACCCCGGCCATGACCGAGAGCCCGTCGAGCCCCTCCGGCGCGACGAACAGGCGCGCGTCGGGCAGGAAGAAGCCCTGCCAGTCGACCGGCATGGCCCGCGCCGACGCGGGCACGCCACTCGGACCGGCCGTGCCGGACAGGTCGAGGACGGCGGTGCGGAAGGCGAAACCCACCGTGTCCGACGGGCCGACGAGGGCATAGGGCGGGTCCATCTGGATGAACTCGTAGATCTGGTCGACCAGTGTCCCACCGCTCGTCGTCGCCGAGAGCAGGTCGACGCCGACACCGGCACCGGCCAGCTGTCGCACACGGACCCGCAGCGCGGGCAGCGTGAAGGCGACCGTCGGGTGCGCGGGGTCGAAGCGCAGGTGGCCGAAGGTGTCGAGCATGGCCCCGCGCAGGAAGGGCAGCCGGATCCGCAACGAGGGGGCGTGGACGACGACCTTCCAACCCCCGTCGCGGGTGCCGCCGGGGCCGGTGAGGTGGAAGCCGAGCTCGACGGTGACGTGCGGGTCCGCGAACTCGATCGGCGTGCCGGTGGACCCGCTGGAGCCCGAGAAGGCTCCCGTGCGCGGGTCGAGGGCGAGCGGCCCGGCGAGATCCTCGGTCGCGGTGTAGGTCGACCAGGTGCCGTCGGCATCGGTCGTCTCGGTCGGGCCCGTGCCCGACACCGAGTCCAGCAGCGGGCGCAGCCCGTCGAGTTCACCGGAATCCCGCAGGCCTGCGGGCAACTCGTCCCAGAGCGACATGTCGTGTGCACTTCCCGTGGGGAGAGGCGGGAGTGGGGCGGCAAGCAGACATAGTGCAGCACATCCGCCGGTTGTCGCGGAGCGAAATGGCCGAATCGGACGACGCGCACGAACCGGGATGTCGATCGACGGCGCGCGGATCCTCGCCCGAGGTCCGGACTAGCGCTTGCTCCGCTTGGCCTTGGACGCGTGCTTCCTGGGTTTCGCCTTGGCGGCCTGTTTGCCCTGTGCGTTCTCCTTGCCCTGGGCGTTCCCCTTGCCCTGTGTCCCGCCCTTGGCTTCGCCGCCGCGCGTGTCCCGCTTGTCCTTGGCACCAAGACGCGGAACGGTCGGGGCCGGCCGCCAGGACACCCGCCAATAGGGGGTGACCGTCGAGAGCGTGTCGACGATCCCCTGCGCCGCGGCTACCTCGGCTTCGACGTCGACCTCGGGTGGTTCGGCGTCGACGAGCCCGGCGAGCCGCTCGATACTCGCCCAGGTCACGGCGTCGTTGAGCGCCCCGAGCCGGTCCTGCAGGCCCCCGAGCAGCCTCTCCATCTTCGCCGCCTCGCGAGCGGAGCGCGGCCAGAGGGAGCCGTAGAACTGGCTGCCGTAGCGGACCTTCTTGGCCTCGATGCGCACCTTGTGGCGCGCGGGCGGGTCGAGGTCGGCCAGGTGCGCACCGTCGTTGAGGATCCGCTGCATCCGTCGCTCGAGGGCACGCGCGGCCATGTGCCGACCGCTCCACGCCGTTCGCCCCAATTGGTCGCGGTAGGTCCCCGCGTCGAGCCAGCGGTCCAGGTCGGCCCGCAGCGCGAGCCACGAGGGGCTGGCGAGGAATTCGTGCGCCCGCTCGTATGCCGCCACGCGCGCCGCGTCGAGCCGCCGCGAGTCGTCGAGGGTGAGGTAGGGATGGGCCTCGAGGAAGACGTCGAGGTCCCGGGCGGGGCCGAGAGCGACCGTGAGCTCCCGCAGACCCGCGGCGATCCGCGCGGCCTCCGGATCCACCCGGACGACCTCACGGGCGAGCGAGAAGAGCGAGCGCAACCGCCGATAGGCCACCCGGAACTGGTGCAAACCCTCGTGGTCGCCGTGGACCTCGACGAAGGGCTGGTTGGCGTCGGCATGGTCGAGGCACGCCCGGGCGATCTGCTCGAACGCACGCCCGCCCCCAAGTCGAGGCGCCAGCAAGAGGGCGGGCGGCTTGGCGGGACCGGTCACGGGAGCACATTTTGTCAGTTCGCCCCCGCCGCGCCGAAGGGGGCGGGCCGCGGGAGTGCGCCCAGGCGCTCGACGAGGACCGTCTCCCGGTGCACGAGGGTCGCTGCGAGGCGCAGTCGGCCCGCGGTCGAGGGTGCCGCGAGCAGCTGCTGCCGGTCTGCGACGTCGAGCACGAGCGCGTCGGCCACGGCATAGGAGGCAACCTCCGGGCGCCCGTCGAGGACGACTGCGGGCGCCCCGAGGAGCTCCCGGTAGACCGCGAGCCCGCGGCCGAGCGCTTCGGTGAGGCGCTCGAGCTCGTCCGGCCCGGCTCCGGGGAGCTCGGGCAGCGAGTCGATGTCACCGGTGAGATAGGGGGTGTCGGCGCCCGGGTCGAGTGCCACGAGGCGGAAGCGCCGCATACCCATGGTCTCGACCGAGACCCGCCCCGTCCCGGGCAGTGACCAAGCGCCGAGAACCCTTGCGACACAGCCGATCTCATGCAGTTCGATCGAGGTCTCGGGACCCACCTCGACCCCACGCCGCAGGGCGACGACACCGAACTCACGCTCGGGAGGAGGGGCGGCGAGCAGGTCGCGCAGCAGCCGGAGATAGCGCGGTTCGAACAGCTGCAAGGGCAGCGTCGCCCCTGGCATGAGCACGGTGCCGAGCGGGAAGAGCGGCAGGCTCGCCATCACCCCAGGGTATGCCGCCCTCCCCGCTAGGCCCGCCACGTCAGCCGGACGCGATCACCCGGACGCAGCTGCGCGGCATGATCCGCGCCGGCCCGGGTGAGCACCCCGACGACCGGGTAGCCACCGGTCACGGGGTGGTCGGCGAGCAGGACGACCGGCAGCCCGTCCGGGGGCAACTGGATCGCCCCACGGACCAGTCCCTCACTCGGGACCTCCGCGGTCCGACGCGCCGGGACCCGGGCAAGCGGGGTGCCGACGAGCCGCAGGCCGACCCGATCACTTGCCGGTCCGACCGTCCACCCACTCCGCTCCAGGTCGCCCGGG
>JAKPEG010000091.1 GCA_029552065.1 Actinomycetes bacterium
CCGGCCACCGTCGAGGCGGTGCGGCGGGCCCTGGGCGAGCGTCGGTCCGCCGGTGACCCGTTTGACTGGCGGCTGCACGTCATCGAGCCGGGGTTCGTCTCGGGTCAGGCCCGTGCCGTGATCGAGTCGCTCTCGGGACGACCCGCCCTGCCGGTCACCGCGTGGGAGCCGGAGGCCGTGCGCGGGCTGCGGGGGCGCCCGACCCTGCTGTCCAACGCCGAGACCTTCGCGCACGTCGGCGCGATCGCCGTCGACGGCGGTCGGGCCTATGCCGCCCTCGGCACCGCCGACGAGCCCGGGACGACCCTGCTCACCCTGCCCGATCCGAGTCCCATCTTCGAGGACGCGCTGCGCGAAGGCCCGCCGGACTCCGCACTCGTCGTCGAGGTCGAGCACGGCACGCCGTGGGAACAGGTGCTCGGTCAGACCGTGGACCGACCGGTGCTCCTCGGCGGTTTCCACGGCACGTGGGTGCCGGCGGGTTCGCTGGCCGACGCCACTGTGAGCCGCGCCGGGCTCGCCGCCTCCGGTTGGGCGCTCGGTGCCGGCGTCGTCCTGCCGCTGCCCGAGGACGTGTGCCCGGTCGTGTGGACGAGCGAGATCGTCGACTACCTCGCCGGGCAGTCGGCTGGCCGGTGCGGGCCGTGTCGCAACGGGCTGCCCGAGCTGGCCGCCGAGCTGGGCGCCCTCGCCGACGCGAGCCCGGCCGCCTCGCACGCTCGGATCCGCGAACTCGCGGGTCTGGTCACGGGGCGAGGCGCATGTGCCCATCCCGACGGCACCGCGCGCCTCGTGCGCAGTCTGCTCGGCGCGGCCGAGGACGAGGTCGCCGCACACCTCGTGGGCAGGTGCACATGCTGACCACGGGACGGGCCGGGCGTCACGACGGCAAGGCCACCGCGACGAGCTCCGCCGCGCCGGCGACCCTGCGGGTCGACTGGCCCAACTGCGCCGGCCGAGGCCTCTGCCACGAGCTGTTGCCCGAACTCGTCTCGCTCGACGCCTGGGGCTATCCGGTCGTCGCGGGACCGGTGACGGCCGACCTGCTCGGGCCGGCCAGGCTGGCCGTCTCGGCCTGCCCACACTCCGCGCTGCGTCTGCTCACCGGCCGCTGACGGCCCACCGCCGGGGCGCGCGGTCGGTCGCGTCGGCATACCCGTCCCGCGGTATGCCGCGCGCTCGCCTCAGCCGCGCAGGGACTCGCGGATGGCCTCGACGAGGAAGGTGAGGTCCGACTCGTCGGCGACGAGCGGTGGGGCCAGGCGGATGGTCGAACCGTGGGTGTCCTTGGCGAGCACGCCCCGCTCGGCCATCCGGTAGCACAGTTGCTTGCCGGTCATGAGCTGCGGGTCGACGTCGACACCGGCCCAGAGCCCCCGCTGCCGCACGGCGAGGACCCCGTGGCCGACGAGACCCTCGAGTTGCTCGCCGAGGATCGCGCCGAGGCGCGCGGCCCGCTGCTGGAACTCGCCCTCCTCGAGCATGGCGACGACCTCGCGGCCGATCGCCGCGGCGAACGGGTTGCCGCCGAAGGTCGAGCCGTGCGACCCCGGGGTGATGACCTCGAGGATCCGTTCGTCGGCGGCGATCGCCGACAGCGGCACGAGACCGCCGCCCAGGGCCTTGCCGAGGACGTAGATGTCCGGCACGACGCCCTCGTGGTCGCAGGCGAAGGTGCGTCCGGTCCGGGCCAGGCCGGACTGGATCTCGTCGGCGATCATGAGGATGTCCCGCTCGGTGCACAGCGCCCGGACGTCGCGCAGGAAGCCCTCGGGAGGGATGATCACCCCGCCCTCGCCCTGGATCGGTTCGAGGAGCACCCCGATCGTGTCGTCGGAGACGGCGGCGCGCAGGGCCGCGATGTCGCCGTAGGGGACGACGACGAAGCCGGGCGTATAGGGCCCGTAGTCCTCACGGGCGACCTTGTCGGTCGAGAAGGAGACGATCGTCGTCGTGCGGCCGTGGAAGTTGCCGGCCATGACGACGATCGTGCCCCAGTCCTCGGGCAGCCCCTTCACCCGGTGCCCCCAGCGCCGGGTCACCTTGATCGCCGTCTCGACGGCCTCGGCGCCGGAGTTCATGGGCAGGATCATGTCCTTGCCGGTGAGCCGGGCCAGGTCGCGGGCGAACGGGCCGAGTTGGTCGCTGTGGAAGGCCCGGCTGGTGAGCGTGAGCGTGTGCAGCTGCCGCTCGGCGACCGCGAGCAGACGGGGATTGGCGTGCCCGAAGTTGAGCGCCGAATAGCCCGCGAGCGCGTCGAGGTAGCGCCGCCCTTCGACATCGGTCACCCATGCGCCGGAGCCCGACGCGAGGACGACGTCGAGCGGGGTGTAGTTGTGCGCGGCATACCGCTCGTCGAGGGCGATGTAGTCGGCGGCGACGCGGGGCGCTGGGGTGGTCATGGGCGGCTCTCTCGCGGGATCGGGACGCCTCAGTATGCCGCCCGACCCCCCGGTCGTGCGGCCGACGTGGCCACCCGCAGCCGCTCGGCGAGGGCGGGCGGGACGACGGTGTCGGGGTCGCGCAGCGCGCCCAAGCCGGCGCGGACCCCCACGAGTCCGGCATAGAGCGCGGGGCAGGTGGGGCAGGCGCCCAGGTGGGACTCGAGCGCCGAGCGCTCGGCGCGGGTGAGCTCGTCGTCGAGGTAGTCCCCGACCCGTGCGCGGGCATCCCAACAGCGCAGCGGGACCCCGGCGAGCGCCGCCCGGCGCTCGGTCCCGCGGGCCAGGTGGGAGACGAGCATGGCCCGTCCCCGGCTGATCCGTTGCTTGGCCGCCGCGACCGTCACGCTGTGGACCTCGGCCACCTGCGCGGAGGTGAGGCCTTCGACGTCGTGCAGGACGATCGCCGAGCGGTATGCCGCGGGCAGATGGATGAGCGCGTCGCGCAGCTCCTCGGCGCGCTCGGCCCGCAGCTGCACGGCCTCGGCGTCGACGGTGTAGGCATCCTCGCGCCAGGCCTGTTCGACCCGTTCGGCGAGCGTCTCGTCGTCGACCGGGTCGCAGCGCCCGGCGCGCACGAGGTCGACGAACCGGTGGTGGAGGATCCGGTGCAACCAGGTCTGGGGGGCGGCCTCGCCACGGAAGTCACCGGCCCGCTCGAGCGCCCGGACGACCGTGTCCTGGACGAGGTCTTCGGCGGCGTCGGGGTCACGGGTGAGTGCACGGGCGTACCGGAGCAGACTCGGCACGGCCGCCGAGAGCTCGTCGGTGGTGAGGCCCATGGGACAACGCTAGTGGGGGGCCGTCCCGCGTCGGCCCCCCACCTCGCCGTGTCCGTCGGTCGATCCCCTGTGGCCGACGTCCGGCCCCCCGTCCGCTCGGACGGGGCTTTGCCGGCTGAGGGTCAGGCGTTCTTGTTCGTGTTGATCTTGAACGGCAGGTAGAGCGGGCAGAAGCGCACCACGGCGGTGAGGAGCATGATCGCCGCGACGATCCAGAGGACGATCGCGAGTGCGCCCTTGGCCACCGTGAGCGCGAGGACCGCGGCCACGACGGCGATGACGATGCGGACGGTGCGGTCGGTGCCGCCCATGTTGATCTTCATGTCGAGCTTCCTTGGAGAGGGGTGTTTCGGGGACCTACGCAGCATGGACGGCATACCGGGCTCGAGGGTGACAGGACGCGCGCGTGGCCTGCGTCACATTCGGCCGGGCGGCGAAGGGATCGTCCTCACTCGCGGGCGAGGTATGCCGCCAGGGCGCGCCGGCCCTCCTCGCCGAGGTCCTCGACCACCCGCAGCCGCGGGAGGCGCTCGCGCTCGGTCGTGAGCGCGCGGAACATCTCCGGCACGGTGAGGTCGTGGGCGGGGCGGCTCTCGACGACGATCGGGTCGCCGGCCCGCACCTCACCGGGCGTGAGCACCCGCAGATAGGCGCCCGTGCGGCCGCGCTCGGAGAACCGTTTGACCCACTGCGGCTCGCCCATCGCGCGGGCGAAGGTCGCACACGGGATGCGCGGCCCGGTCACCTGGAGCCGTGCGGTGTCGCCGACCGCCCAGACCTCCCCGACGAGCGCCTCGTCGACGTCGAGCCCCTCGGTGGTGAGGTTCTCCCCGAAGGTGCCGGGTGTGAGCCCCCGGCCGAGCACCCCGCTCCAGTGGGCGAGCTCCGCTGCGGACACGGCATACACCGCCTGGTCGCGACCCCCGTGGTGGCGGCGGTCGCAGACGGCGTCGCCGACCACCCCGCTGCCGAGGCCCTCGAGCCGGTCGCCCGGGTCGCGCAGGGTCACCGGCCCCGCGACCGGTCGCTTGTGTATGCCGGTCACCGCGCCCTTCCCGTCGGGGCGGGGGGTGCCGGCGTTGACGGCGAGGAGGGTGGCCATCCCGGCAGCCTAGAAGCCGCCGGCCGGATGCCCAGTCTCGGACTCGTCGTCCGCCTCCTCGCCGACCGGCGGGGCGCTGCCTTCGGGCAGCGGCCACACGGGCGGGAAGTCGGTATCGCCCCAGTTGGTGCCGAACTCGGCGCGGTAGACCTTGCCGGCCGCGTTGAGCGTGTCGAAGTAGCGGATCCGCCCGGTGATCTCGGCGAGCTCGTAGGACTCGAGCTTGCCGCGCACGCGGCTCTTGAGTTCGGCGAAGCACAGGAGGGTGCCTTGGCGCTCGAGATCGCCGACGAGGTCGGCGAGCATGTCGGCGGCGGTCGTGTCGATGTCCGAGATCGGTTCGCCCGCGACGAGGATCCACTTGGGAGCGGGGTCGGTCGCGGCCAGCCGGGTCACCTGCTCGGCGAAGGTGCGGGCGTTGGCGAAGAAGAGCGGGGCGTCGAACCGGAAGATCACGAGCCCGGGCATCGAGGTGAGCCTCGGCCGGTGGGTGAGGTCGTGGTAGCCCGGCACGCCCTTCTCCCGGCCGAGCACCGCTTGGTAGGGCCACCAGGCGCGCCGGAAGACGTTGAGGATGGACAGGCCCACGGCCACGGCGATGCCGGGCAGCACACCGAGCACGGCCACGGCGACGGTCGCGGCGATGGACAGCCAGAACTCCATCCGGCGCTGGCTCCACAGCTTGCGGGCCGCAGCCAGCTCGGCGAGGGAGAACGCCGCCATGACGACGATCGCCGCGAGCACCGAGAGGGGCAGCCGGCTGAGCAGGTTGGGGGCGACGAGCAGGAGCAGGAGGATGACGAAGGCCCCGACGAGCCCGGTGACCTGCGAGCGGGCCCCCGCCTTGAAGGCGACGGCCGTCCGAGAGCCGCTCGTGCTCACGGCGAAGCCCTGGAAGAAGCCGGCGAGGACGTTGGCCGCCCCGATGCCCACCATCTCCTGGTTGCCGTCGATGGGCGCCCCGGTGCGCCGCGCATAGGCCGACGCGGTGGAGATGGTGTCGGCCAGCGCGACCAGGGTGATGCCGGCGGCACCGGCTGCGAGCAGGCCGAGCTCGCCGGCACCGACGATCGGCAGGGTGAACGGCGGGAAGCCTTGGGGCAGGTCGCCGACGACCTTGACCCCGTGGCTGGGCAGGTCGAGCCACAGGCTCGCGAGGATGCCGCAGACGACTGCCACTAGCACGGCGGGCACCCGCGGGAGGACTCGGACGAGACCGAACAGGACGACGAGTGCCGCGACCCCCACGCCGAGCGTCCATGGGTTCGTTGCCCCGGTCGCGATCTTCTGCGCCGTGGCCACGACCTCGCCGACCAGGCCGTCGGCCTCGATCGAGAAGCCGCACAGTTTGCGGATCTGGCCCACGAGGATGGTGAGCGCGAGGCCGTTCATGTAGCCGACCATCGTCGGCTTGGACAGCAGGTCCGCGACGAAGCCGAGTTTGGCGGCGCCCGCGGCGATCATGAAGATCCCGACGAGCACGGACTGGGCCGAGGCGAGCAGCACGGCCCGGCCCGGATCGCCGCCGGAGGCCACGAGCGGCAGGATCGAGGCCGCGATCATCGGGCCGAGGGAGGAGTCCGGACCCAGGACGAGCACCCGCGAAGGGCCGAACACGGCATACGCGATGAGGCACATGATGCTCGTGTAGAGGCCGGTGATCGGCGGCAGCCCGGCGAGCTGGGCGTAGGCCATGCCCTGCGGCACGAGCAGGGCGGTGAGCCCCAACCCGGCGAGCACGTCGTCCTTGAGCCAGGACCGCTGGTAGGCCGGCAGCCAACTGAGGATGGGCAGCCAGCGCCGAAGGCCGTCAGGCGCGGAACCGGGGCGTGCCGAGGGGGGCGCGAGGGTCACGCCCCGAGTGTGCCGAATAGGTGGCGCGCACACCACCGGGAGGCGACGCTCAGGTGAACGCCGCAGGGATGCCGCGTACCTCCCCGTAGCCGGCGGGCGGGCGGAAAGGCGCGCGAGGCCTCAGTAGTCGGCGGCCGCGTCGAGCCGGGCGAGCGCCTCGGTCCAACGCTGCTCGAGCGTCCCCACGTCGCCGCTCACCTGTTCGTGGCGGATGGAGACGAAGGTCTGCTCGCCCTGGGGGGCCAGGTGCAGGTCGACGAGCGAGCGGGGCGCGTCGGCGTCGGCATGCCAGGACAGCCGGACCTGCTCCATCGGGTGGTAGCTGCGCCAGACACCGTGGGTGCCGTCGGCGGCCTGCCAGTGCTCGCCCTTGTTGCCGAGTTTGGCGCCCTCGCCGAGGAAGGCCGCGACCCCGTCGTTCGTGCTCAGTACGTGCCAGACGTGGCTGATGTCGTGGGTGAGGACCGCACTCACCTCGACGGTGTCTGGCGCCGTGGATCCCTCGTCGACCACCTCGGCGGCCTGCGTCTCGGACATCGTCTGCCTCCTTCTCGGGCGGCCGGCGCCGTCGGCGGGGCCGCGGATTCCTCTTGGGTCCATCCGACTCCAAACCGGCACCGAATGCAACTCCCGATCAGGCCCGGACGGGGCCGTCGCGCCGGGTCGTTCACCCGGCGTAGGCGCGCAGGAAGGCGGCGAGCAGTGGCCCGGCGGTGCCGGATCCGGACTGGCCGTCCTCGACGTAGACGGCGACCGCGAGGTCACCGCGGAAACCGACGATCCAGGCGTGGGTACGGGGTGGTGTCTCGGTCCCGTATTCGGCCGTTCCCGTCTTCGCGCCGACCACGCCGGCAGCCGCGAGCGACCGTGCCGTGCCGTCGGTGACGACCCCGCGCATCATCGCGCGCAGCGCCTCGGCCTCGGCCGCGGTGAGCGGCTTCGCCGGCGGTGGCGGCGCCGTGGGCACGCTGCTCGCCGCGCTGGTTGCGCTGGTGGCGCTGGTTGCGCTGGTCGGGCCGGTCGCGCTCGTCGGCGCGTCGGCCGGGGGGCGCTCGACGAGTCGGGGCACGACGGTCGAGCCGTTGACGATCGAGGCTGCGATCGTCGCGACGGCGAGCGCCGAGGTCTCGACCTTGCCCTGCCCGATCATCGACGCGGCATGTTCGGTTGCGGTGGCCGCGCGGGGGACCGATCCGAGGAAGCCGCCGAAGCCGGTGTCGAAGCTCACGCCCACGCCGAGCGCGGCGGCGGCGTCGGCGAGGTCGTCCTGACTCACAAGGTCGTGCTGCGAGATGTATGCCGTGTTGCACGAATAGGCGAGCGCGAGCCGCAACGGGATCGTCCCGTTGTGACCCGCGGCGTAGTCCGCATAGTTGCCGAACACCCGACCGTCGACGGTCACCGAGTCGTTGCAGGGGAGTGGCGAGTCGGGGGTGAGACCGGCCCGCAGGAGGGCGAGCGAGGTGACGAGCTTGAAGGTGGAACCCGGTGCCGCATGGCCCGAGTCGGCCACGTCGAGCCCGGCGGTGGCCGGCCCGTTGGCGCTCGCGACGATCTCTCCGGTGGACGGCCGGATCGCCACGAGCGCGGCGGGCACGGTGGTCCCGGCGAGGGCCGCCTCGGCGGCGTTCTGGGCGGCCGGCTCGAGCATCGTGCTCAACGACCGCCCTGGCACCGGCGGCTCGGTGAACAGGGTGCGGCTCGTGGCCGCCCCGGCAGCGTCGTTGCCCACTGCACGAACCGTGAGCCCGGGAGAGCCCGCGAGGTAGGCGTCGTAGCGGGCCTGCAGGCCAGACAGGCCGACCGTGTCGGTCGCACCCACCCGGCCGCCGGACTTCGCGACGATCTCGGCCGTCGCCGGACCGACAGTCCCGAGGACGGCCCGTGCGAAGGTCGCCGACGGGGCGAGCATCGCCTGGTCGGCGATCGCCGCCCCGCCGGGGATCGCCTGCACCGCCTCGGTGTGGCCGGCGATCCGCGGGTCGTCCACCCGCAGGGTGATGGCCGGCACGAACTGCTTGGCCCCGGAGGCGCCCACGAGCTTCACGTAGGCCGCGGGATCGATCCCCATGAGCTGGGCGAGGGCGGTCGCCGAGGCTGCCGCCTGTTCTGCCGGGATCCGACCCTTGTCGATGCCCACCCGGTAGACGTCGCGCAGGCCGACCAGGACATTGCCGTCGCCGTCGAGCACCGAGCCGCGCGCCCCCTGGCGCCGCTCGAGGGTGAAGTGCTCGGCAGCCGTGAGCGTGGGCTCGACGAGGGTGGGGGTCCACGTGACGTGCCAGCTCTTGTCCTCGGCGAGGTGGAGGGTGGCCTGGGTCTGGTAGCTCCAACCAGCGGTCGAGGGCACGGTCCAGGTCCAGCCGAGGGTGGCGGTGGCCGTGTCGTCGTCGCCGGGCTTGCGGGTCACCCCGACGACCCGCACGTTGCGCGGCACGTCGGCCAGACCCCCGACGGCGTTGCGGACCGAGGCGGTAGCGGCCTCGCCGGTCGCGCCGTCGAACCGGAGCGTGGCGAGTTGGCCCGAGGCGAGGCCGTCGGCGAGCGCGGTCGCGGCGGCGACCGGGTCGGGCGGACTGTCGGCCTGGGTGCAGCCGGTGAGCCCGAGTGCGCCGAGGATCCCCGTGAGGGCGAGTGTGCCGCCGAGGGCGCGCAGGCGACCGGCGGCGGGCGGCGGGGCGGGCGGCATACGGCAATCTTTGCCGAGATCAGCGGGGACGTTGCGCGAGGGCGCGGCCGATCCGCTCGAGGCCCTCGTCGAGCAGCGGTCGCGGGGTGGCGAAGTTGAGCCGGGCGAAGCGGTTGGCGGGTGCGCCGAACGGGGTGCCGGGGTTGACCGCCACCCGGGCCGTCTCGAGCAGCCAGTGGGAGGGCTCGACGTCGAGGCCGAGGTCGGTGAGGTCGAGCCACTGGAGGTAGGTGCCCTCGTTGCGCACGGTCGCCACCCCCGGCCAGCTCGCGACTGCCGACGCGACGAGCGCCGCGTGCTCGTCGAGCACCTCGACCACCTGAGCGAGCCACTCCTCACCCGCGGTGTATGCCGCGATGCCGGCTTCGAGCCCCACCGTCGACACCCCGACGGTGTCCCAGAACGGGATCCGTTGCCAGCGCTCGCGATCCTCGGCGTTGGAGGTGATCACCTGGGCGCACTTGAGGCCGGGCGTGTTCCACGCCTTGGAGGCCGACAGGACCGTGATCGTGTGCCCGGCGGCACGCGGGTGCGCGGTCGCGTAGGGCACATGCGGGCGCGCGAAGGTGAGCGGCGAGTGGATCTCGTCGGAGATCACCCGCGCGCCGTGGCGGTCGACGACCTCGGCGAGCCCGGCGAGTTCGGCCCGGTCGAAGACCCGCCCGAGCGGATTGTGCGGGCTGCTGATGAGCACGGTGCGGGCACCGGAAGCAAGGGCCGCGTCGACGCCGGCGAGGTCGAAGGTCCAGCGCGTCTCGTCCCACGCCATCGGCACGCGGACCTGCGGTCGGCCGGTGAGCTCGACGACGTCGAAGAAGGGCATGTAGACCGGTGTCGGGATGACGACGGCGTCGCCGGGTTCGGTGAACCGGTTGATCGCCAGCCGCACCCCGTGCATGACGTCGGCGACGACGTGCACGTCTGCGGGGTCGACGGCCCAGCCGTGCCGTGCGGCCTGCCACGCGGCGAGAGACTCGGCCAGCTCGGCGACGACGAGCGGCGAGGGGTAGCCGAAACTCTCCGCCGCGGCGGCCCGGGCAACCGCGTCGGCGACCGGGCGGCATACCGGGAAGTCCATCTCGGCCACCCACATGGGCAGCACGTCGGGCGGGTATGCCGTCCACTTGAGCGTGCGTCGCGCGCGCAGCGTCTCGGGGGTGAGGCCGTGCAAGTCGAGGTTCCGCAGGTTCATCGGGGGATGCCGCCTCCTCAGCCGGCTGCCGCGGCGGGCTCGGGTTCGACGCACCGGAAGGTGCGCCGGTAGTCCGCAGGTGGCACGCCGACACCGCGGGCGAAGTGGTGGCGCAGGAGTGCTGCGCTGCCGAAGCCGCTGCGGGCGGCGACCGCCTCGACCGGCAGGTCGGTCTGCTCGAGCAGCCGACGCGCGTGGTGGAGCCGTTGCCGGGCAAGCCATTTCGCGGGAGTGGTGCCGGTCTCGGCGACGAATCGCCGGGCGAAGGTGCGCTCGGACATCATCGCCTGACGGGCCAACTCGCGGACCGGCAGGTCGCGCTCGAGATGGTCGACCATCCAGGTGAGCACCGGTTCGAGCCCGGCCGAGGCGGTGACCGGGATGGGCCGGTCGACGAACTGGCGTTGTCCACCGTCGCGTTGGGGCGGCACGACCATCCGCCGGGCGATCCGGGTCGCGACGTCGGCCCCGAGCTCGCGCCGGACCAGGTGCAGGCAGGCGTCGATGCCCGCGGCCGTGCCCGCGCTCGTCACGAGGTCGCCCTCGTCGACGAAGAGGACGTCGGG
>JAKPEG010000106.1 GCA_029552065.1 Actinomycetes bacterium
GGCCAATGTCACCGACCCGTTGCGCGCGGCCATCGAGGCCTGCCTGGCCAAGAACCCGGCCGAGCGCCCCTCGAGCGCCGCCTCCCTCGCCGCCCTGCTCGGTATGCCGGTGAGCGGGGTCGCGCACGCGAGCCCGGCCACGAGCATCGTCCCCCTCACCGACATCGGACCCACCCAGGCCATGCCCGCACCGACCGCGGTCTACGGCCCGGTGACGGCCCCCGTCGACTCGCCGATCCCCGGGTGGCCCGCCGAGGACGACCAACCGGCATACCTCGCTGCCGACACCAGGCGCCGGCGGGCGACCTGGCTGTGGTGGCTGCTGCCGCTCGTCGTCGCGCTCGTCGCGGCATACCTCGTGTGGGCCGGGCTCAACGGTGCCAAGACGCCCCCGGTCGTCAACGTCACCGTGACGAAGACCGAGAGCGCGAGCCGCACGAGCACCAGCTCGACGCCGAGCACGGCACCGACGAGCACGACCCCTCAGGTCCAGATCGTCGAATCGGACTACCTCGGGCAGACCGCCGGCATCGTGCGCTCGGACCTCACCCGGCTGGGCTTCACGAAGGTCACCACCGTGCAGGTCGCCTCGGACAAACCGATCGGGACGGTCGTCAAGGTGAGCCCCACGGGGCTGCTGCCGGTGACCACCACCATCACCATCACGGTGTCGAGCGGGCCGGCCGCGACGACGCCGCCGCCGCCGAGCACAGGGGGGACGGGTGGCTGACCGGGCGAGAGTTCCTCGCCGCCACTATCGCGCGCGAGTCGGGGCAGAAGTCGGAGCGCGAGGAGGGGCACGACAATGACGGCAGCACGCCTGCTCGGCGGGCGATACGAGGTGGGCGAGGTGATCGGCCGCGGGGGAATGGCCGACGTCCATGCCGGATACGACACCCGGCTGTCCCGGCAGGTCGCGATCAAGCTCCTGCGGGCCGACCTCGCGCGCGACGTGACCTTCCTCAGCCGGTTCCGGCGCGAGGCCCAGTCGGCCGCCGGACTGTCCCACCCCAACATCGTCGCCATCTTCGACTCCGGCGAAGACACGACGACCGACGCCTCGGGGGCCTCGGTCCAGGTGCCCTACATCGTCATGGAGGTCGTGCGCGGGCAGACGCTGCGCGAGCAGTTGCGCGCGCACGGACCGCTGGCGGTCCACGAGGCCAGCCGGGTCACCGAGGAGGTCCTCGCGGCCCTCGCCTACAGCCACCGGATGGGCATCGTCCACCGGGATATCAAGCCGGCCAACGTGATGGTGGGGGCGACCGGCGAGGTCAAGGTGATGGACTTCGGCATCGCGCGCGCGGTCGCCGACAGCGCCGCGACGATGACCCAGACCTCGGCGGTCATCGGCACCGCGCAGTACCTCTCGCCCGAACAGGCGCAGGGCAAGCCGGTCGACGCCCGCAGCGACCTCTACTCGACCGGGTGCATGCTCTTCGAGCTGCTCACCGGTCGGCCCCCGTTCGTCGGGGAGACTCCGGTCGCCATCGCCTACCAGCACGTGGGCGAGGTGCCCCAACGCCCCTCCGACCTGCGCGAGGACGTGCCCGAGGCCTTCGACGCCGTCGTGCTGCACGCGATGGTGAAGGACCGCGAGGCCCGGTACCAGAACGCCACCGACATGCGGGCCGACCTGCTCTGCGCCCGTGAGGGCCGGCGGATCAGCTCCGCCGCCCTCGGCACGGCCGCCATCGCCGAGGGGCTCACCCCGACGAGCATCATCCGGGTCGTCCCCGACCCCACCCGCCCGGTCGATCCGTGGCCGGTCTCGGACCTCGACGGGCCGGTCGGCCCGTCGAGGCGAGCCGACCGGCGCGAGAACCCCGAGGACCCGCCGAAGCGACGGCGCGCGGCATACGTCCTCCTTGCCCTCGCGGCGATCGCCGGACTCGCCGTCCTCTTCCTGCTCGGACGCGACATCCTCACCAACCAGACCCGACCCGAGCAGGCCCAGGTGCCCCAGCTCGTGGGGCTCACCGAGGACCAGGCCCGGGCGGCGCTCTCGAGTCGTCGGCTCGTGCTCGACCCACGCGCGGTGACGAACGCCTCGGTCGCCAAGGGCATCGTCATCGACCAGGACGTGCCCCTGGGCACCATGCTCAACGTCGGCTCGTCGGTAAAGGTCAACGTGTCGAGCGGCCCGGGTCAGGCCGCTGTCCCGGTCACCGCCGGGCTCGCCAAGGACGCGGCGGTGACGGCGATCAAGCTCGCCGGCTTCCCCGACCCCGTGGTCCTGCCGGTCGATGACCCCAGCCAGGCCAAGGACGTCGCCGTGGGCACCGATCCCGCGGCCGGCACGGTCGCCCCACTCACCCAAACCATCACCGTCAAGGTGGCGACGGGCAAGGTGAAGGTGCCCCAGCTCGTCGGGAAGTACACCGCCACCGCCCAAGCCCTGGTCGAAGGGGTCAAGCTCGTCTACGAGCTCGGCGACCAGGTCGCGACCGCGGACACCAAGGTCCTCGAGGGCACGGTGCTCAGCCAGGACCATCCCGCCGACTCACTCGTCGACGTCGGCACGACGATCAAGGTGACCATCGCCATCCGCGCTGCGGCCCCCACCGTCACGGTGACCAACACGGTCACCCCCGCCGGTCCGACGGGAACCAGCCCCCCGACGACCCCCTGACCGTATGCCGCGTGCGACCAGTTCGGCGGTCGGGACCGTCCGGGGCGGTCCGCTCGCCGGGCTCAGCGGTGCACGAGCGGGCTGAGTCCGACCGAACGCTCGAGCGCCTGCGGATCGCCGCATTCGGCGAGCCAGTTGGCGAGGATCCGGTGCCCACCCTCGGTGAGCACGCTCTCCGGGTGGAACTGCACCCCGTGCAGCGGCAGGTCGCGGTGCCGGACGGCCATGACGATCCCGGAGGCGGTGTGGCCGTTCGCGAGCAACTCCGCGGGCAGGGTGGCCGGGTCGATCGCGAGCGAGTGATAGCGGGTCGCGGTGAACCCGTCGGGCAGCCCGGCGAGCACCCCCGTGCCGTCGTGCCACACCTGCGAGGTCTTGCCGTGGAGCAGCTCGGGGGCACGGCCGACGGTGGCGCCGAGGACGACTCCGAGCGCCTGGTGCCCCAGGCACACCCCGAGCATCGGCTGAGCCCGAGTCGCGCAGGCCTCGATCATCGCCATCGACACCCCGGCCTCCTCGGGGGTGCCCGGCCCGGGCGAGACGAGCACCCCGTCGTATGCCGCCCCGGCTGCCGGTTCGACGGCGTCGTTGCGCACGACCTCGCAGCTCGCGCCGAGCTGCTCGAGGTAGCCGACGATGGTGAAGACGAATGAGTCGTAGTTGTCCACGACGAGGATGCGGGGAGTCATCGCACTGCTCCAGATCGGGCACCCGGGATCGTCCCGGGCACGGTGGTGGGGCTGGTCGACGGGAGCCCGGCCGCGCCGAGTGGCGCGCCGAGGGCGAGCACCGGATCGACCAGGACGACGCGCAGGCTGGAATCGTCGACCGTCTCCTGGTTGAGCGGCAACAGCGGGGATAGGGCGGGGAAGACCCAGCGGAACAGGACGGCGACGACCAGCAACGCCAGCGCGAGGCACTGGGCGACCTTGGCCCAGCGGCCGCCCGGCAGGGCGCGCCACAACGCGGCATACATGCTCATCCCTGCCTCGGGTCGGCGAGCATCGAGGCCGGCAGGCCCTGGGCTCGGGGGATCGTCTGCTCGAGCTGGGCGAAGAGGATGTAACGCTCGCGCGAGGAGTACTTCGGGTGGCAGGACGTGAGGGTGAGCCAGGCCTGGGTCGGTGTCGCGCCGGGGTGCTCGGGCACCGGGGCCACGACATCGACCCTGTTCGGGGCCACGACGACGTGCCGGACCGCGCGGTAGACGTAGTAGGCGTCGCGGGTCTCGACGACGAGCGCGTCCCCGGCGACGATCGTGTCGATGTCCCACAACGGATTGCCGTGGGTGATCCGGTGCCCGGCGAGCCCAAGGTTGCCGATCTGACCGGGCAGGGCGGTGCCGACGTAGTGCCCGATGCCCTTCGCGAGCGTGTCGCGCCCGGTGCCCTCGTAGACCGGCAGGACATGCTCCGACCCGCCGAGCCGCGGGATGCGCAGGAGGGCGAAGACCGTGTCCGGAATGGGCGTCTCGCCGGGCGCGAGGACCGGGGCCTGCGCCGCGGAGCTCCCCCCGGCGAATGCGTCCGAGACCTCGGCCGCGACCGACTGTTGGGCGCGATCGGCGGTGAACGAGTTCCAGCCCAGCTCCCACCCGACGTAGAGCAGCACGAGGACGCCGAGGGTGACGAGCACCTCGCCCAGCAACCCCACGGCGACGCGTAGCCGATTCATGCCTGCACGATCCCCTCGCGCCTCTCACCTGACCGCCGTGGCCGAGGATTGCGCGACGCTGCCCGAGTATGCCGCAAACCGCGTGTTCCCCAAGGACGTCACCTCCCAGCCCAGTCCGACCGCGTCGACCCACTGCAGGTAGATGGCGATCTGGGGGTCGGCGTCGAGTTCGTCCCGCATGGCCTGCACCGGGCCGATCGCGTTGACCACGAAGGGCGGCGAATAGACCCGGCCCTGGAGGATGAGGGTGTTGCCCACGCACCGGACGGCCGAGGTGGCAATCACCCGCTGGTCCTGGATCATCATCGCCTCCGCGCCGCCACGCCACAGTGCGTTGACGACCGCTTGCACGTCCTGCTGGTGGACGACAAGGTCGTCGGGGCGGATCGACGGGGGGAGGTTGGCGGCGCTGCGCGACGAGTCGGACAGGGTGACCCGCAGCGCCGGACCGGTGACCGCGGCGGTCCCCACGCTCGGCGCGAGGGCCCGTGCGGAGGCACCGAGGGCGATGGCTCTCGTGTCACCCTTTGCCGCACCCAGCTGCTCGACCTCGGTCTGCAGCGCGGCGACCTGGGTGGCCTTCGCGGCGACGTCGCGGTTGGCCGACTCGATGAGCCCGGGCAGCCCACGGTCGCTGCGCAGATCCGACCCCCTGGCGGCTTGGAAGCTCGCCGAGAAGAGCAGGCCCGCCAGGGCGAAGACCGCCGGGACGAGCACGGTCCACAGTCGCGACCGCCCGCCCGGGCCGGCCGCGGGCGTCGTCGCGACGGGAGCCGGCGGTTGCGCACCGGGGACGGGGGCGGACGGCATACGCGGAGTGCCCCCTTCGGGTCGTGAGCGGTGCGGTGTCATCGCCTACGCTAAGGCACGACGATTCCGAGACCGAGGAGAGCGCGTGGCCGAGAGCACCCGGCGGGGCGAGGCACCGGACCCGCAGGAGAAGCGGACGGTCCTGCCGCCCGCGGCCAAGGCCGCCGCGGCCAAGGAGGCCGCCGAACGCGAGGCCAAGCGCCGGGCCGCGGCCGCCCGCGCCGACAACCCCACGTGGTGGGCCCCGGTCTTCGTCACCCTCCTGCTCGTCGGCCTCGCCTGGATCGTCGTCTTCTACGTGAGCCAAGGCCTGTGGCCGATCGTCGCGTTCGGCTACTGGAACCTCGTCATCGGCTTCGGCCTGCTCATCGCGGGCTTCCTGATGACGATGCGCTGGCGCTGACGCTGGGCCTCGCCGGGCCTCGCCGGCCTCACTGGGTCTCGCTCGGCCTCGCTGGACCAGACACCGGCTCCTCGCGTTCACCTCGAGAAACGTGCGGAAATGGGCCGATCCGACGCCCGATTTCCGGCCCATGTCCGCACCTCGAGGTGACCCAGGGGGGTGCGGCGACCCCTTCGGCCGCGAATCACACGTGTGTAGTTCTCCCCAGACTGTGGACATCCCTGTGGATAAGGTCGACGAGGCGCTCGCCGACTGGTCAGCCACGTGACGGGTGACGGCGCAGGTATGCCGTGTGCGCCGCCGATCCCGGCGTCGGCCACCAGCGATTGACGATCGTCTGTTGGGCGGCGGTCCACAGCCCGGACACGCACCAGTAGACGAGCACCCCGGCCGGGACGAACGGTGCCGACAGGAGCAGGCCGATCGCCGCAGCCGCCGGGAGCAGCCGTTGGATTCGCGCACCGAGGACGGCCGGGTCGACCGCCCCAGGGGCTTTCGCAGGGGCTTTCCCAGGGGCTGTCGCGGGAGCTGTCGCAGCGGCACGCGGGGGCGTCGGTCCCGGGCCGGAACCCGTGCGACCGGCAGGCTCCGGTGTCGACGTCGAGGGCCGCGGAAGGTTGGGCAGGGTGAGCCACCGGGTCGAGGCGTAGTTCACCGCAGCCGCGCTGAGCGCGATCCCCGCGACGATCCAACCGGTCGCGCCCCACGCGGTCGGGCCGGCCCCGAGCCGGGTCAGGACCGTCGCGATACCCACTCCCGCGACGTCCGCGCTCCGGGCCGATCCCACGGCCGCCGCGTCCAACGCCCCCACGGCCACCCCGGCCGCGACGTCGCTCAACAGCCGGAAGAGCCCGAAGAGCACCGTTCCCGTCGCCAACGCGGGCAGGCAGCCGAACCCGGCGCCGTGCTCCGCGCGAGCCGCCCGGGTCTGCGCGAGCAGCTCGCGGGTGGCCTGCGGATCGGTGCGACCGGCATACCGGCGTCGGATGGCTTCGAGCGCGGGCCGGCTGCGGGCGCTCGCGTGGGCGAGGCGGACCTGGCGCGCGACGAGCGGCAGCAGGCTGGCCCGCACGAGCACGACGAGGGCGACGAGCGCGGTCAACCACGCCGCCCCCACACCGAGACCGAGGGCGGCGGCCAGGTCGTGCATCCGCGCCAACGCGGCGGCGATGACGATCTCGACGGGTCGAACGAGGGTGAAGAACAGGTCGGACATGCACGCTCCCGGCGGCTGGAGGGATCAGGACGGCTGGTCCTGAGCCCGGCACCGGGGGGATCGTCAGGCGGGATCGCGCAGCGAGGTGACGGCGGGATCACCGGCGGGATCACGGGGTGCGCAGTGCGCGCGGTCCGGCGGCAGGCTCAGGGGCACTGCCGACCGGGTGCGCGCGAGCGCACGCGACCGGGGCGGTCCGGGTCCGCCGGAGCGGTCACCTCGAGGTATGCCGCCTGCGCCCGCACCCGAAGCGGGGCAGGCTCGCGGTGGCGACCCGCCAGTCGAAGGGCGAGCACCTGGGTGACCAGTCCTGCGGCCAGACCGGCGAGGACCGCCAGGCTGATCGAGGCGAGCACGGTGGCCCCGACCGCGCCGGCCCCACCCGCTGCACCGGCGGCCAGGGTGAACTGCCCCCAGGCGACGGCGAGAGTGACCGTGAGGGTCACCCCCAGCGCGAGCGCACGCGCGCGACGGGTCGACAGGGAGTCCACCCACGAAGGACGCGCGAGCAGCCCGGAGAGTTCCCGCCGGTCTCCTGGGCAGCTGCCGGCTTGCCGGACGGCGGCAGCGGTCCCGGACGGCGGCCGTGGCGGCAGCAGCCGCGGCGGGTCAACGGTAGAGCGGCGACACACCGGCATACTTGACGGCCGCGAGCGCGACCACGACGGCGAGCACGGCGAGCAGTCCCGGCACGGCCCACCGTCGTCTGCCCGGGTCACGAGTCGCCATGAGCACGCCGCCGCACGCAGCACCGGTGAGCAGCCCGCCCAGGTGTCCCTGCCAGGAGACGTTGGGCACGAGGAAGCCGAAGACCGCGTTGGCGACGAGCAGCGTCCACATCCCCGAATTGGACCTGCCCAGGCCGCGGTTGATCACCATGTAGGCACCGAACAGCCCGAAGATCGCCGCGGATGCCCCCACTGTGAGGGTGACCCACGACGGGTTGGTCTGCTGCACGGTGCGCCCCAACGTCCCGGCCTCGGGAGCGGCGGCCAGCAGGACGATGGCTGCGGCTCCGCCGACGGCGGACACGAGATAGAGCAGCGCGAAGCGCACCCGGCCGAGCGACGGCTCGAGCGCCGTGCCGAAGACCCAGAGCGAGAACATGTTGAAGCCCACGTGCATCGGCGAGGACCGGTCGTGGAGGAAGGCCCCGGTGATCGCCCGCCACGGCTCGCTCCAGCCGACGACCGGCGCGAAACCGAAGTCCACCACGAGGGCGGGTCGCACGAGCTCGCCCACCCACACGGCCAGGCAGAGGCCGACGATCACCTTGGTCACGAGGGCGTCCCGGCCGCGCAACTGGCCCCCGAACCTCGTCCGCGGCGTGCGGCTTCCGTGGGCGGCCTCGGCCACGCAGTCGACGCAGTGCACGCCCACGGCGGCCGGCCGCTGGCATTGCGCACACACCGGTCGCCCGCACCGCTGGCAGCGGACCCACGACTCGCGGTCGGGATGACGCGGGCAGAACGGCGGCGCGGGCAGACCCGTGTCGGGGCCGGGAAGCTCATTCATGCGATGGCGCGGGCGGTATGCCGGGTGGCCGGGCCTGTGCTGCGGGCCCGACCGCGCCGGCTCAGCCCTCGGAGTCGACCGTGACCGACTCGATGACGACCGGCTCGAGCGGGCGGTCGTTTCGGTCGGTGGGCACGTTGCTGATCTTGTCGACCACCTCACGGCTCGGACCGTCGGCGACCTCGCCGAAGATCGTGTGCTTGAAGTTGAGGTAGCCCGGCGTCGAGACCGTGATGAAGAACTGCGACCCGTTGGTGCCCTTGCCCCCGCGCTTGCCGGCGTTGGCCATCGCGAGCAGGTAAGGCTTGGTGAAGGTCTTGTCCGGGTGCGGCTCGTCGTCGAAGACGTAGCCGGGCCCGCCGTAGCCCTGACCCAGCGGGCAGCCGCCCTGGATCATGAAGCCGGAGATGATCCGGTGGAAGACCAGACCGTCGTAGAACTTCGTCGGGTTGGTGCGCTTGGCGTCGTCGCGGTAGTCCTTCTCGCCGGTGGCGAGGCCCACGAAGTTGGCCACCGTCGCGGGGGCCTCGTGGGGGAACAGGACGACGTTGATGTCGCCGTGGTTGGTGTGCAGGGTCGCCTTCATGGCGGACATCCTCGCACGCCCGGGGCAACTGCTCGGGCCGGCCGTCCACCGTGGCTGGCCAAACGAGGCAGGATGGATCCCGACGCGTGTCGTCACGGGCATCGACCACAGGAGGACCAGGTGAGCTGGAAACAGTCGAAGCGGGAGACGAGCGTCGCCGGACAGCTCGCCGCCGTGCGTGAGTCGGTGAGCCCGGCCGCGTCCCGCGTGCGCGCGGCCGCCGAGCGTGCCCGCGGAGCAGCGGGCGAGTATGCCGTCCGCGCCCGGCGCGCTGCCGTGCCCCACGTCGGGCGCGCGCGCGAGGCCGCGAAGGACGTCGTCGAGGCCGGGCGCGGGAAGGCCGCTACCGCCTCGCCGAAACGACGCAAGGGTGGGTTGCTGCTCTTCCTCGGGGCTGCGGCGGCCGCGGCGGCGGCAGCCCTCGTCGTGCTCTCGCGGCGGCCGAAGGATGACCCGTGGGCAGCCCCGGTGACCGAGCCCTACTACCTGCCCCCAACCTCCGGACGTGGCTCCAGCCTCGACAGCGGCGAGGTAGCCTCGGCCACCCCGGAGCCTGCGCCCGCACCCGTGCCGGCCATCGGACCCGACGACGGGCCCGCGATCCCGGAGCAGGACGGCCCGACGGCCGGCGAGTCGGAATCGGCCGCGTCGGAGGAATCGGCGGTCGAGTCGCCGACGACGTCGCCGGACAAGTCCGCCTGACGACGGATTCAGTCCTGGCGCAGGTGAAGCCAGGGCCTGTCGAGTTCGAAGGATCGCCCGGACAGGTGCTCGACCCGGATCGCCACGACGTGGCTCTTCACGGTGCGCACCCACGGTCGCAGGCGCAGCTGGTCGACCATGAGCGCCTGCTCGCCGGTGAGCTCGACGGCTTCGCCGCGGCATACCACGCTCGTCGCCGCCTCGTCGCTCGTCTCGTCGACCTCGAAGGCGACGTCCCCGTTATCGACGATGCAGGCGAGCTTGGAGCCGTGCGCGGTGCGGAAGACGATGTGGTCCCCGGCGACCGCGTAGTTGACCGGTGCGATGTGGACCTCGTCGCCCCGGTGATAGGCGAGCCGCCCCAATTCCAGGCGCCGCAGCATCTCCCAACAGTCGCGGGTCGTCAACTCATGGACGCACCCGGACATCGTCTCGCCCTCCCCAGGCGGCAACATCGTCGCGGTAGCCATACTTCAGAGTAACAACGGGTTTTCGGCCGCAAGGGCCAAGGGTCCCGGTTCCTGCGGGAAAACGCCTCCGAGGCGACGGAACTCACACGTCGCGGACCCTCGGCGAGCGTGAACGGGTCACCCGCTGCGCACGCGAGGTCCTCAGTGGTGGTCCTTGGGCAGGCTCGGCTTGGACAGGGCACAGAAGGTCTCGACGAGCCTCGTGGGACCGGAGACGACGAGTTCGTCCTGCGGATGGACGAGGGTATCCGGGCGGGCGTAGACGAAGTCCTCGCCGATCCGCTTCACCCCGACGACCGTCACGCCGTATCGCGCCCGCAGGCCGGACTCCTCGAAGGTCTTGTCCCACTGCTCCCGCGGGGCCATCGTGCGGGCAATGGCGAAGTCGTCCTCGAACTCGAGGTATTGACTCATCCCGCCGACGATCATGTGGGCCACCGCCTCCCCGGCCTGTCGCTCGGGATAGGAGATGTGGTGGACCCCGATCCGCTGGAGGATCATCCCGTGCTCGCGGCTGGAGGCCTTGGCCCAGATGTCCTGGACGCCGGCCTCGACGAGGATCATCGCGGTGAGCACGCTTGCCTCGACGTCGCTCGCGGTGGAGATCACCGCTTTGGCGAAGGTACGGACCCCCAGCTGCTCGAGTGCTTCGGGATCGGTGGAATCGGCTTGGACGACGTGGGTGAGCTCGTCGGAATAGCGCTGGACGATCGCGGCGTCGCCGTCGAGGGCGAGCACCTCCTGGCCCATCGCCACGAGTGAGCGGGCGACGGAGTACCCGAATCTGCCCAGTCCCACGATGAGGACCGGCGGGCTGTCGTCGTCGCGACGGAACGGATTGCTAGCCAATGATCGGACGCTCCTCAGGCAGGCGGTAGTGGCGGTGGCGGGTGTTGAGGGCAAGCGCGGAGGCGGTCGTGACGATCCCGACCCGACCGACGTACATGAGGGCCATGAGGATGATCTGGCCGAAGGCGGGCAGGCTGCCGGTGATCCCGGTCGACAGGCCGGTGGTACCGAACGCCGAGATCGCCTCGAAGACGAGCAGGTCCAGCGAATAGTCCGACACGACGAGCAGCCCCATGGTGCCGACGGCGACGACGCCGACCGCGAGCAGCGCCACCGTGATCGCCTCGCGCTGCGCCTCGACCGGGACGCGCCGGTGCCCGACCACGACGTCACGCTCCCCACGGACCTCGGCCCAGAGAACGAAGGCGAGCACGACGAAGGTCCCGACCTTGATGCCTCCGGAGGTCCCGGCGCTGCCGCCCCCGATGAACATGAGGACGTCGCTCATCGCGAGAGTCTCGTGGTTGGCGACGCCGTAGTCGATGCTGTTGAAGCCGGCCGTGCGCGGAGTCACCCCGCCCATGACGCTGTTGAGCAGCTTGCCCCAGAGGTCCATCGGGCCCAGGGTCTTGGGATTTGCCCATTCGGACAGGGCGAAGCCGACGCAGGCGAGGGCCAAGAGGCTGAAGTAGCCGAGGAGGGTCACCTTGGTGTGGACCGACCAGCTGCGCGGCGTGCGCCAGCGACGTTGGACCTCGTAGAAGACGGGGAAACCCAGCCCCCCCGCCACGATCGCGAAGCAGATCGGAGCGATGACGAAGACGTCGTGGTCGAAGGACATGAGGCTATCGCTGTAGAGCGCGAATCCCGCGTTGTTGAAGGCCGAGACCGAGTGGAAGAGCCCGTGCCACAGCGCCGAGCCCCAGGAATGGTCGTAGCCGATCCGGAAGCGGACCGCGAGCACGAGAGCGATTCCCGCCTCCGTGAGCAACACGGTGACGCCGATCGTGCGCAGGATGCCGCGCAGATCTCCGAGGTTGAGAGTGTGTGACTCGTTCTTGGCGATGAGGGCCTGGTTGAGCCCGAGTCGACCTCCGACGAGCAGGGCCAGGAAGGTCGCCAAGGTCATGATCCCGAATCCGCCCACCTGGATGAGCAACAGGATGACGACCTGCCCGAACGGCGTCCAATAGGTCGCGGTGTCGGCCACGGCCAGCCCGGTGACGCACGCGGCCGAGACGGAGGTAAACGCCGCGGTGAGGATGTTGGGTGCCTCATCGCCGTGGGTGCGTGACACCGGCAGGCAGAGCAGGATCGTGCCCAGGGTGAGGAAGATCGAGAAGGTCACCGGCACCAACCGGCCCGGGTGACTGAGCGCCCTGAGCATCTCAGCCGACCCCCTCGCGCACCTCGACGGTATGCCGCGGACATGCACTGCGGCGACGGCGCCGTCGGTGCGTGGCCAGCCTAGCGGGAGGCCTCGGCCCGACTCCGCTCCAGGGTGGCCTATCGTCGTCCTACGGCATGCCGAGTGTGCACAGTGGAAGGAGGGTCCGATGAGCCGTGTCCTCCCGGTCGTGCTCGGGTTGGCCCTGCTGATCTACGGCCTCGTCGACTGCCTCCAGGCCGACCGCCGCGCCGTCCGGCTCCTGCCCAGGTGGGGCTGGCTGCTGCTCATCGTCGTCATCCCCTTCGTGGGGTCGGTGTGTTGGCTCGTGCTCGGCCGCCCGGTCGGCGCGGCTTCGCCCGGCCGTGGGCGGGCAGCATCAGCCGGCCGCAGCGCCCCGCGCGGTCCCGAGGACGATCCCGACTTCCTCGCCCGACTCGACCGCCGCCCCCGACCTCCGGGCCCCGGGGGGAACCAGGCCCCACCCAGTCCGTCGACAGATCCCGGCGCGCCGCCCGCCGACACGCCGGGCCCGAGCACGACGGGTGAGCCCGGCCCGCCGCAGGACGCGCCCGGCTGAGCCCGCGTCCCCTCGGACCTCGGGTCGTCGACCGGACCACCGCTGCGCCGGTCGGGCGTCGGCCCTATCCGTCCGCGAGCGCCGCGACGAGTGCGGGCAGCCCGGTGGCGGCTGTCGTCCGCCACGCGTAGGTGGCGAACGGCGTGAACTCGGTGTCCCGCGGGTCCACCTCGACGACCGGTATGCCGCGGGCACCGGCCAGGTGCGGAAGGCTCGCGGCGGGCTGGACCACCCCCGAGGTGCCGACGACGAGGACGAGATCGGCATCGCGGCATACCCGTGCGGCGTCGAAGAACTCGCGCTCGGGCAGCGGCTCGTCGAACCAGACGACCCCGGGCCGGATCGCGCCGGTCCGGCAGTGCACACACGGGTCGGGATCGATCCGCTCGACCGGCTCCGTCGGGGCGTGCGGCACGGGCGCCGGCCGGCCGCAGTCGTCGCAGCGCCAGGAGAAGAGACTGCCGTGCAGATGTGCGAGGACGGTGGAGCCGGCGCGTTCGTGCAGGTCGTCGATGTTCTGGGTGACGATGCGCAGCTCGACGCCGGGCAATTGCGCCCACCTCGCGAGCGCCTTGTGCCCGGCGTTGGGCTGCGCGGACCCCATGAGGTGCACCCGCCAAAGGAACCACGCGTTGACGAAGGGCTTGTCCCGCTCCCAGGCGGCCGGGGTCGCGAGGTCTTCGGGGTCCACCTGGTTCCACAGCCCGGTCTGGGCGTCGCGGAAGGTCGGCACGCCCGACTCCGCGGACATCCCGGCCCCGGTGAGCACGGTGATCCGGCGCGCGGATCGGGCCAGGTCGAGCACCTCGGGCGGCACGGACGGCATACCGGCCATTGTCGGGTATGC
>JAKPEG010000108.1 GCA_029552065.1 Actinomycetes bacterium
CGGCGGGCCTGGTGGCGTGAGGCGCTCGACCCGCCGCCGGGGGTGCCGCACGGCATCGCCGCGGCCGCCCGCGAGCGACTGGTCTGGCGGGTCGAGGCGGTGGCCGGTCATTCCCGGTCGGTCGGAGTCTTCGACCTCGCCTGCGTCGAGCCCGATCCGGCGGTGCTCGCCGCGGCGGGGTCCTGGGCGGCCGCCGGGCCGCCGGGTTGCTGGCGGCTGCTACGGGTGGCCGACTGACGAGACGCGATGAGACGACCGATGAGACGACCGATGAGCACGGACGAGACGCCCGAGCAAGAGGCGTGACGAGAGGAAGGGGAGACAGCGATGAGCGCAGCCGCGCACGAGCCGCCGCGGATCGCCGCGCCGGTGTCCGGCACCGTCCTGGAGCTGCTCGACCGGGCCGGGGCGAGCCTCCTGCATGCGAGCCAGACCGACGACGTGGGGGAGCGCTATGTCGCGGCGCACCTCGCGGGGCTGCGGGCGGCCGCGGCGGTGCTGGCCGCACGCAGCACCCCGGCCGGGCCGACCCGCCCGCGCAGCGTCTGGGAGGTGTTGCCCGGGGTGGCACCCGAGCTCACCGAGTGGGCGATCTTCTTCGCCGGGTCGGCCCGGCAGCGGGCGGCGGTCGAGCGGGGCGACCGGGCGCTGCCCGCCCGCGAGGCCGACGACCTGGTCCGCCAGGCCGAGGTCTTCGTCGAGTTGGTCGAGCAGGTGCTCGGGGTGCCGCATCGGTTCGACCTGCCGGGCTATCTCGCCCCGGTGAGCGCACTGCGTCGGCGAGGCTGAGGCCGGTCGTCGATGGACCCCTTCGTCCACCTACACGTCGCGTCGGGCTATTCCATGCAATACGGCGCCTCGACCCCGGCCGCGCTCGTCGAGCGGGCCGCCGCCTTCGGTCAGCCGGCACTCGCGCTCACCGACCGCGACGGGCTCTACGGCGCGGTGCGCTTCGTCCAGGCATGCACGGCGGCGGGCATCGCACCGATCCTCGGGGTCGACCTCGCGGTGCACCCTCTCGAGCCCGACGGCCAGAACGCGGGCCGGGGTGCGGGCCGGGGTGCCGGTCGCGCAGGTCGGGACGGCGCCGGTGCGCGCACGCCGGTGCGGGGCGGCGCGCTGGTCGACCCCCGGCTGCCCCGGATCACCGTGCTCGCCCGGGGCCTGCGGGCCGGGGTCGCGCCCGGGTTGGGCTGGTCGCGGCTGTGCCGTCTGGTCACCTCCACCCACCTGTCCGGCGAGCGCGGCAATCCGGTGACGACGGCGGCGTTCGTAGCTGAATTCAGCTGCGCTGCAGACCCGGGCGACGAGCCCAGCCCGCTCGTCGTCCTGCTCGGCCCCGACTCCGACGTCGGCCGGGCCGTGCTCGCCCGGCGGCGGGCGGCGGCATACGAGGCGCTCGCCCGTTGGCGCGCGATGCTGCCGCGCGACGCCCTCGTCCTCGAGACGGTCTGCCACGGCGGCCCCGAGGGCACCCCGCGCAGCCTCGGGCATGCCGCCCGGATGCTCGCGCTCGGGCGCGACACCGGCATCCCGGTCGTGCTCACCGCCGCGGTCCGCCACGCCGATCCGGCCGAGGCCGCGACCGTCGACGTCCTCGACGCCGCGCGACGGCTCGTCGCGCTCGACGTGCGCCACCTCGACCGGGTGAGCACCGCCGGTCACCTCGCGCCCACCCCCGCGATGTATGCCGTGGCCGCCGACGTCGTCCAGGCCGCCGGGCCGGGGCTGGCCGGGGGCACGACGGCCGTGCGCGAGGGAGCCCGCCGGCTCGTCCACGACACCGTCGAGCTCGCCCAGGACTGCGCGCAGGACCCGGCCATCGACCTGGGCATCGGCGGGGTCCACCTGCCCGAGCAGACCGCGCTCGGGCTCGCGATCGGCGAGGACCCCCAGGCCCATCTCGCGGCCCGGTGCCGTGCGGCGGTCGCCGGGCGCTATCCGGGGGCGAGCGACGGGCAGCTGGCCGGGGTGCACGCCCGGCTCGACCAGGAGCTCGCGGTCGTGGGCGGGCTGGGCTATCCCACCTACTTCCTCACCGTCGCCGCCGTCACCGACCTCATCCGCGACCTGGGGGTGCGGGTGGCGGCACGCGGGTCGGGGGCCGGCTCACTCGTCAACTACCTCCTGGGCATCTCCGGGGTCGACCCGATCCGCTACGACCTGCTCATGGAGCGGTTCTGCTCCCCGCTGCGAGCCCAGCTGCCCGACATCGACATCGACGTCGAATCGGCCCGGCGGACCGAGATCTACGAGAAGATCCTCGCCCGCTTCGGCGGCGAACGGGTGACCTGCGTGTCGATGATGGACAGCTACCGGGTGCGCCACGCCATCCGCGACGTGGGCGCCGCGCTCGGCCTGCCCCCGGGCGAGGTCGACGCGATGGCCAAGGCCTTCCCGCACATCTCGGCCCGGCATGCCCGCGCGGCCATCGCCGACCTGCCCGAGCTGCGGGTCACCGGCCTGGGCGCGGCCCGCTACGACCTGCTCTGGGACCTCGTCGAGCGGCTCGACGGCCTGCCCCGCCACATCGCCGTCCACCCGTGCGGGATCATCCTGTCCAACTCCGCCCTGCTCGACCGCACCCCGGTCGAGGCGAGCTGGCTGGGCTTCCCGATGAGCCAGTTCGACAAGGACGACGTCGAGACCATGGGGCTGCTCAAGCTCGACGTGCTCGGCATCCGGATGCAGTCGGCGATGGCCCTGGCGGTCGACGAGGTGGCGCGGGTGGACGGCATACGGGTGGATCTGGACGACCGGGAGCAGGTGCCGCTCGACGACGAGGCGACCTACCGGATGATCCGCACGACCCGCACCCTCGGCTGCTTCCAGATCGAGAGCCCCGGGCAGCGCGAGCTCATCGGCAAGTTCGGGCCGGAGCGGTTCGAGGACCTCGTCATCGACATCTCGCTGTTCCGGCCGGGGCCGGTGAAGTCCGACATGATCGTGCCCTTCCTCAAGGCCCGGCACGGCTGGTCGTCGGCCGAATACCTGCACCCGAGCCTCGTCCCCGCCCTGCGCGAGACCGAGGGGGTGGTGGTCTTCCACGAGCAGGTGCTGCGGATCGTCGCCGAGACCACCGGGGTGAGCCTCGCCCAGGCCGACGAGGTCCGCCGTGCCCTCGGCTCGCCTGCAGGTCAACTCGAGGTCGAGGCCTGGTGGCGGCCGGCGGCACTCGCCCGCGGCTATGCGCCGGCCGACGCCGACCGGATCTGGGAGGTGCTGCGCGCCTTCGCCTCGTTCGGCTTCTGTAAGGCCCACGCGGCGGCCTTCGCGCTGCCGACCTACCAGTCGGCCTGGCTCAAGACCCACCATCCGGCCGCCTTCCTCGCCGGCGTGCTCACCCACGACCCCGGCATGTACCCCAAGCGGCTGCTCCTCGACGACGCCCGCACCCTGGGCATCGAGGTCCTCGGCCTCGACGTCAACGCGAGCACGAGCCGGTATGCCGTCGAGCGGCTCCCGTCCTCGTCCTCGCCCTCGGTCTCCTTGGCGCCGCGGACGGGGCCGCCGTCGTCCGGGGCGCCCGACCCGGATCTGCCGGACGGCCGGGGCTACGGCATCCGGGTGTCGTTGACCGACGTCAAGGGCATCACCGAGGTCGAGGTCACCCGGATCGTCGCCGGCGCCCCCTATGCCGACCTGGCCGACTTCTGGCACCGGGCCCAGGTGAGCAGGCCCGTGACCGAGCGATTGGTGCTCGCCGGCGGCTTCGATGCCCTCTACGGGCTGGGCGTGGGCCCGGGCACCGGCACCCGGGGCCGGATCACCCGACGTGACCTGCTCCTGCACGTGGCCGAGCTCGACCGCTGGAGCAGGGCCGGTCGGTCCGGTCGCTCGGTCCGGGCCGGCTCGGGTCAGTCCGGCTCGGGTCAGTCCGGTGCGGCCACCCGGTGGGAACGCCGTCCGGCGACGATGTCGACCCGGGGCGCCGGGGGCGCCTCCGCCGGCGCTCCGGTCACCGACGAGCGGGCGCTGGCCGCCGCTCACCCGGCCCGCGAGTCGGCGGTGCTCGCCCAACAGCCCGGGGTCTGCGCCGGTCCGGGCACCCGGCGGGAGCGTGCCCTCGGGCAACCGGTGCCGGTCCGCGCACCCGCCGCCCGGCTCGACGACGTCGCCGCGCTCGCCGCCGCCCAGTCCCAGGCGGCGGCCCCCGTGCGGGCGAGCGACCGGCATACCCAACTCGTCCTGCCCCTCGAGGCACCGGCACTCGGCCGTGGCAGTGGGTTGCCCGAGCTCACCGGCCCCGAGCGGGTGCGGGCCGAGCTGGAGATCCTCGGCCTCGACGCGAGCGCCCATGTCGTCGAGTTCTACGAGCCGATGCTCGCCGCGCTCGGGGTCGTCCGCTCCCGCGACCTGCTCACCGCCCGCAACCGCAGCGAGGTGTGGGTCGCCGGGGTCAAGGTCGCGACCCAGACCCCTCCGGTGCGCTCCGGCCGGCGGGTCGTCTTCCTCACCCTCGACGACGGCACCGGACCGAGTGACTCCACCTTCTTCGAGGACGTCCAAGGTCCTTATGCCGCAACGGTCTTCCACTCCTGGCTGCTGCTCGTGCGCGGCCTGGTCCGACGCACCGGCTCGCGAGGGATCTCGCTGCGGGCGACCGGCGCGTGGGAGCTGTCCCAGCTGTGGGATGCCTTCGCCACCGGCGGCCGACCGGCCCTGTTCACCGCGCTCGCCGAGGCCGACGCCCAGGCGCACGAGCGTGCGCAGCTGGCCGCCGCGGCATACGCCCAGCCCTATGTCCTGCCCACCGGCACCGGGTGGGCCGAGCCCGACGCGCTCGCGGCCGCGGCGGCGGCCGACGGCAGCCCGGTCGGCGACCGCGACGACACGGCCTATGCCGTGCCGGGCCGGGCGCGCGCCCAGGGCCTGGGCGGCTGGCAGCAGGGGCAGCAGGGGCAGCAGGGGCGGCGGGCAGGCGGCATGGGTGGCGGCGGCATGCCTGCGGCGGCAGCGGCAGCAGGGCCCAACGCCGGCACGACGACCGGCACGACGACCGGTAAGGGGACCGGTGTGGGGACCGGTGTCGGGACCACGGCGGGGCGGCCGGTGCTCGTGCATCCCTCGGGCTTCCGGCAGTCCCCCTATGCCGACACCCGGCCGCCGGGGGAGGCGGTCAAGGACTCCAGCCGCGCCGCCCCGCGCAAGCTGTGGCACTCCAGCCCCGGAAGCTCCGGACGATGACCGGCTCAGCCATAGCTGGCCAGCACCCGCAGGGCGAACTGCCGGGGCGCCCTCTGCAGGGCGACCGCTGCCGTGGCAGCGCACCCTCCGGTCGCCGCCGACCCGGGGCACTACAGTGGTCGGCGTGCCGGACGGACAGACGCCCCGGGCTCGCCGAGCCGCCGCGGGCGTGCGCACCGCCGCCCTGTGGGCCACCGTCCGCGAGCTCGTCGTCGACCGCGCGGACGCACTCGGCCGGCCGCTACGGGTGCTCGACCTCGGCGGCGGCACCGGGGAGCTGGCCGTGCCCCTGGCCGAGCTCGGACCCGACCTCGTCGCCGGGGTCACCGTCGTCGACCCCAGTCCCGACGCCCTCGCGGCACTGGCCCGGCGGGCGGCCGAGTCGGGGGTGTCCGGCCGGGTCGAGGGGCGCCAGGGCGATGCCGACACCCTGGCCGCCGTGGTGCCCGGGCGCGACTTCGACCTCGTCTGCTGCCACGGGGTGCTCGAGGTCGTCGACGATCCCGCCCTCACCCTGCGCCAGCTCACCGCCGCCCTCACAGCCGACGGCGATCTCTCGCTGCTGGTGTCCGGACGGCTCGCGGCCGTCTGGGCCCGGGCGTTGGCCGGCGAGCTCGGCCAGGCGCTGGCCGTGCTCACGAGTGCCGACGGTCGCTACGGACCGCACGACCCGCTCCCGCGCCGGTTCGACCTGCACGAACTCACCGGGCTCGTCCACGACGCCGGCCTGCAGGTGCAGCGCTGGCACGGCATCCGGCTGCTCGCCGACCTCGTCCCGTCCTCCGCGCTGGACTCCGACGCCGACCGCAGCGCCCTGCTCGCGGTCGAGCGGGCGCTCGGCGAGCACCCGGCATACCCCTTCCTCGGCGAGCTCGGAGCGGGACTGCACGTGCTCGCCAGGCGGGGCTGAGGTCGGCGGTTCGGGAGGCGAGCGATGAGCCGCCGCCAATTCCGACCCCCGCCGCGGGTCGGCGACGGGCCGCCCGACGACACCGGGGCGACGATCCTGCACGTCGACATGGACGCCTTCTATGCCTCCGCCTCGCTCATCGACCGGCCGGAGCTGCGGGGCACGCCGGTGATCATCGGCGGCGGGGGCCGCTCGGTCGTCCTCTCGGCGAACTACGAGGCCCGCGCCTTCGGCGTCACCTCCGCGATGCCGATGACCCGGGCTCGGCGGCTGTGTCCCCAGGCCACCGTCATCCCTCCCGACCACGACCGCTATGCCCGCATCTCCGAGGCGGTGATGTCCACCTTCCACGCGGTGACCGACCAGGTCGAGCCGCTCTCCCTCGACGAGGCCTTTCTCGACATCGCAGGCGCGGTGCGGCGGCTGGGACCGCCGACGACGATCGCCCAGTGGGTGCGCGACACCATCGCCGACGAACAGGGGATCACCGCCTCGGTCGGCGTCGCCTCGACGAAGTTCGTCGCCAAGCTCGCCTCCGGCCTGGCCAAGCCCGACGGCCTGCTCGTCGTGCCCCAGGCCGAGGTCGTCGCCTTCCTCCACCAGTTGCCCGTCGGCGCGCTCTGGGGGGTGGGGGAGCGCACCGAGGAGGCTCTCCAGCGGCTCGGGCTGCGGACCGTCGCCGATCTCGCCCATACGCCGGTCGACACGCTGCGCCGGGCGCTCGGCGACGTCGCCGGCGCCCATCTGCACGACCTCGCCTGGGGTCGTGACGAACGGCGGGTCGTCCCCGTGCAGCGCGAGAAGAGCATCGGCTCGGACGAGACCTTCGGGGCCGACATCGACGATCCGGTGCTCATCCACCGTGAGTTGCTCCGCCTAGCCGACCGCACGGCGGCCCGGGTGCGCTCGGCCGGCCTGGTCGGGCGCACGGTCACCCTCAAGGTGCGGTTCGCCGACTTCACGACGATCACCCGGTCGCGGACCCTGCGCGAGCCCACCGACGTCTCCCGCGAGATGTATGCCGCCGCTCGCGCCCTCTTCGACGCGCTCGGGTTGCAACGGGCCCGGATCCGACTCGTCGGGGTCCGGATGGAGGGCCTGGTGCCACGGGAGCGGGCGGCCCACCAGCCGCGGCTCGACGAGCCCGATCACGGCTGGCGGGAGGCCGATCGCGCGGTCGACCGCGCGAGCGCCCGGTTCGGGGCCGGTGCCGTGCGGCCGGCGGCCCTCGTCACCGAGCCGGGTGGGGCGGATGGGGCGCGCGAGGCGACCGGAGGTGCCCGCGGGGCGCGTCCGCCGATTCGGATGGGGCGTTCCGGTTCACAGACATAGGAACGGGACCTATCCTGTTCTCCTGGCCCGGTTTCTCGTCGGGTCGGGTGGTAGCCGACGAGGGCGACACCAGACGCCCGTCGGCGAGGTCCTCCAGAGAGGGGGTGCGCGGTGGCCCTGTCGGATCGGGAACAGAAGCTGCTCGAGCAGATGGAGCAGGCGCTCTACGCCGAGGACCCGCGCTTCGCCACGCGCATCCGCACCCAAGGTCTCGGGCGCAGTCGCCGCCGCCTGCTGCTCGGCGTGCTCGGGGTTCTCGCCGGGCTGAGCCTCGTCCTGCTCGGTGTCCTCCAGCAACTCGTCTGGCTCGGCGGCCTCGGTTTCGCCCTCATGGTGGCCGGTGCGGCCTTCGCCTTCGCGCCCACCCGCACGGGCCAGTCCGGGCCGGTCGGCACGGTCGCCGCCGACGGATCGATCAACCACGGTCGCGGCGCGGCCAAGGCCTCCGGCGGCAAGCGATCGGGCGGCGGCTTCATGCATCGCCTCGAAGAGCGATGGGAGCGGCGCACCCGCGACCAATGGTGAGGTGGACCAGAGGTGACCCGGCCGGTCGCCGCTGAGCCCCAACCGACCCCGCACGGCGCAGCGATCAGGTGCCGGGTCCCAGGGCGACCAGGCCCACGATCCAGGTGAGCAGGATCGCCAGACCGGCTGCGAGTTCGATCCCCATCGAGTGCAGGACCGCCCGCAGCGCGACCCGGGTCGCCGCCCAGGCGGCCACGCGATCCTTGCGACGGGCGAGTTCGGCCAGGAAGATCCCCAAGACGAAGCCGAGGATTGCGCCGACCACGGGCACGACGAAGAAGCCGACGATGCCCAGCACGACGGCCGCCGCCATCGTGAGGGTGCCCACGCCGTCGCGGCGCATCCGCCGTCCGGGCAGGAGGTACTGGGTCACCACGCCGACGACGTAGAGCGCCAGGGCGATCCAGAAGACGACCCACGCGGCTGGCGAGGGGTGGGCCATCGCCCACACGGCGGTGGCGCCCACCGTGAGCAACAGCCCGGGCAGGACGGGCACGACGATGCCCACGAGGCCGACCATCATGAGCAGGCCCGCGACGATCGTCGCGGTCATCGGTGCACGTCCCGGGCGGTATGCCGGTTGCTCGCCTCGCGGCTCACCGAGCGGCCGTCGCTGTGCCGTCGGCCGGGTTCACCGCTGTGCTGTCCGCCCTGGTCACCGCAGTCTTCACCGTGTCGGGCGCGCCCGGCGGTGGCTGCGGGCCGAGGTGATCACCGCTCGGCGATGTCGCCGGAGGTGTCGGCGAGCCGGTCGGTCTCGTCGTGGATCTCGGCGGCCTGGTGGGCCAGCCTCGGCAGGTGTTGGCGACCGTGGTGGGCACAGAAGTAGAGCTCGCCACCCGAATGCAGGCGGGCGCGAATGTAGGCCCGGGCTCCGCATCGGTCGCAGCGGTCCGCTGCGCTCAGTCGGTGGGCCATCGTCGCGTTCACTGCGGCAACTCATCTCTGTCGGTGGGCCGAGGCCCGTTGGTATCGCGTGCGAGGGTGCTGCCGTCTGAGCCGGTGACGGTGCCATCCCCCACGACACTGCCAACAGTCAAGCACGTCGGTTCGTTCCCGCGCGGCATTGATATCCAGTCGAGACACGGGGTCGTGCCCGGCGCGCCGCGTCACGCGACACGACGACCTCGGCATACCCCGGCAGAGCAGGACTGTCGCCGACACCGACTAGCCTGCCCCTGCGACAACACGACCGCTCTGGAGGGACCATCCGTGGCCGCCCGCACCACCTCGTCCGCCCGTCGGACGCCCACCGGCGCCGGCCCCGGCGCCGAGTCCTACACGGCCCGGCACCTGCAGGTCCTCGAGGGACTCGAGGCGGTCCGCAAACGGCCGGGGATGTATATCGGGTCGACCGACTCCCGGGGCCTCATGCACTGCGTGTGGGAGATCATCGACAATGCGGTCGACGAGGCGCTCGCGGGCGTGTGCGGGCGGATCGAGGTCATCCTCGCCGCCGACGGTTCGGTCGAGGTCCGCGACGACGGCCGGGGCATCCCGGTGGACGTCGAGCCCCGATCGGGTCTGTCCGGGGTCGAGTTGGTCTTCACCAAGCTGCACGCCGGCGGCAAGTTCGGCGGCGGGTCCTATGCCGCCTCCGGGGGTCTGCACGGGGTGGGCGCCTCGGTGGTCAACGCCTTGTCCTCCCGCCTCGACGTCGAGGTCGACCGCGGTGGCAAGACCTATGCGATGAGCTTCCGCCGCGGTGAGCCGGGGGTGTTCGCCGACCCGCCGGGGCCGCACAGCCCGGAGGCGCCGTTCACGGCATACGAGACGGGGTCGGAGCTGCGCGTGATCGGCCGGTCGCCCCGAGGGGCGACCGGCAGTCGCATCCGCTTCTGGCCCGACCGGCAGATCTTCCTCGCCGACGCGCGGCTCGACGACGAGCGGCTCGCCGCTCGCGCCCGGCAGACCTCCTTCCTCGTCCCGGGACTGGCCCTCGTCGTCCGCGACGAACGTCCACGGCCAGGCGGGTCGCGTCCGGCGGAATCCGGCGACGCCCCCGCCGACGAGGGGCCGCGGGAGCAGGTCTTC
>JAKPEG010000124.1 GCA_029552065.1 Actinomycetes bacterium
CGCCTCGACCTTGGGGATGACCTGCTCGAAGACCGCCTCGTCCTCCGCGAAGCCGCGCGTGGTGATCTCCGGACCGGCGGCGATCTTGCCGGTGGCCGCGTCGAGCACGACGATGCACGTGACGAAGCCCTCGTCGCGCAGGATCCGCCGGTCCTTGAGCAGCGCCTCGTCGGTGCCCCCGACCGAGGAACCGTCGACGTAGATGTAGCCGCACGGCACCGCGCCGACGATCTGCGCGACCCCGTCGACGAGGTCGACCACGACACCGTCCTCGGCGAGGACCACGCGCTCGCGCGGGACGCCGGTCGCCACCGCAAGCTCGGCGTTGGCGAACAGGTGCCGCCACTCCCCGTGGACGGGAAGGACGTTGCGCGGCCGGACGATGTTGTAGCAGTAGGTGAGTTCACCGGCCGCGGCGTGGCCGGACACGTGCACCTGCGCGTTGCCCTTGTGCACGACGGAGGCTCCCAGCCGCATGAGCCCGTTGATCACCCGGTAGACGGCGTTCTCGTTGCCCGGGATGAGCGAGCTGGCCAGCAGCACGGTGTCGCCCGGACCCACATCGATCCGGTGGTCGCGGTTGGCCATCCGGGAGAGGGCGGCCATCGGCTCGCCCTGGCTGCCCGTGCAGACGAGGACGACCCGGTCGTCGGGCAGGTTGTCGAGTCGCTTGACGTCGACGAGGACACCCTCGGGGACGTGCAGATAGCCCAACTCGGCAGCGATCCCCATGTTGCGCACCATCGAACGGCCCACGAGAGCGACCTTGCGTCCGGCCTTGTCCGCGGCGTCCATCACCTGTTGCACCCGATGGACGTGCGAGGAGAAGCACGCGACGATGATCCGCCGCCGGGCATGCCGGAAGACCTTGTCGATGGCCGAGGAGATGTCGCGTTCGGGAGCGGTGAAGCCGGGCACGTCGGCATTGGTCGAGTCGGTGAGGAAGAGGTCGACGCCCTCCTCGCCGAGTCGGGCGAATGCCCGCAGGTCGGTGATCCGTCCGTCGAGGGGAAGCTGGTCCATCTTGAAGTCGCCGGTGTGCAGGAGGGTGCCCGCCTCGGTGCGGACCATGACCGCGAGGGCGTCGGGGATCGAGTGGTTGACGGCGACGAATTCGAGGTCGAAGACCCCGAGCCGCTCCCGCTGTCCCTCGCGCACCTCGAGGGTGTAGGGCTTGATCCGATGCTCCTTGAGCTTGGCCTCGACGAGGGCAAGGGTGAGCCGGGAGCCGAGCAGCGGGATGTCCCGCTTGCGGGCCAGCAGGTAGGGCAGTGCCCCGATGTGGTCCTCGTGTCCGTGGGTGAGGACGATCGCCTCGACCCGGTCGAGCCGGTCGTCGAGGTAGGAGAAGTCCGGGAGGATGAGGTCGACGCCCGGGTGGTGGTCCTCGGGGAAGAGCACCCCGCAATCGATGACGAGCAGGCGCCCGCGGGTCTCGAGGACGGCCATGTTGCGGCCGATCTCGCCCAGGCCGCCGAGGGCGACGAAACGCAGTCCGCCCTCGGCCAACGGCGGCGGGCTGGACAGTTCGGGATGCGGGTGGCTCACCTCGGGGTCACGCCTTGCCTGCCAGGCCGAAACCCGATCGGGTGAGCCCGGCCCGGAGGATCGCCAGATGCTCCGGCGGCGAGGTGACCAGCGGCAACCGCACGTGCGCCGAAGCGATCACCCCGAGTTCGACGAGGGCGGCCTTGGCCATGATCGCCCCCTGGCTGGTCGTCATGATCGCGTCGACGAGCGGGACGAGCCGGTGGTGGATCGCGCGCGCGGTGACGAGGTCGCCCGCGTCGACGGCGGCGACCATCGCGGCATACTCACGGCCTGCGACGTGCCCGACGACCGAGACGACGCCGATCGCGCCCTGGGCGAGGTGCGCGAGGTTGAGGACGTCGTCACCGGAGTACCAGTGCAGCCCGGTCGCGGCCATCACGTGGGTCGCGGCCCACAGGTCGCCCTTGGCGTCCTTGACCCCCCGGATGCGTGGATGCTCGGCCAGGCGGACGAGGGTCTCGGTGTGGATCGGTATGCCGGTGCGCCCGGGGATGTCGTAGACGAGGACCGGCAGGTCGGTCGCGTCGGCGACGGCGCCGAAGTGGGCGATCAGCCCGGGTTGGGTCGGCTTGTTGTAATAGGGGGTGACGACCAGCAGGCCTCGGGCACCGACACCGGCGGCGCGTCGTGCCATCGCCACGCTGTGGGCGGTGTCGTTGGAGCCGACCCCGGCGACGACGACGGCCCGCTCCCCGACGTGGGCGGCGACGAGCTCGATGACGCGGATCGACTCGTCCGCGCTGAGGGTGGCCGACTCGCCGGTCGTGCCGTTGACGACGATGCCGTCGTGCCCGTGCGTGAGCAGGTGCTCGGCGACCGCGAGGACGCCGTCCTCGTCGACCGCCCCGTCGGGGGTCATTGGGGTGACCATCGCCGTGAGGACGCGGCCGAACGGGGGGGTCGTCATGGGCCCAGGTTATCGTCCGCGAAGCGGCCCTCCGGTCGCCCTCGCTCGAGGGCCGGGAAACAAAAAGGTCGAGGCGCTGCCCGCTCGGGGGTCCGGGTAGCGCCTCGACGCACACACCATCGGCGGCGGCCCCGCCGGCGTTACAGCCTCATCGCCATCCCCGATGTGATCTAGGTCACACCTCGTTGGCGACCTCCGCCAGCCGCCTTCGGGGACGCGTCCGCCGGTCCCCGGACCCTGTCGGGTGGCCCTGTTAGCGTGCGCGCATGCGCCAGTACCTCGACCTGCTCGACCACGTGCTCACCCAGGGGGTCGTGAAGTCCGACCGCACGGGCACCGGCACGCGCAGCGTCTTCGGCTACCAGATGCGCTTCGACCTCGCCGCGGGCTTTCCGGCCCTCACGACCAAGCGGCTGCACCTGCGCTCGATCATCGGCGAGCTGCTCTGGTTCCTCCGCGGCGACACCAACGTGCGCTGGCTGCAGGAGCGCGGCATCACCATCTGGGACGAATGGGCCGACGATCTGGGCGACCTCGGCCCGGTCTACGGCTACCAGTGGCGCTCGTGGCCGACCCCCGACGGGCGACACGTCGACCAGATCGCCCAGGTCCTCGAGTCGTTGCGCACCTCGCCGGACTCCCGGCGGCACATCGTGTCGGCGTGGAACGTTGCCGACGTCGGATCGATGGCCCTGCCGCCCTGCCACGCGCTGTTCCAGTTCTACGTCCGGCCGGGCGACGCGGGAGGCGACCACGCGGCATACCCCCCGTTCCTCGACTGCCAGCTCTACCAGCGCTCGGCCGACGTCTTCCTCGGGGTGCCGTTCAACATCGCGAGTTATGCGCTGCTCACGGCGATGGTCGCCCAGGTGCTCGGGATGCGGCCGGGGCACCTCGTGCACACCCTCGGCGACGCCCACCTCTACCTCAACCACCTCGACCAGGCACGCGTGCAGCTGGCCCGCGAGCCTCGAGCGCTGCCGACCCTGCAACTCACGCCCGGGAGGGGGATCGACGAGTTCGACCTCGACGACGTCACGCTCGTGGGCTACGACCCACATCCCTCGATCAAGGCGCCCATCGCGGTCTGACCCGGGCGGCCGAGTTCTGGTGCGGCACACTGACCCCATGACGGTGGGGATCATCGCGGCGGTCGCCCGCAACGGGGTCATCGGCGACGGCGCGGGCATGCCCTGGCACCTGCCCGAGGACCTCGCCTTCTTCAAGCGCACGACGATGGGCCAGACCCTGCTCATGGGCCGACGGACCTTCGACTCGATCGGCCGGGCGCTGCCGGGGCGCCGCACCGTCGTGCTCACCCGCGACTGCACGTGGCAGCACCCCGGCGTCGAGGTCGCGCACACCTTCGAGGAGGGCCTCGCGCTCGCCGGCCCGACGCCGGTGTGGGTGGCTGGCGGAGGCGAGATCTACCGGCTGGCCCTGCCCTACGCCCGGACCCTCGTCCTCACCGAGATCGAGCAGGACGCGCAGGGCTCGGTGACCTTCCCGCCGTTCGACCGGGACGAGTGGGTGGAGACCTCGCGGGTGCCCGGCCCCGGCCTCGCCTGGGTCACCTACACCCGGCCTATCCCCGCCCTCCCCGGCCTCCCCGGCGAGTAAGCGTGTGAGTGTTGCCGAGTGGACGAGCTGGTCCGAGCCCGGTCCGCCCGACGCCCGCAGTCACCGGATCCTGGCCTCTCCCACGCCTTGTCGATAACTCT
>JAKPEG010000132.1 GCA_029552065.1 Actinomycetes bacterium
TCCCCGACCAGCCGTTGGCCCCGCCGGTATGCCGTGCGGTCGGCTGCGCCCGACGGGCTCACCCCCATGGCGGCGTAGCCGGTCCGGCCCTCGTCCTGCACGAGGGCGAGCGGGCCGGGGTCGAGGACGAGCAAGGCCGCGGTCATCGGGAGCCCCGCAGGTCGACGAACCGGACGGCGGTCCCCGGGCGCAGGAGGGCCGGTGGGTCGCGGTCGAGGTCCCACAGCGCGGCGTCCGTCCGGCCGAGCAGTTGCCAGCCACCCGGTGACTCGCGGGGGTAGATCCCGCTGAACGATCCGGCCAGGCCCACGGCACCCGCGGGCACCCGGGTCCGCGGGGCGGGGCGACGCGGCACGTGCAGTCGGGGATCGCCACCGACGAGGTAGCCGAAGCCGGGGGCGAATCCACCGAAGGCGACCCGCCAGGGGGTGCCCGTGTGCGCGGCGACCACCCCGCCGCGGCCCAGTCCGGTGAGCTCGCCGATCTCGTCGAGGTCCGGGCCGTCGTAGTCGACCTCGATCGTCACCTCCGCGGTGATCGGCACGGCTGCGGTGGCGCCGAGCCCGGCGGCCAGCGCGCGCACGGCGGCACCCACGCTCGCCGTCGTCGCCGGCGCGCCGAGACGAAGGAGGACGGTGGTCGCTCCCGGGACGACGTCGGTGACGCCCGCCCAGGCCGCCGGGTCGCAGCCGCGGGCCGACTCGATGGCCATGGCGAGGCCGAGCGCCCGGTCGCCGGCGGGGTCGCCGACGACCTCGGCGAGCACCGCGTCCTGCCCCATCGGCAACAGTCGCAGCTCGATCATCGTCGGTCAGTCGACGAAGGCACGCAGGGTGGCACCGGCCGACACGAGGGCCGCCCGCACCGCCCGGGCATGCTCGACGGCGCCGGGGGTGTCGCCGTGCAGGCACAGCGAATCTGCTTGCACGGCAACGTGATCACCGTCGCCGCCGGCAACCCGACCATCGCGCGCGAGCGAGAGCGCCTGGGCGACGACCGCCGCCGTGTCGGTGAGGACGTCACCCGAATCCCCGCGCGGCACGAGGGCCCCGTCCGGTGCATATCCGCGGTCCGCGAAGGCCTCACTCGCGGTCGGCAAGCCCGCCGCCGCCGCCAGCCGCAGCACGACCGAGCCGGCGGTCCCGAGGACGGTCAACGACCGGTCGTAGGCCGCGACCGCGGCCACGAACGCTCCCGCCTGGACCTCGTCGCGGCCGATCGCGTGATAGAGCGCACCGTGGGCCTTCACGTAGCGGACCCGGCCGCCGGCTACCCGGCACATCGCGTCGAGCGCGCCGAGTTGGTAGAGCACGTCGGCGGCGAGGTCGTCGGGACCGACGTCGAGCAGGCGTCGGCCAAAGCCCGCGAGGTCGGGATAGGAGACGTGCGCGCCGACCACGACCCCGCGCTCGACCGCCGCAGCCGCCGTCCGCCGGATCGTGAGCGGATCGCCGGCGTGGAAACCGCAGGCGATCGATGCACTCGTGACGAGCTCGAGCATCGCGAGGTCGTCGCCCATCCGCCAGGCACCGAAGGACTCGCCGAGGTCGGCGTTGAGGTCGATGCGCATGCCCTCGATTGTGCCCGCCCCGGCTCACCGGTGGAACTGCGCCGCACGCCACGGCCCGATTCCGACCCTTCTCGAACGCCACGGACCGCGCCAGCTCACAGGTTGCGGAGATGGGCCGCTGAAACCCCCATCCAGCGGCCCATCTCCGACACTTCCGAAGCCCGGCGGGCCGCAGCGCTCAGACCTCGAGCGTGCGGGCCAGCGGCACGCCGGGACGGTAGGCGAGGTGCAGGTGGGTCGGGGCGTCGAGCACGGCCAGTTCTGCGGGTGCTCCCACGGCGAGCGGCCGGGACAGCCCGAGGCTGCGCGCTGCGGTGGCGGTGGCGGCATACACCGCTTCGCTGGGGGTCATCCGCAGCTCGCGCACGGCAAGCGCGACGACGAAGGGCATCGAGCTCGTGAAGCAGGTGCCGGGATTGCAGTCGGTGGCCAGGGCCACCGCGACACCCGCGTCGAGCAGCCGGCGCGCGTCGGGATAGGGATGTCGAGTGGAGAACTCGACCCCGGGCAGCAGCGTGGCGACGGTGCCCGACTGGGCGAGCGCGTCGACGTCCGTGTCGTCCAGGTAGGTGCAGTGGTCGACGCTCGCAGCGCCCAGCTCGCAGGCGAGGGCCACCCCCGGGCCGGGCCCGAGCTGATTGCCGTGCACCCGCAGGCGCAGCCCAGCACGCCGCCCGGCGAGGAGGATCATGCGCGCCTCCGGCTCGGTGAACGCGTGCGGAGAAAGCGGCTCGCAGAAGACGTCGAGGTATGCCGCCGCCCCCTGGGCGACGACGGCGTCGAGCATCGGACCCGTGACGAGGTCGACGTATGCCGTTCTGTCGTCTCGGTATTCGGCTGGGACGACGTGCGCACCGAGGAAGGTGGTGTGCGGGGTGATCTCCCGGGCCAGTCGCAGCAGCCGGAGCTCGGTGTCGACGTCGAGCCCGTAGCCGCTCTTCACCTCGAGGGTCGTCGTCCCCTGCGCGCGTGCCTCGGCGACGCGGGCGGCGAGCAGGGCGCGCAACTCGTCGTCGGTGGCGGCGCGGGTCGCGGCGACGGTCGTGGCGATCCCCCCGCCGTCGTATGCCGTGCCGGTCATCCGTGCGGCGAACTCGGCAGCCCGGTCACCGGCGAAGACGAGATGGGTATGGCTGTCGACGAAGCCCGGCAGGACGGCACGACCGTCCAGGTCGACGCGCCGGTCGGCCTCCGGGGACTTGCCCGCCGGGCCCAGCCAGGCGATCTGCCCGTCGGCGACGACGAGAGCGACGTTGCGCAGCAGGCCGAGGCGCGCGAGATCGGCCGGCTGGTCGCGGCGGGAGCGCTCGGGGTCGTTGGTGACGAGTTCGCCGATCCCGGTGACGAGGGTCGAGGTCATCGCCTGGCCTCCGGCTCCTGGCCGGCGGGGGACTCGGACAGCGCGTCGAGCAGCGTCATCGCCTCACCGAGCAGCCGACCGATGTCGCCGAGCCGGTGTTCGCCGTGCGAGACGACCGTCTCGCCGCCGACGACGACGGTCGTCACGTCGGCGGCGGTCGCGGCATACGGGGCCTGGTCGGGCAGCGACCCCGCGGTGCGTGGGGAGTCGAGCCGGACGGTGGTGAAGTCGGCAAGCGCGCCCGCGAGCAGGCGGCCACCCTCGGGCCAGCCAAGGGCGCGATATCCGTTGGGCGACAAGGAAGTGAGAAGCTCGGCGGCCGTGAAGCGCCCGCGTTCGAGCGAACGCAGCCGCTCGTGGCCCTCGAGTGTCCGCAGTTCCTCGAAGGAGTCGACGACGGCGTGCTGGTCGGAGCCGAGCGAGAGCGGGACGCCCGCGTCGGCCAACTCGCGGGCCGGGCCGATCCCGTCGGCGAGATCGCGCTCGGTGGTCGGGCACACGCAGACGCCGGTGCCGCTGTCGGCGAGCAGCGCGATGTCCGCGGCGCTCAGGTGGGTGGCGTGGACGGCGGTCGTCTCGGGCCCGAGCAGCGCGGCCTCGGCGAGCAGGCCGGTGGGGGTGAGCCCGTAGTGGGCCAGGCAGGTCTCGTTCTCGGCGGGTTGCTCGGAGAGATGGACGTGCAGCGGGCGGCCGTTTCGCAGTGCCGCGACCTCGCGCAGCGCCCGCACGGGCACGGCGCGCACCGAGTGGACGGCCCGGCCGTGGCGCACCAAGGGCCCGTCGGCGAGCGCGGCCGTGCGGGCCGCCCAGGCGCCGACCCGACCGTCGGTGAAGCGGCGTTGCACCGGGTCGAGCGGCGCGTGACCGTCGGCGTCGAGCCCACCGGCGAGGTAGAGCGTGTCGAGCAGGGTGAGCCGGATCCCGGCCTCGGCGGCGGCGCGAACGAGTGCTGCGCCCATGGCGTTGGGGTCGCGGTAGGCCGTGCCGCCGGGCGCGTGGTGCAGGTAGTGGAACTCCCCGACGACCGTCCAGCCGGCGAGTGCCATCTCCGCGTATGCCGCCCGCGCGAGGGTGAGGTAGGTGTCGGGATCGAGCCGGGAGGCGGCGGCATACATCCGCTCGCGCCAGGTCCAGAAGCTGCCCCGGCCGCCATGCGTGCGCCCGCGCAGGGCGCGGTGGAAGGCGTGGCTGTGGGCGTTGGCCGGGCCGGGCAGGGTGAGACCCGCGAGTCGGACATCGCCGGAATGCGGGTCGGTGTCGGCGGTGACGGAGCCGAACCGCCCGTCGGCAAGCTCGAGGCGCACCCGGGCGGCGACACCGCCCGGCAGCCAGGCGTGCTCGCACCAGAACGCGCTCACCCGGCCAGCCCCGCGACGACAGCGGTGAGGGCTTCGACCCCGCGGGCACAGTCCCCGGCCAGCGCACGCTCGGCCGGGGAGTGCGAGACCCCGGTGGGATTGCGGACGAAGAGCATCGCGCTCGGTTTGCCGGCGTTGGCGAGGATCCCGGCGTCGTGGCCGGCGCCGGTGGCCAGCAGTGGGGCATCCGGCAGGATGTCCGAGATCCGTTGCCGCAGTGTGGGATCGAAGGTCGTGGCCGGCGTCCACGAGTCCTCGTTGACGGTGCCCCTGGCCCCGTCCTCGCTCACCTCGCCGCGGATCGTGTCGACCAGTCGCCGGACCGCCTCGGGATCGGGTCCTCGGGCATCGAGCCATGCGGTGACGTGCTCGGGGATCGCATTGACGGCATTGGGCCTGGCGATCACTTTGCCGATCGTCGCCACGCAGCCGGACTCGCGGGCGAGCACGCGGGCGGAGGCGACGACGGCGGCGAATTCGAGCATCGCGTCGGATCGGTCCTCGAGCTGGGTCGTGCCGGCGTGGTTGGCCTCGCCGAACAGGTCGATCTGCCAGCGTCCATGGGGCCAGATCTCGGTGCCGATCGCGACGGCACGACGCGGGTCCCACGACTCGGGGTCGCCGAAGGGGTCGTCGGGTTCCGTGCAGAGGGCACGCCCCTGCTCGACGTGCAACTCGACGTATGCCGCGACCCGACGCAGCGCCTCGGGGTCCGGGCCGAGTGCCTCGGGGTCGCGCCCCGCGACACGCAGCGCCTGGGCCAACGTCACCCCGGCATCGTCGCGCAAGGCCCGTGCCCGACGGGGATCGAGCACCCCGGTGAGGACCCGGGAGCCGGCACAGGCCACCCCGAAGCGGCCGCCCTCCTCGTCGGCGAAGTTGGCGACGCCGACCGGCATACGAGGTCGGAAACCCTTGTCCCGCAATGCATCGAGCGCGGCGAAGGCGCTCACCACGCCGAGCGGGCCGTCGAAGGCCCCGCCGTCGGCGACGGAGTCGAGGTGCGAGCCGAGGACCAAGCCGGGCGTTGCGTCGGGGTCGCCCCACCAGCCCCACTGGTTGCCGGCGCGGTCCTCGACGAGGGTGAGCCCACGGGCGGCGCACTCCCCCGCGAACCACTCGCGCAGGATGTGGTCCTCGCGGGTCCAGGCGAACCGGCGGTAGCCCCGGGTGAGCGGGTCGCGACCGACCGGGACGAGGTCCTCCCACATCCTCGTGAAGCTCGACATGGCCTAACTCTCCCGCATGGGGACACGCACCCCGCGGGCGGCGGCGACCACGTCGGCCTCGGCATATCCGGCGTCGACGTGCCGGATGACGCCCATGCCGGGGTCGTTGGTGAGCACCCGAGCAAGCTTCTCGGCGGCAAGCGGCGTGCCGTCGGCGAGCGAAACCTGCCCGGCGTGGATGGACCGGCCGATGCCGACCCCGCCGCCGTGGTGGATCGACACCCAGGTCGCGCCGGAGCTGGTCGCGGTGAGGGCGTTGAGCAGCGGCCAGTCGGCGATGGCGTCGGAGCCGTCGAGCATCGACTCGGTCTCCCGGTAGGGCGAGGCGACCGAGCCGCAGTCGAGGTGGTCGCGGCCGATGACGATGGGCGCCTGCACCGCTCCGCGGGCGACCAGATCGTTGAAGGCCAAGCCGGCCTGGTCGCGCTCGCCGTAGCCGAGCCAGCAGATGCGAGCGGGCAGGCCCTGGAAGGCGATCCGCTCCTTGGCCCCGCGCATCCATCGGTGCAGCCGGTCGTTGTCGGGGAAGAGCCGTAGCACCGCCTCGTCGGTGGCGGCGATGTCGCGCGGGTCGCCGGACAGGGCCGCCCAGCGGAAGGGGCCCTTACCCTCGCAGAAGAGCGGCCGGATGTAGGCCGGCACGAAGCCGGGGAAGTCGAAGGCTCGGTCGTAGCCGCCCTGGCGTGCCTCGTCGCGGATCGAGTTTCCGTAGTCGAAGACCTCGGCGCCGCCGTCGAGGAAGCCGACCATCGCCTCGACGTGGTGGGCCATCGACGCCCGGGCCCGGTCGGTGAACTCCTCGGGCTTGCGCTCAGCGTAGTCGTGCCAGTCCTCCACGGAGATGCCCTCGGGCAGATAGGAGAGCGGATCGTGGGCGGAGGTCTGGTCGGTGACGATGTCGATCGGCACGCCCCGGCGCAGCAGCTCGGGGAAGACCTCGGCGGCGTTGCCGACGACGCCGACGCTCCAGGCGCGCCGATCCCGTTTGGCCGCAACGGCTTTCACGATCGCGTCGTCGAGCGAGTCGGCCACCTCGTCGAGGTAGCGGTGCTGGACCCGCCGGTCCAGCCGGGTGCGGTCGACGTCGACGATGAGGCAGGCGCCGCCGTTGAGGGTGACCGCGAGCGGCTGCGCGCCGCCCATCCCGCCGCAGCCTCCGGTGAGGGTGAGAGTGCCGGCCAGCGAGCCGGCATACCTCTTGTCGGCGATGGCGGCGAAGGTCTCGTAGGTGCCCTGGACGATGCCCTGGGTGCCGATGTAGATCCACGAGCCGGCGGTCATCTGGCCGTACATCGTGAGTCCGAGGTGCTCGAGCCGGCGGAACTCCGGCCAGGTCGCCCAGTCCGGCACGAGGTTGGAGTTCGCGAGGAGCACCCGCGGCGCCCACTCGTGCGTCTGGAAGACCCCCACCGGGCGGCCGGATTGGACGAGCATCGTCTCGTCGGCGCGCAGCGAGCTCAGGGTGCGGACCATGGCGTCGAAGCTGCGCCAGTCGCGCGCCGCCCGACCGGTCCCGCCATAGACCACGAGGTCGTCGGGCCGCTCGGCGACCTCGGGGTCGAGGTTGTTCATGAGCATCCGCAGCGGTGCCTCGGTCGACCAGGACCGGGCGGTGAGGGTGGTGCCGCGCGGGGCGCGGACGGGGCGGGCTCCGGTGCTGTCCATGGGTCGTCGGCCTCCACTGCGTCGTCGGTATGCCGGGTGCTCGCCTCCCATTACAGCGGTCACCCGTTCGTCCGGCACCGGCGTGACAACGCTGCGTGTCCCATATCTGGGACCGGCGGCTCAGCGTCACCGCCGACTCACACGTCGACGCGCTCACCGGGGCGGCGATCAGCGGCAGCACCGTCACCAACATCACCGGCAACGGCCACACCGGCTACTACGACAAGACGGCCAGCCCCGAGCTCGGCGGCAAGACGTATGCGCTTGCGGGTGGTGGCACGCTCACGCCGAGCGCCTGAGCCGTCGCGGAGCGCACAGCGAGGCCGTCCCCCCGGGGAAGACCGCCTCGCGCGGCTGGGTGGATAAGTAGATCGATGAGGTATAAAGGTGTAACAGTCTGGACGGTGGGGTCGGGTAGAGATGCGAGGAGGTGTCGTCGTGGCGCTCAACATCAAGAACGAGCGGGTATGCCGCCTGGCCAAGGAGGCGGCCCGGGTGAGCGGACTGAGCCAGACGAGCGTGCTCGAGAAGGCCCTGGAGGCATTTCTCGCCGACCACGACGCCGCCGGGGCGGCGAGGGCGCGGCGGGCTCGTGTGGACCGGTTGCTCGCCGAGATCGATGCCCGGATGACCGACGAGCACCGAGCGGCGATCCAGCGAAACCTGGACGAGCTCTACGACGACCACGGCCTGCCCGCGTGATCCTGGACACCTCGGCCATCGTGGCGATTCTGCGCGGCGAGCCCGAACGACGCGCCTTCCAAGACGCGCTCGACGACACCTCGACGCGATCGGTGTCGGCGGCCACCCTCGTGGAGATCTACGCGGTGACCGATCGGGGCACCGGCCCGACGATGTCCCGCGACCTGGACTCGTTCCTCCGGGAGCAGGACGTGCAGGTGGCGCCGTTCACCGCACGGCAGGCGCAGATCGCCCGGGAGGCCTATCGGGACTTCGGGCGGGGATCCGGTCACCCGGCCCGCCTCAACCTCGGCGACTGCTTCGCCTATGCCCTTGCCAAGGACACCGGCGAGCCGCTGCTCTTCAAGGGCGACGACTTCGGGCACACCGATGTGCGCTCGGCGCTGGCCCGCGACTGAGCCCCGTCGAGCCTCAGCCCAGCGGCCCCGTGACGGCCTCGACCGCAGCGAGAACCTCACCCGAGGCGACGAGCCGCACGGCATACTCGATCTCGGGGGCGAGGAAGCGGTCGGGGCCGACGGACGGGACCCCCGCGCGCAGGGCGGCGACGACGGCACCGGTGGCCGGTGCCGGGGTGAGCGGTGCCCGCAAGTCCAAACCCCTTGCGGCGGTGAGGATCTCGATGGCAAGCACGCGAGTGAGCCCGTCGATCGACCGGCGCAACTTGCGCGCGGCCGACCAGCCCATCGACACGTGGTCCTCCTGCATGGCCGAGGACGGGATCGAGTCGACGCTCGCCGGCACCGCGAGCCGCTTGAGCTCGGAGACGATCGCCGCCTGGGTGTATTGCGCGATCATGTGCCCGCTGTCCACGCCGGGGTCGGCGGCGAGGAAGGCCGGCAGTCCGTTGCTGCGCGCGCGGTCGAGGAAACGGTCGGTGCGCCGCTCGGACATGCTCGCGACGTCGGCGGCGACGATGGCGAGGAAGTCGAGCACGTAGGCCACCGGGGCGCCGTGGAAGTTGCCATTGCTCTCCACCCGCCCGTCGAGGGTCACCACCGGGTTGTCGATCGCCGAGGCGAGTTCGTATGCCGCCACCCGCGCCGCATGCTCGACCGTGTCGCGGGCGGCCCCGTGCACCTGAGGTGCGCACCTCAGCGAATATGCGTCCTGCACCCGCGGGCAGTCCTCGGTGTCGTGCGAATGCCGGATCGGGCTGTCCGCCATGACGGTGCGGATGTTGGCGGCCGAGATGCCCTGGCCGGGTTGGGGACGTAGCGCCTGCAGGTCGGCGGCCAGGACGTCGTCGGTGCCGAGCAGTCCCTCGATGCTCATCGCGGCGGCAATGTCGGCCACCCGCAACAGAGCGCGCAGGTCGGCGATGGCCAGACAGAGCATGCCGAGCATCCCGTCGGTGCCGTTGATGAGGGCCAGACCCTCCTTCTCGCGCAGCTCGATCGGCGGTATGCCGTGCGCCTCCAGTGCCGCAGCCGAGTCGGACGGGGTGCCGTCGGACAGGCGCACCGGTCCCTCGCCCATCGCCGCGAGCGCACAGTGGGCGAGCGGCGCGAGATCGCCCGAGCAGCCGAGCGAGCCGTATTCGTGGACGACGGGGGTGATCCCGGCGGTGAGCATCGCGGCATACGTGGTGGCGACCTCCGGGCGCACCCCCGTGCGGCCGGTGGCCAGGGTCGCCAGGCGCAGGGTCATGAGCGCGCGGACGACCTCGCGCTCGACCTCGGCGCCGCTGCCGGCCGCGTGCGAGCGGACGAGCGAGCGCTGCAGCTGGGCCCGCAACTCGACCGGGATGTGCCGGGTCGCGAGCGCGCCGAACCCGGTCGACACCCCGTAGTGCGGCTCGACGTCGGCTGCGAGCGACTCGACGACCCGCCGACTCGCGGCGATCCGCTCGAGCGCGGCTTGGGACAGCTCGACGGACGCGCCATGGCGCGCGACGGCCACGATGTCCTCGATCCGCAGGGTCTGGGCGCCCAGGACGATCAGCTGCTCGCTCATGCCGACCATTGCACCCCCTCGGGCCTCGTTGTGAGGCCAGGCGTGTCGGGACGCTGTCCCAGATCTGGGACCATCGCGCTAGGCTCAGTCGCGAGATGGACCAGAACCCGGCCGTCGGCCACGCCCTCGACCTGCTGCGGCTGCTCGCGCGGCATACCGAGCCGTTGCCCGCCGCGGCGATCGCCCGCGACCTCGGACTGCCCCGGTCGAGCACCTACCGGCTGCTCACGACGCTCGCCGACCGCGGCTTCGTGAGCCACCTGCGCGAGGAGGGCCGGTTCGGGCTGGGGGCAGCGGCCTACGAGCTGGGCTCGGCCTATCAACGACAGGCGCCGCTGCAACGGCTCGCGACCCCGCTGCTCGCCAAGTTGGTCGACCTCACCCGACACAACGCCCACCTCGCGGTCATGCACGGACGAGACGTCCTCTACGTCGTCGAGGAGCGCGCTCCGGGCCGCCCACGGCTCGTCACCGACGTGGGGGTGCGGCTGCCCGCCCACCTCACCGCGAGCGGGCTGGCCATGCTCGCCAAGCTGGCGGCGGCCCAGGTGCGCGCGCTCTACCCGCAGGCGTCGCTGCTCGTGCGCCGCGAGGACGAGGGGCCCCGGTCCGTGCTCGCGTTGCGGCGCGAGCTCGCCGCCGTCCGCGCGCGCGGCTATGCCGTCGAGCGCGGCACGGTGACCGCGGGTCTCGGCTCGGTGGCCGACGCGGTCCTCGACCACACCGGGCATCCGGTCGCGGCGGTCGCGGTCACCTATGACCTCGCCGAGGTCGACGACGGTCAGCGGGACGAATTGGCCGTGCGGGTGCGGCGGGTCGCCGCGACGGTCACTGCCCGACTGCGGGGTTGACGTCCGCCCTGGCGGCGTCGAGGGGGGCCAAGACCCCGCTCAGTGCGGGCTCGCTGCGGCCACCTTGCGGACCAGCGGCATGACGGTGAGCCCCTGCACGGCGATGCTGAACAGGACGACCGCATAGGTCGCCGTCACGAGGGTGCTCCGATAGGGGCTCATCGGCAAGCCGAGGGCCAGTGAGATGGCGATGCCGCCGCGCAGACCGCCCCAGGTGAGCAGGCGCACGGTGTAGCGGCCGTGACCGGCATCGCGCAGCAACACCCGCATCGGCAGCCAGACGCTCACCAGTCGGGCCGCCAGCGCGACCCCGATGAGCGCGGCACTCGCGGCGAGCTGCGGCCCGGTCGTGGGCGCGAGCAGGACGTCGAACCCGATGAACGCGAACAGGAGGATGTTGAGGATCTGGTCGAGGGTCTCCCAGAAGCCCTCGACGTGATGGCGGGTGGCCTCGTCGAAGGCGCGTTCGCGCCAATACGAGATGGCCAGGCCGGCGACGACCATGGCGAGCGGTCCGCTCACGCCGAGGGCGTCCGCGCAGAGGTAGCCGCCGACGACGATGGCCAGCGTGATGAGCGTCTCCACCGCGTGGCCGTCGATGCTCCGACAGGCCTGGTAGCCCAGCCACCCGAGTGCGGCACCGAAGGCCAGCCCGCCGATGGCCTCGCGGACGAACAGGAGCACTGCGCCGGCGAGCGTGGGATCGGCCGCATGCTCGCCGAGGGCGGCTCCGGCGACGCTGCCGACGACGAGGTAGAGGACGACCCCGACCCCGTCGTTGAACAGGCTCTCCCCCGCGACGAGTGCCTCGAGCCGGGCCGGCACCTTGGCCCGTTTGAGCAGGTCGAGGACGGCGACCGGGTCGGTCGGAGAGATGAGGGCCCCGAAGAGCAGCGCCCATACGAAGGGCATCGGCAGCCCGACGAGTTGGAAGACGACGTAGGCGCCCGCGCCGATGAGCCCGGTGCTCACGAGGGTGCCCACGCTCGCGAGGGTGAGGATGCTCGCGCGCTGCTCCACGATGAGCCGGGCGTCCAGGCTCAGGGCCCCCGCGAACAGGAGGATCGACAGGATCCCGTTGAGGACGAAAGTCGTGAAATCGAGGGTGAGCAGGAGCGCCTCGGCCTGGGCCCGCAAACCGAAAGATCCCACGACCGAGTCGACGGCGACGATGAGCATTGCCGCCACGGCCGCCGAGAGGGTGACCCCGACGGTCGTGGGGATCCGCAGGAAGCGGGAGGTGAACCACGCGAGCGTCGCCGAGAGACACAGCAGCACCGCAAACGCATTGAGCACGCGGCCAGCCTAGGACGCCGCCGCCGCACGGCGCCGCAGGCCCAGGAGATACTGCGCCTGACCGAGGTGGCTCGTGATGTCGTTGACGACCGAGACGAGCCGGACCGCCGCGGTGACGGGGGGATCCCACCGTTCGTCGACGATCCGCGCGAAGCCCGCGGTGTCGAGCGCGGTCACGATGCGCACGGTCTGCGCGTGCACCGCCTCGTGGTATGCCGCGAGCAGCGCCGCGTCGGTCACCGAGAAGGCCCGCACCTGCGCGGCCGAGTGACCGTAGCCGATCTCCCGCACGCCATAGGCCAGCCCGAAACGTTCGGCGAAACCGGCTGCGGTCCAGACCTGTTCGCAGTGGTCGACGCCGGCGAGGTGGTCGTCCTGGACGCGGCTGAGGTGCCAGACCAGCCAGCCGATCGAGTTGGCCGCGGGATCGGGCTGCCAGCGGATCTCCTCGGGGGTGAGCCCGTCCAACAGGTGGGGCAGGTCTTCGGCGACCCGCCCGAAGGCGTCGAGGAGCAGGGCATTGGCAAGCTCGACCGGGGGCTGGATGTTCGTCATCGCGGTTTCCCCTTCCGGAGTTCGGATCGTCGCCAGGGTAGCCCCGGCTCGCGGTCCGCGACCCGTCGGCCTCCCGTCCGCGTCCCGTCCGCGACCCCGGCGCTGCGGCGGCATACGCTGTCGCCCGTGGACGAGCAGGACGGGACCGTCGACGCCCCGACGCCGGCGGCCGACGAGAGCGAGCTGTGGGCCTGGGACGGGCTGCCCGGCATCCCGGTGTCGGCCGGCGCGCTCGTGCACGACCGGGCCGGGCGGTTGCTCCTGCTCAAACCCACCTACAAGTCGGGGTGGACGATCCCCGGCGGGGTGATGGAAGCCACCGAGACACCCTGGGAGGCCTGCCGTCGCGAGGTGCTCGAGGAGACCGGCCTCACCGTCACCGAGGGCCGCCTCGTCGCCGTCGACACGCGCCCCGCCAAGAACCGCAAAGCCCTCGGCCTGCGCTTCCTCTTCGACTGCGGGACAGTCCCGGACGACCGGCTCGCGGCGATCGTCCTGCAGCCCGCGGAGGTGAGTGACTTCCGCTTCGCCGACCCCGACGAGGCGCTCGAGCTCCTGCGTCCGGCCGTGCGCCGACGAGTCGCGGCCGCGGTCGCCTCGCCTCAGTGCGTCTACCTCCAGGACGGTATGCCGGTGGAAGGGGTCCGTTGATGAACGCGCCTGCCACCCACAGCGATTCGGCCGGCCGCGGCGAGCTCGTCGTCGCCGCTGCCCAGATCGTCTCGAGCCACGACCCGGTCGCCAACCTCGGACTCGTCCACGAGTGGACCGCCCGCGCGGCCGCAGCGGGCGCCGACCTCGTCGTCTTCCCCGAGGCGACGATGGCGTGCTTCGGCACCCGGCTGCGCGAGATCGCCGAGCCGCTCGACGGGCCGTTCGCCGAAGGGGTGCGGGTGGCGGCGCGGGCCCACGGGGTCACCGTCGTCGTCGGCATGTTCGAGCCGGCCGACGACGGCCGGGTGCACAATACGCTGCTCGCGGTGGGGCCGCGCGTGGAGGGGGGCGAGGCGGCATACCGGAAGATCCACCTCTACGACGCCTTCGGTTCCCGCGAGTCGGCGGTCGTGTGCCCGGGCGAGGAGCTCGTGACCTTCCGGATGGAGGGCGTGACGATCGGCCTCGCGACCTGTTTCGACGTGCGCTTCGCCGAGCAGTTCACGGCACTCGGCCGCGCGGGAGCACAGGTGGTCTGCCTGCCCACCTCGTGGGGCGACGGGCCCGGCAAGGCCGAGCAATGGGACCTGCTCACCCGGGCCCGCGCGATGGACGCCCAAGCGTGGGTCGTCGCCGCCGGTCAGGCGTGGGTGGCTGGGCAGGGCACGGAACCGCTCGGGATCGGGCGCAGCTGCGTCGTTGACCCCGTGGGTGTGGTCCGAGCGCGGCTGGGCGCGACCGAGGGACTGCTCGTCACCACCATCGAGCTCGACCTCGTCGCGGCTACCCGCGCACGCATCCCCATCCTCTGAACCGCCCGGGTCCGGGACGCGCAAGGCACGGCCGCGGGAGCGGCATACCTGTGGGCGATGGTGCGGCGCGACATTGTGTAAGCGGATCGCCCACCGAGGGCCATGGGCTCACACAATCGCGGTCAGCCGACCGCCGGAGTGGACCCGTGTGTGCGTTGCGCGGACCGGTCAGCCGACCGCCGGAGTGAGTCGCAGGATGCGGGCATCCGCGCCGTCCTCGAGCAGCCACAGACTGCCTTCCGGCCCCTGCTCGACCTCGCGAATCCGCCGGCCCAGCTTCCACACGTCGGCGAGAACGGCGGTCGTCCCGTCGAGGTGGACCCGGATGAGCGCCTCCCCGGAGAGCGCGCCGACGAAGGCATCACCCCGCCACTGAGGAAACAACGCCCCGGAGTAGACCATGAGGCTGGACGGGGAGATCGACGGATTCCACCACACCGAGGGAGCCTGGAAGCCGTCGCCCGGCGCATGGTCGGGGATGTCGGCGCCGCCGTAGTGCGAGCCGTTGGACACCCGGGGCCAGCCGTAATTGCGGCCCGGGAGGACGAGGTTGACCTCGTCGCCGCCCTGCGGACCCATCTCCGAGCTCCACAGGTTGCCGGCGGCGTCGAACGCGATCCCCAGTGGGTTGCGGTGACCGTAGCTCCAGATCTGTGCGGTCACCCCACCCCGATCGGCCCACGGATTGCCGGGCGCGGGTGACCCGTCGAGGTCGAGCCGGACGATGCTGCCGAGGTTGTTGCCGAGGTCCTGGGCCGGGTCGAACTTCTGCCGCTCGCCGGAGGTGACGAAGATCGTCCGGCCGTCGGGGGCCACGGCGATCCGGTGGCCGAAATGCCCGGCCCCGGAGACCTTGGGCTCCTGGCGCCAGATGACGCTGAGCCCTTCCAGCCGCGGGGAGCCGTCCAGGCGGAGGGTGGCTCGCCCCACGACCGCCCCTGCCGTGCCAGCCTCGCCGGCCTCCACCCAACTGAGGTAGAGCCCCCCGTCGGAGGCGAAGGTGGGCCCGAGCACGACGTCGCCGAGCCCCCCTTGCCCCGCGTAGACGACCGTCGGCACGCCGGGGACCGGAGTGACACCGGCGGTGGCAGGGTCGAACAGCACGAGGGTGCCCGGCTGCTGGGTGACGAGCGCCCGCCCGTCGGGCAGGAAGGTCATCGACCAGGGATGCGCGAGGGCCACGGCCACGGTCACCGAGAAGGGCCGCGCGAGCAGTGGCTGCACGCCCGACGACCCGGACGCCGACGGGCCGCCGGTCCTCACGTCACCTCCGGTCCCGGATGGCCGGCTGGTCGCGGGTGGCTGCCCGGTCGCCGCCGGCTCGCCCGCCCCGGCCGAGCAGGCCACGAGCGACGCGCCGAGGAGCAGCGCGACGAGGGTCACCTTGGCGCCTGCCACGTTCTCGATGGTATGCCGCAGCCGCGTCCGGCATGCTGGATCTCCTCAGTCCGGCCAGCCCGCGAGCGCGCCGTCCGACGCGAACGGGACGCGCGCGGCATACGCACAGTCGAGGAGTGCACCGTGAGGTTCCACGTGAAGACCAGGCCCGAGCACGTGAGCTGGGCGTGGCTGCGGGACACGTGGATCGCCGCCGACGGCATACCCCTCTTCGAGAGCGCGTGGCACTGGGACCACTTCTACCCGCTCACCGGCGACCTCGACGGACCCAACCTCGAGGCGTGGACGACGCTGGCCGCGCTCGCCCAGGCGACCTCTCGGATCCGGGTCGGCTGCCAGGTGACCGGGATGATCTACCGCCACCCGGCGGTGCTGGCCAACATGGCGGCGGCGGTCGACATCATCTCCGACGGGCGCCTCGAACTCGGGGTCGGTGCGGGCTGGAACGAGCTGGAGACCAGGGCATACGGGATCGAGCTGCCGCCGCTCAAGGCGCGCTTCGACCAGTTCGACGAGGGCGTTCAGGTGCTGCTCGGGCTGCTCACCGACGAGCACACGACCTTCCAGGGGCGCTATTTCACGCTCACGAATGCGCGCAACGAACCCAAGGGCGTGCAGCGGCCGCACCCGCCGCTCACCATCGGCGGCAAGGGCCCGCGGCGGACCCTGCTCGCGGTCGCGAAGTGGGCCCAGCAGTGGAATGCCATCGTGAGCGGCCCCGAGGAATGGCAGGGCCTCAAGACCGTCCTGCTCGAGCACTGTGCGACCCTCGGGCGCGACCCGGGTGAGATCGCCTGCTCGGTCAACGTCATGGTCACGGGGACGGGTGATGCGCAAGTGGCCGCGGCGGTGGAACTCGCCGCGAGCTATCGGGACGTCGGCGCGGACATTGCGGTGCTCAACCTGCCGCACGGCGCCCCGGCGAGCATCCTGGACTCGCTCGCGGCCGGCCTCGCCCAACTCTGAGCCGGCCGCCGTCCCTGGCGATCGGCGATCGGTCGGTTCAGGGCCGGGGGACCCACGGGATCGCCTCGGTGTGGACGGGGAAGCCGATCCCGGCGGCGCGGTCGGCGAGATAACACTCGAGGGTCCGGCGCACGGTGAGGAAGGCCAGCTCGTCCCAGGGGATCTCGGCGAGCGGGAAGACCCGGGCCTCGAGCGTCTCCTCGCCCGGATCCAGATCGAGGTCGAGCAGCCGGGCCCGGTAGAAGACGTGCACCTGACCGGCATGGACGACGTCGAGGACGGTGTAGATCCCCTCGAGTTCGATCCGGGCGCCGGCTTCCTCGCGGGTCTCCCGCTCCGCATCGGCCGCGAGGGTCTCGCCGTATTCGAGGAAGCCCGCGGGCAGCGTCCACCGACCCCGGCGCGGCTCGATGGCCCGCAGGCACAACAGCACCGCCCCACCGTCCTCGCCCCACACCGGCACGGTCCCGACGACCGCAGTCGGGTTGACATAGTCGACGTAGCCGCAGGCGGGACAGACCGCCCGCTCGCGGTCCTCACCCGGTGGCACCCGCTGTTCGGTCGGGGTGCCGCACAGGCGGCAGAAGCGGATGTCGGGGCGCGGCATACGAGGAATCTACGGGGTCGTCGATACCACCCATCCCCCGACGGCGTTCCCAGTGCCGGCACGGGGGTGTGACAGGCTATCCGCGACGACAAGGCTGTCGCCTGGGCGCCGCATCGTGCACGTGTCCACGCGACGGAAAGGCGGTGCCCGGTGGAACTGGACCTCGGGAGGCTGCAGGCGTGGCTTGCGCCTCGGGTCGAGGGCGTCGGCACCGACCTGTCGGCGGAGCGCATCTCCGGGGGCCAGTCCAATCCCTCGTGGCTGCTCGGTTCGGGCGGGCGACGCTGGGTGTTGCGCGCGAAGCCCGCCCCCACGGCCGAGCTGCCGCCCTCGGCCCACGCGGTCGAGCGCGAGTATGCCGTGCAGTCGGCTCTCGAGGGCACCGGCGTCCCCGTGCCCCGGATGCGGGCCCTCTGCGAGGACGAGGCGGTCGTCGGAGTCGTCTTCTACGTGATGGACCACGTCGACGGGCGCATCTTCCGCGAGGGCTGGGCTCCCGGCCTCGAGGTGAGCGAGCGTCGGGAGCTGTTCGAGGGGATGGTCGAGGTGATCTCCCGGCTGCACACGCTCGACGTCGTGGCGCTCGGGCTCACCGGACACGGCCGTCCGGGGGACTACTTCTCCCGGCTGTTCTCCCGGTGGACCCGGATGTACCAGGCGACCCAGACGGTCGAGATCCCGGCGATGGACCGGCTCATCGAGTGGCTGCCGGCCAACCTGCCGGCCCACGGCACCGACGAGGTGACGATCGTCCACGGCGACTACCGGCTGGAGAACCTCATCGTCGAGCCGGACACCCCGCGCATCGCCGCCGTGCTCGACTGGGAGCTGTCGACGATCGGCCACCCGCTCGTCGACATCGCCTACACCGCCCTGTCCTGGCACCTGAGCGACGGCGGGGTGCGCGGCTTCGCCGGCCGCGACCTGGCCGCCCTGGGCATCCCCACCGAGACCGAGTTGGTCACGACCTACTGCTCGTTGGCCGGACGCACGGACACCGAGCAGGTCCTCACGGATTGGCCGTTCTATCTCGGCTGCAACTTCTTCCGGCTCGCCGCGATCCTCCAGGGGATCGCCAAGCGGGTCCAACAGGGGATCGCCGCCGGACCCAACGCCGCCGAGATGGGAGCGATGGCCGGCCCGGTCGCCCAGATCGGTTGGGACCTCGTCGCCGGCGCCCGAGCCACCTGACCGTCGCGTGCCCCCCGACCGGACCACACGGCATACCCCGTCCACCGCTTGAGCCCGACCCGAACCACGACCGAAACCGACCCGACTCGACCCGACACGGAAGGCCTGCCCATGGACCCCTTCGCATTCCCCCCGCGCACCGCCGCGCTGCGGGAGAAGCTGCTCGCATTCATGGACGCGGCCATCTACCCCAACGAGGAGCGCTACATCGAAGAGGCGGCGGCCTGCCCGCCGTGGAACAGCGAGGAGGGTTGGCAGGGGTCGGGCGTCGTCGAGCTGCTCAAACCGCGCGCCCGCAGCCAGGGCCTGTGGAACCTCTTCCTGCCGCAATCCGAGCACGCGCCGGAGGGCCTCACCAACTACGAATACGCCCCGCTCGCCGAAATCATGGGCCGGGTCCACTGGGCCTCCGAGGTGTTCAACTGCGCGGCACCCGACACCGGCAACATGGAGACGATCGAGCGCTACGGCACCCCGGAGCAGAAGGAGCAATGGCTCGTGCCGCTGCTCGAGGGGGAGATCCGCTCGTCCTTCCTCATGACCGAGCCCGACTCGGCCTCCTCGGACGCGACGAACATCGAATGCGACATCCGCCGCGACGGCGACGAATACGTCATCAACGGCCGCAAGTGGTGGTCGACCGGTGCGGTGTCCAAGCGCTGCAAGTTGTTCATCGTCATGGGCAAGACCGACCGCAACGCCGATGTCCACCACCAGCAGTCGATGATCCTCGTGCCCTCGGACACGCCCGGCTGCAAGGTCGAGCGCAACCTCACCGTCTTCGGCTACGACCACGCCCCCCTCGGGCACGGCGAGGTGACCCTCACCGACGTGCGCGTCCCGGTGGGCAACCTCCTGCTCGGCGAGGGCCGCGGCTTCGAGATCGCCCAGGGCCGGCTCGGCCCCGGGCGCATCCACCATGCGATGCGCTCGATCGGCGCCGCCGAGCGTGCCCTCGAGCTCATGTGCCGGCGCCTGGCCGAACGAGTCACCTTCGGCGAGCGGATCGTCGACCACTCGGTCTGGCAGGAGCGGATCGCCGAGTCCCGGATGATGATCGACCAGGCCCGGCTGCTCACCCTCAAGGCCGCGTGGATGATGGACACGGTCGGCAACAAGGCCGCCCAGGCCGAGATCGCGATGATCAAGGTCGTCGCCCCCAAGGTCTCCACCCAGGTAATCGACTGGGCCATCCAGGCGCACGGCGGCGGCGGGGTCGCCCAGGACACGCCTCTGCCGATGATGTATGCCGACCAGCGCACCCTGCGCATCGCGGACGGGCCGGACGAGGTGCACCGTCGCTCGGTCGCCAAGCTCGAGTTGCGCAAGCAGGGGATCGACCCGAGGCCGCGCCGATGAGCGAGACGTCGGGGGGGATGAGTTTCCACTCGCGCAGGTCGGTCAAGCCGCAGGATCTGAGCCCCAACGGCACGCTCTTCGGCGGCAACCTGCTCCAGTGGATCGACGAGGAATGCGCGATCTTCGCCATCAGCCAACTCGGTTCGTGGCGCGTGGTCACGAAGTTCATGTCGGAGATCGACTTCGTCTCGACCGCCCATCTCGGCGAGCTGATCGAGCTCGGCCTCGAGGCGACGGCGTTCGGGCGGACCTCGCTCACCCTGCGCGTCGAGGTCCGCAACATGGTGACGGGAGAGCCCATCGTCACCATCGAGCGGATCGTGATGATCTGCCTGGGCGCCGACGGCCGACCGGCCCCGCACGGCCAGACCGTCGCCACCCACGGCAACGAGCGCATCCCCAAGGAGACCTCGGCGGCGAGTTCCCGGTCGGCATACCTGCTCTAACCTCCCGCATTCACGAGGGTTCTGATCGGGCCGCGGGGCGAAGCCCGCCAGGCCGTCCGACTCGGCGTGTCGAACTGCGAGAATTCCCCTCGGATGGTAGGCTGGCGCCTGGCCATATCTTTATGGGACAATACGGACATGAAGGCCACTTCCCGCGGCCGGAATCGTTTTGGTCTTCCCCTCGTGGCCGCCTCGCTCGTCGTGCTCGCACTCCTCACCGCTCCGCTGGCCGTGGGACGACCGGGCCCGACCCCACCACTGCCACCACCACCGCCCAGTTTCAGCCAAGTGTGGGCGACCCAGGACAACGGGGCGATCCGTCTCTTCGGCAACTCCAACATGACGTGCACGGGGACCTCCGTGGGCGGTGCCAATCCCGGCGCGTCGTGTTCCCAGGCCCAGACCGGGACGGGAATGGCCGACATCTGGAACTACAACAACAACGCCTACTCAATGGCCTTCATCGACCTCGACGCCTCGGCGACGACCACGTCGAACTCGACCAGCGCCAGCGTCGCCGTGCCCGCCGGGTCGACGGTGCTCTACGCACGGCTCTATTGGGGCGGCAACACCGGCGGCGCGCTCAGCCGCACGTCTGTGAAGCTGCAGGCACCGGGCGGCGTATACCAGACCCTCACGGCGACCTCGAGCCTCACCCAGGGAAGCACCTATTACCAGTCCGCAGTCGACGTGACGGCGATCGTGCGTTCGGCTGGCGACGGGACCTACTGGGTCGGCGACATCTCTTCGCAGACCGGCACGAACAGGTTCGCTGGCTGGGGCCTCGTGGTCGCCTATCGCAATCCTGCCGAGCCTTATCGCGATCTCACCGTGTCCGAGGGCCTGGACCAGGTGTCCGGATCGGATGTCGACACCCTCTCCATCTCGGGCTTCCTCACCCCCCGGGCGGGGACGGTCAACGCCTCGATCGGACTCGTCGCCTGGGAAGGCGATCTGGGCATCATCGGGGACCAGATGAAGATCGACTCGACCGTGGTGAACAACGACGCCCACCCGGCGACGAACTTCTTCGACAGTTCGGTGTCCGACCCCACCTCGGCGTTGCCGCGCAGCCCCAACTATGTCAATGGGATGGGCGTGGACGTGGCGCGGATCGACGCGAGCGGCATACTCGCCAACGGTGTCACCTCGGCCACGCTCACCTTCTCCACCTCCGGTGACGCCTACCTGCCCGGGGTCGTCACGACCCAGGTCGACCTGTTCGCACCGGCCTTCACGCCCATCACCAAGTCGGTGGTCGACCTCAACGGCCACGACCCGGCATGGACCGGCGACGTGCTCGAATACACCGTCACTCTGAGCAACACCGGCGGCGAGCGGGCCGACAAGGTGACCCTCCTGGACCCCCTACCTGCGGGGGTCACCTTCGTGCCGGGATCGATCAGCTATCCGCCGAGCACGACCAGCGGAGCCACCCCGCTGTCCCGAACCGACGCGCCGGGCGACGACCCGGCGGAATACGACCCTGTCCGGCGAGCGGTCGTCGCCCGCCTCGGCACCGCCCCCACGGGGACCACCGGCGGCTCGCTGGCACCCAACGCGACCACGAGTGTCCGCTTCCGCGTGACGGTCGACAACAACCCGCAGGGCACGGTGCTGTCCAACCAGGCGACGGTCACCTTCCTCGCCCCGACCATCGGCACGACATTCACCTACCTCACCAATGTCGTGTCGACGACGACCACGAGCGTGGCCGATCTCAAGGTCGTCAAGCAGGTCCTCGGTGATCCCTACGCCGACAACCCAATCGACTACCGCTTCACCGTGACGAACGCAGGACCGGCAACCGGGACCGACGTCGTGGCCGCCGACCGCTTCCCGGCCGGACTCAGCCTGTCCGCCGACCCTGTCGTCACGCCCGACCCCGGCGTCACGGCAACCTGTGCCGCCGTCGGGGGAGGCTTCGACTGCACCGCCGCGAGTATGCCGGCGGGCTCGAGTTTCGTCGTCGACTACCGGCTCGCGGTGGCTCCGACAGCGGCGGACATGGACAACACAGTGACGGTCACGGCGAGCCAGCCCGACTCGAACACCGCCAACAACAGCTCGGCGACGCATGCCGCACGGACACTGCCCGCCGACATCTGGGTGACGGCCGCGCCCAACCCAGACAAGGGGTGGATCCACGACGTGGTCGCCGGGGAGGACTACCTCGTCTTCGTGCGCTACGGCAACCAGTGGAACGTATCCGCGGCACAGGACTCGATGGCCTACTTCGACGTGCCTGCCGGGGTGGCCCTCGTCTCGTCGACGATGGCCGGCTGCGAGCAGATCTCCGTCACCCGTATTGCATGCCCCACCGGCAACATGCCAACAGGTGCCTTTGTCGACAATCAATACCTCACCCTGCACGTCGACCCGTCGATGGCCCCGGGCACCTACGACACCCTCGCCTCGGAGGTCTCCGCGACCCCCGAGGCCAACCCGCTCGACAACACTCAGCCCAACACCATCAACGTGCTCAACCGGCACGACCTGCGGGTGACCAAGACGCTGGACACGGCGGACGTCACGGCCGGCGCCACCGCGGCATACACGGTGCAGATGACCAACAACGGCCCGTCGTCGACGACCCTGAACCCCACGGTCACCGACGACGGCGGTGCGGGGCTCACGCTGCGGTCCTATTCCTCCGATCTGGGCACCTGCTCGGCCACCGGTGGCGTGCCCTCGTGCACCGTCGGCAGCCTGATGCCCGGTCAGAGCCTCACCATGCACGTGGTCTACGACGTCGCACCCGACGCGCCACCGGCGTTGACGAATTCGGCCTACCTGACCGATTCGGCCGACACCGACGACACGAACAACGGGGTGACCACGCCCACCCCGGTCGTCTACTCGGCGGATCTGGCCCTCGCGAAGACGGCGGATCGCTACTCCTTCAGCTGGGGCGAAGTCATCGTGTTCGGCCTCCACGTCACCAACGCGGGCCCGTCCACGGGTTCGGGAACTTCGATCACCGACGTCCTCCCGGACGGGGTCACCTTCACCGGTGCCGTGACCGGGTTCAGCTCGTGCACCCCCACCGGTCAGTCCATCAGCTGTCTCGTCCCCGACATCGCGCCCGGTGCCACATTCAGCGGCTCGTTCGAAACGATCACGGCAAGCGGCGGCACCGGCTCGTTCCAGAACGACGCCACCCTCACCGATGGACGACCCGACCCCAATGCGACGGACAACACCGGCTCGGCGAACCTGGTGGGTGACAACCAGGCCGAGCTCACGGTCACCAAGGCGGTCAGTCCACGCGCGCCGCGCCCCGGGCAGCCGGCGACCTTCACCGTCACGGCACACAACTACGGACCGTCCGACGCCACCGCCGTCGTCGTCACCGACGAGCTCCCCGTCGGCTTCGAGTTCTCGGCGGCCGGATCCCCGGGATGCGCGCTCGCGCTCGGTACCGTGACCTGCGCCCTCGGGACCGTGCCCGCGGGTGCGGATGGCGTGGCCGTCATCACCGGCAGTTTCGCCCCCGACACCGTCGGGACGCAGCTCAATGCAGCCAGCGTCGCGACGACGACCACCGAATACGACCCGGACAACAACACCGGGCGGGTGGACTACACCCTCGACCCGGTCGCTGACCTCGCGGTGACAGTGACGCCTGTGACGACCACGATCGCCGCCGGCCAGTCCTATCCAGTGACCGTCACCACGACCAACGCCGGCCCCTCGACGGCCGCGTCGCCGGTCGTCACGATCGTCCTGGCACCCGGGCTCACGGTGACCAGTCCGCCGGCGGGTTGCACGATCACCAGCCAGACACTGCAGTGCATGCGCGCCGACCTGGCACCGTCGGGCACCGATGTGCTCGTCATCACCGTCACCGCACGTTCGTCGGCAGCGGAAGGCGGTCCCTTCGACTCGAGCGTCGGCGTCGGCACGACCACCCCCGAGTCCGGCTATGCGAACAACTCGGCGTCGTTCGCGACGACGCTGACGAACAACTCCCTCCTCCAGATCGACAAGGTCGGCCCCGCGTCCCTGCAGGTGGGTTCCCAGGCCACCTACACGATCCTGGTCACCAACGCCGGCGATTCGGACACTCCCGCGGGGAGCACCTTCACCCTGTCCGACCCGCTCCCAGCCGGACTCACCCTCGTCTCGGCCAACCTGCCCGGCGGCTCGTGCACGAACACGACGACGACGATGACCTGCCAGTACGGGACGTTGACGGGCGGCACCACACTTACCGCGACCGTCGTCGTCAACGTCACCGGGGCTGCCGGCGATCCCGGGACCGTTCCACTCACGGCGACCAACACGGTGCGCCTGCAGCGCACCGGAGAGCCGGACCTGCTCGCATCGGCGACTACGCCGGTCGAGGTGGCGGCCGACCTTGAACTCCTCAAGAGCGCGCCGACTTCGGTGACTGCCGGTGAGTCGATCTCCTACTCGCTGCGAGCGACCAACCACGGCCCCGCGGACGCACCGGTGACTCTGCATGACGCGTTGCCCGCAGGTCTACACATCCTGGAGGGTGGTGTGGTCACCGACACCGGAAGCTGTGCGACGAGCGCGGGCGAGACCGTTCTCGACTGCGACCTAGGCGTCCTCGTCGTCGGCTCGACCGCGGTCGTCACCGTCACGGCCTTCGTCTCCGACACGCTGACGCCGGGCACGACCCTGTCCAACACCGCCACCCTCACCTCTCCGGTGACCGGCCCCCCCGGATCACGCACGAGCAGCGCCACGTCGGCGGTGACGACGTCGGCAGACCTGCAGATCCTCAAGTACCCCATGGCCGACCCGCCCGTGGCCGGCCGGCAGTTCGACTACGTCATCTCCGGGGTCAACAACGGACCTTCGGTGGCGCGCGGGGTTCGTCTCTCGGACCTCCTCCCGGCCGGTTCGACTTTCGTCTCCGCCACACCCTCGCAGGGCACCTGCAGCGAGTCGGGCGGCACGGTGCTGTGCGACGTGGGCGACCTCGCCCGCGGCGAGATGGTGTCGGTGCAGCTGTCGGTTGCCATCGACCGTACCTTCGCGCCCCAGCACCTGGTCAACACCAGTCGGATTACCTCCCTGGGAGGAACTCCCGACCCGGACGAGGAACTCGAGCCGACCACCAACACGTCGGTGGTCGACCAGCGGGTCATCGCACGCTCGACGTTTGCGATGAGCAAGACCGTCGTCACCCCGGCACCTCCCGCGCCCACCTTGGCCGGACAGGCGGTCACCTATCTGATCACGGCCACCAACCTGGGACCGTCGGACGCCACCGATGCCTATATCGACGACATCGTGCCGCTCCCGGTCATCGGCACAGTCGCCGACGCCGCGATCGACGGCACCGGCGAGTGCGCGCTCAACGACGTCCTCGACGACGCCTTCCAGCCCACCGGTGTCCAGTTCTACCGGTGCCTGCACGGCTATCTAGCGGTCGGCGCCTCGATGTCGATGACCTACACGATCCAGCTGGCCCCGACTGCGACGACCTTCACCAACTGGGCGTGCGGCGGCGCGGCGAGCGCCGTCGACGGACTGGTCACTCAGGCGGGACCTCCCCGCGGGTTCGTCGACCGGCCGTGTGCCACGGCGACCGCGTCGCCCAACCCGGTGGTCAACCTCGGGATCACCTTGGCATCCACACCCAAGGTGATCCCGGGTTCCCCGGCCGCGCTCACCTTCACCGTGACCAACCCGGCCACCGGCAGCGGCATACCCGATGCGCCCTTCGTCGACATCGCGTTGCCGCCAGGAGCGACTTTCGACGCAGCGGTGGGCACCCCCGGCGGCGTGGACGTCACCTGTACCCCGACCGGGTGCAGCCCCCCGACTGTCACGTGCGATGTGACGGGTCACTGCTTGCTGTCGCAGCTGCCGCCCGGCGCGAGCGCGAGCGTGACGATGACCGTGTGGCCGCCGCCGAGCGCACGCGGTCCGGTGGACTTCACCGCCGCCGTGGGTTCGATCAACCTCGACACCGACCCCGGCGACAACACGGCCAGCTCGAGGACCCTGGTCGAGCCCTTCTCGGAACTCACGGTCGGCAAGACCGTCTCGGTGAATCCGGGCCCGGACGTCGTGGCGGGGGTCTCGACACTCACCTACACCGTGTCGGTGACCAACGTGGGGCCGTCGCCGGCCGAGGGCGTCGTGCTGAGCGACCCGATCCCTGCCGGGCTGGTCATCTCGTCGGCGACGGCCGCCGTGCAGGACGGCGCCGCCACCACGACGGACACGGCGACGTGCTCGATCACCGGGCAGACCGTGACCTGCGCACCGGACGGTGCGGCGACGGTCCCCGTCAACGGGGCGCTCGTGGCGACCATCGTGGCCAGCGTGCCGGCGGATACCGTGGCGACGACGCTGAGCAACGTCGCCTCCGCGACCGCGACGAGCGGTCCGGACGGGACCACTCAACCGCCGGCCACAAGCCCACCCGTGGACAACACGGTCTCCCTTCGGACCCACCTGGTCCTGGCCAAGCAGGTCGCCGAGTCCTCCGTCACGGCCGGCGGCACGACGACCTACACCCTCGAGGTGACCAATGAGGGGCCACGCCCGGCCGACGGCACCGTCATCCAGGACGCCCTGCCGAGCGGGGCGACCGTGTTGTCGACCACAGCCGATCCGGGGACGACCTGCGTCGTGGGCACCTCGGGAACCACCCTGGACTGCACGGTGTCGATTCTGCCGGTGGGGGGACATGCGTCGGTCGTCGTCCAGGTGGCCCTCTCGCCGGACCTGGTGGCCGGGTCGACTCTCGTGAACACGGCCGCCGCGAACTATCCCGAGCCCGAGGTCGACCCTGGATCGACCAGTCGGACGGCCGAGGTCACGAGTCCGGTCGAGGCGAGCGCGACCGTCACCGTGGCGAAGACGGGGACCGGTATCCCGGTGGCGGGTGCCGACTTCACCTGGACGATCATGGTGACCAACGCGGAGCCTTCGACCGCCCGATCGGTCGTCGTGACGGACTCGTTGCCGGCGGCAGTGGCCTTCGTCTCGAGCACCCCCGCGTGTGCGGCCGTCGGAGCGGACATCACCTGCGAGCTGGGCGATCTCGCCGTGGGCTCACACGTCGTGACCCTCGTCGGCCACGTCGCGCCGGACGCGGCCGGAAGCTCGCTGTCCAACACGGCGACGGTCACCTCCACGACCGCTGATCCCGGTCCCGAGGAGGGGCGATCCTCGACGGACACCCGCACCGTCGGTTCGGATGTGCGTCTGGCGTTGACCAAGACGGTCGTGGGGACGGTCGTCGAGGGGAGGCCGGTCACCTATCTGCTCACCCTGACGAACCAGGGCACGTCGGATGCGGCCGAGGCGCAGATCGCCGACGGCATCCCGGCCGGCCAGAGCGTGGTGTCGGTGACCCCCTCGGCCGACGGTGAGTGCACCGCCGGCTCCGGTCAGCCGCCCGTCTGGACCTGTGCCTGGGCGGCGCTACCGGGTGGAGACGCGGTGACGGCGACCCTCGTCGTCACTCTTGACCCGACGACCACGGCGGGTGCGAGCATCGCCAACACGGCATCGGCCCGCACGAACGAGGCGGTTGCCGCGGACGCCACGGCCAGCGCCACTGTCCTCGGGGCCTCCGACCGGGTCGTCTCCGGCCGGGTGTTCCAGGACGCGAACGGCGACGGCGTGGCCGGACCGACCGAGGCGGACATTCCGCTCGTGACAGTCGAATTGCTCGGCCCGGGACCCGACGGGATACTCGGCGACGACGACGATGTGGTGCTGCTGACCACCCAGACGCACAGTCCCTTCGTGTTCGCCGGACTCGCCGACGGCGACTACCTCGTCCGCGTCGTGCCCGGGCCTGCTCTGGCCGGACTCGTCCCCACCACGCATCCATCGGGCACGACCGGAGTGACTTTGAACGGCGTCCCGGTGACGGATGTCGACTTCGGCTACCGGCCTGCGTCGAGCCCGGTGCCACTGGCGGGCACCGGCGTCGACGCGCAGACCCCACTCGCGGTGGGCGCGCTCCTGCTGCTCGTCGGCATACTCGTCCTCGCGCTCCGCGCGCTCCTCGGGCCCGGCAGAGACGCCCGGCGCAGCCTCCGGCGTGGGGCGAACGGCTAGCTCGGGGAGGCCTCTCGCCGCCCGACCGAGCACTTGGTCCTGCCCCGGGGGTCCCGGGCTTTCCTGGGCACCGGCGGCGGAGCCGGCACCCGCCGGCCGCATCCCGCGCGGGGTGGCGGCCGGACGGCATACCGAATGTGCTCGCGAAGCGGCCAGCGTCTCGGGGTGACGCCGTCAGGGTCAGCCGGCCTGGGTGAGTGCGGCGACGGCGGCCCGCGCGTCGAGCTGCTCGGGGCGGCTCACCTGGATGTGCAACTGGGCGAGGGTGCGCACCATCCCCTCGCCCATGTGGTCGGCGACGACGTGGGTCACCTCGTGCTCGCGCAGGAACCGGACCACCCGCGCATGGTGCTCCCCATGCCCGGCGGCGTCGTGCGAGAGGTCCCAGCGCACCTCGTGCTCGGTCCACGAGGTCACCTGACCGCCCGAGGCATGGGCGACCGCGACGACCGCGGCCTTGCCCCACGCGTGGCCCACCTGACCGTCAGGGCTCACCGGGATGGCGACGATCATGCGGACCTCCTGCTGGCTGACGGGACACCCTCGAGTATGCCGCCCGGTCACCTCGGGGTTTGCCGCGTTCGCGTGGCCCTCGGTCGCGGTCGCCGGCCGAGCAGCCGAGCAGCCGATCGGACGGCCTAGCCGTGCCACACGGTTTCAGTGTTACACTGATCCTATGGCGAACCTCACCATCTCGGTCGACGAGGAGACCCTTCGGCGGGCCCGCATCCGGGCACTGCAGCGGCACGAGTCGGTCAACGCCTATCTCGCCGAGATGCTGCGCCGCTATGCCGACGACGGCGGCCAGGGACAGGTGTTCACCGATCTCGCGGCCCTCGCGGAGTCCGCGGACGCCGGTCGCTCGGCAGCTGGACGCTCGTGGACCCGGGACGATCTGCACCGTGGCTAGGGTCTTCCTCGACACCAACGTGCTGGCTTACCGGTTCGACGGCTCGGAGCCGCGCAAGCAGGCCCGGGCAGCCGAGCTGTTGTCCTCCACCGAGCACGAATTCGTCGTGAGCACCCAGGTGCTGCTCGAGCTCTACCAGGTGTTGACCCGCAAGCTCATCCCGCCGTTGCCGACCTCGGCTGCCCGCCAGGTGATCGTCACGCTGAGCCGGCTGCCCGTGGTCGGTGCCGACGCCCACCTCGTGCTGCGAGCCTCCGAGACGAGCGAGACGCACCAGCTGTCGATCTGGGACGCCATGATCCTCGAGGCTGCGGCAGACGGCTTATGCCCGCAGGTGTGGACCGAGGACCTGGGTGCCGGACGCCGCATTCGCGGCGTCGAGGTCGTGAATCCGTTCGGCACGATGAGCTGAGCGCCCTGGCTTCGGGCGCCGCGCGAAGGGCACTCAGACCAGCGAGGCGCCCCACTGGTGGGCGCGGGCGAGCTCGTCGTCGGCGAGTGGCCCCTGCTGGTCGCCGGCGAGGAAGTTGGCCCGGTCCACGACGGTGAGGCCCCGGCGGCGCAGGAGGATGGCGATGCGCTTGGCCGCCGACCCGCTGAAGAAGCCGAGCCCGGTGACGGTGTCGAACGCAGCGGCCCGCGCCGCTGTCGCAGGGGGGAGCGTCGGGAGCCATTCGGCGACTCCGAAGTCCTCGCCCTCACCGCCCTTTGCGCGGGCCTCCTTCCGCGAGCCCGGACCGGGGAGCCCGCGGTTGTGGGTCGGCGCGCCGACGACGAGCGGGTCGACGCCGGCCGGGTCGGGCCGCTCGGCGGCTGGCTTCGGTACTTGGCATACCAAATGCTAGATTGACGCCACAAGCCCGACCACGTGAGCCGGTGCACGGCATACACATGCTAATGTATGTGCATGTCGGTGATGGAGCGGCGGCTGCAGATCCTGCTCGACCAACAGCGTTATGACCGGGTCGCGCGCGAGGCCGCGCGCACCGGGCGCAGCGTCGCTGCGGTGATCCGCGAAGCCCTCGACCTGCGCTTCCCCGACGACCTCGAGCCGTCGCGGGCCGCCGCCGCAGCGGCCCTGCTGGCGCTTACCCGCGATCCCGGGACCACTCCCGGCGAGGGCCCGGCCGAGCTCAAGGCGGCATACGCCACGGCGCTCGACACGGCGATCGCGCCATGACCGGCGGGCTCTACGTCGACTCCTCGGTCCTGCTGCTCGCCGTGGGCGGGCCGCACCCCCTGCGCGATCCCTGCCGCGAGGTCATCGCGTATTCCGCCCGAACCGGCACCGCGTTGCACTGCAGCGTCGAGGGCGGCCAGGAGTTCCTCTTCCATCGGATCAGACGGGTGGGATCGGAGCAGGGGATCCGTGAGTTTGACGTGGTCGACGCGATGGTGGTGTGGCACGACTTCACGCACGACGTGCTCCGGGCGGCGCGCTCGCTGGTGGCCCAAGGGCACGCCCGGGGGCGCGACGCGGTCCACGCGGCCACCGCACTGGGGGCCGGCTTCGGGCAGCTCGTCAGCTGTGACGCCGACTTCGACGGCATCCCGGGGCTGGCGCGGCTCGACCCGGTGCACGACGAGCGTTTGCGGGGCTGAGGACCCGGGGGCGGCGCGGCGCCGTCGTCGAGGCATTGCGCGTCGTCCTGCGCCAGACATCGACGACACGATCCGGCAGGTCCAGAGCCTGGCCGATCCGAGCGGTCGGTCGCCGCTCACGGCGTCGTCCGTGGATCCGACGTAGAGCAGCATCCGACCCTCGGCTCCCGGCTCGGTGGTGAGGAAGCCGTGTCGGTCTCGGCGCCGAACTCGCTGTTGAAGTCGTGCAGCAGCCGGGCCAGGGCCGGCGCATCCAGCGGTCCCGCCCGACGAACCTGCACGTCGATCACCTACCCACTATCCCGCCAGATGTGCGGCATGCGGAAGGCGCGAAAGCATGCGTATGCCGCCTCACGAGGTGCAGGCGGGTCGCTCGCGCGTGGCCCTGGGGCACGCGCGCGGCAGCCGCGGCATACGGGGTGCGGCCGCCGCGGCATACGGAATGCCATTGCTGCGTGGGGTGCCGGGATTGTCCCGGCTTATCGCCTGGGCTCGTCGACCAATGGCATTCGGTATGCCGCGTGCGCGCGGCACTGAGGCCCGACCAGTGCCTGGCGGGTGCCGACGGTGCCCGCGAATGGGGTCAGTTCACGGGCACGGCCCGGGCGGTCTTCACGGTCACGGTGGTCGTCGGGCCGGTCACGCTCACCGTCTCCGGGATCGGCGCCCACTCTCCCCCGTCGACCCGGAAGTCGGCACTCCAGGTCACGTCGAGGTGCGTCTGATAGACACCGGCCTTTGGATAGACATGGGTGATCCGCCCGGTGGGATAGACGCCGCCCACATCCGTCGTGGGGCCTTCGGAAGTGCCGTCGCCGAACCGGTAGATCAGCCCGACCAGCCTCGGGCGGATATCCACCCGATGCCCGAGCATCCGGGCCGGATCGACCGCGTCGATCTCTCCCGGCTCGAATCCGCCGCTGGACCACGACGTGAGGAAGAAGGTCCTCAAGCCCGTCAGGGTGACGTCGCCCTTGGGCTGGGTCGAGATCGACGCGGTCGCCCACGGGGTCAGATGGAACGCCTCAAGCAGCATCGCGTAGGTGAGCTGGGGCGCCGCCGAAGCCGGAGGGAAGCAGGTGTCGCCCACACGGACCCAGGCCTCGGTCTGGCCGTTGGCGTGGATGAGGCGCCGGAAGATGTCGTGCAACGGACCAGTTCCGGTCCCCACGCAGGCCAGGATGGCCCCGCGGCAGCTGGCACCGGCGTCGGCCCCGGCGCAGGCGATCTCGAACCGGTACTCGTACCGATCGCTCGAGGCCGGCGGCCGCACTGCGACCGTCTGTTGCGTTTCCGCATCCGTGAGGTGCGAGCCTGCGCCGCCCCCGGCAACTGTGCACTCGCCCAGCCCGGTGCACGCGCCGAGCGCGGCGGGAGTGAACCACAGCAGCAAGGCGCTGGCTGCGACGAAAGCCCCCAGCGTGCGCGAGAGCTGTCTCTTCCTCATGACGGCCCCGGGCTGATGAGCGTGACCTCAGCGACGCGCCACGCGCCCGCCCAGGAGAGCGAGAACTCCAGCTTCAGAGCCATCGACGTTTGCACGCGAACCGTCGCGCCCTGCCGGTCGACCACCTTGGTGGGTGGCTGTTGCCCCACGAAGAGCACCCGAGCGTGTTCGGCCGCGGCAGCCACCGACGCAACCGTTCGTTGGATCACCGCGTTCGCGGCGAATCGTTGGCCGCTCTCAACGAGGTCGCGAGCGGAACCCTCGTACTGCTCGCAGGACTTGCACGCTGCAAGGGACAACGGCGGAAGCAGTCCCGTGCTGGGTTGTGCCCACGCACGGTTCACCTGCTCCACGTAGAACGTGACGAACGCTTCGGCTCCGGCGGCGTCGTGCGTGCGGGCCGCTGCGGGAACGTCGATCGGGTAGGGGAGCATCGAGGTGGCGGTCCCGGTTGCCGTCACCGGCGCGGACGACGTGACCACGGTCGACGAGGTCGGGCTCGTGGTGGCCGCGGACTTCGTGGCCGTGGGCTGGCCGGCACCCCCACTCGGTGTGCAGGCGCCCACCACACCGGCCACGCAAACGGCCAGCCAGACCGCCGACACCCACGACCGAACCACCAGCCTCCGCCTGTCGGCGCCACGACCCGACGAGTCTGACACGACCCGACCCATCCCGCGCGGCGTCATCCACAGCCCCGCTCCACAGCCCCGTCCCAGGGAGCCGGACGACCGAGTCATCCGGCGTCGACCATGCCCCAGATGGCCTCGGCGTCGTCGGGTGGGAGCTCGAAGAAGCCGAACCGGATCCGGCCCGACGGCATACGGCCCTGCATCCGCGCGAGCGGGATGGGACCCACCTCCCACAACCGGGCGGCGCGCCGGAACCCGCCGACGATGAGCGCGCTCGGCTCGGGCCCGGCTCCGGTGACCTCTCCGGCGATCGTGAACGCTTGGAGGGGCTCGCCGTTGGGATAGCCGGTCTTCGGGGAGTAGACGAGGATCCGATCGCCGACCGACATCCGGGCCAGCGGGGCCCGCTTGCCGTGGTTGGCCATGATGAAGCCGTCCACGAGGCCCCGCATGGCGTGGTCACGCGAGGCGACGATCACCCAGGTCCGTGGTGCGTTCACGACCCGACGCTATGCCCGAGCACTGACAGGCGGGGGCCTGAGCCGAGGCCGGGAGCGTCGTCACCAGCGCCTCCGCCCCGGTCCTGCGCTATGCCAAACGTGCGTTGTCGCGCGCGTTCGGCATAGCGGTGGGACCCGGAGGTGGTGTCGGTGGGCGCCTTGAAGCGCAAGATCGGATGACCCCCGATGGCCGCCGCGCCTTGGGCCGAGACTCGAGTCCACGTCGGCGCGCCTTCCCGGGCCTGTATGAAGGCAACCGGGTCTGGGTGCTCGGGCCGGAGGGACCGCCAGGTCGACACCGTCGACCGCGAGCGGCATACGGAATGCCGTTGCTCTGCTCGCATGCCGGGATTGTCCTGGATTGCCACCCCAGTCGGCCGAGCAATGGCATTCCCTGTGTTCGGCCGCGCTCACCGGACCAGACGGAAGCGCACCAGCCAGGATCAGCCGACCAGCACGGCCCGGGCTGTCTTCACCGTCACCGGGGCCCCCACGCGGCATACCTCCGCACCCACTCGCGATGGGGACGCACGACGAAGTTGGCCGCCATCTCGGGACCCACCAGTGCGCGGAAACCACTGTCGCCCAGACGCGCCGGCAGATCTGAGGAGTTGGGAAGGGCGAGGCGCTCCAGGTCGTAGATCCGCACGACGACCTGCTCGACGACGCGGCGGGCATGGAAGGCGCACGACCGCGGGTCGGTCCGGCCGTAGGTCTACGCCGTGATCGCGTCGGCGCGCGTCTGCCCCCACTCCGCGGGGACGAAGTCAAAGTTGCTGTTCACCGGCGAGTCCTGTCGCCGGGGGGCGGTTCGGTCGTGGCGTAGTCCATCGGCGCCTCCATGATCGAGAAGATCGCTGGAGCGACCCAGTACTCACGGCCTCCGCGACCGTGGGTGCCGATGCTCTCGAGCCACCCCTTATCGACGGCCTTGCGGATAAGGAGCCGAGCGCCCTGGTTGGTCATCGAGAGCTCGTTCTCCACGGCCCGGACGTTGACGAACGGGTTGCGGACGATCATGTCGACGAGTCGAGGGAGGTTGCTGCGGCTTGCCACTGCTTCCCGCGTGTAGTCGTCCTTGGTCTGGACGAGTCGGCGCGAACGGTCGATGGCGTCGCCGGCTTGGGCACGCACGGCTTCGAGGAAGAAGAGGAACCATGTGTCGATATCGCCGGACTCGCGGACCCCTTGAAGGCCGCGGTAGTAGTCGGCCCGATGGCGCTCGAAGTAGGTCGAGAGGTAGAGCAGGGGCTGGGTAAGCCGACCACGATTCTTGAGCTGGAGGTTGATGAGCAGTCGGCCGATCCGCCCATTGCCATCCAGGAATGGGTGGATGGTCTCGAACTGGTAGTGCATGAGGGCGGCTTGGATGAGCGCCGGATAGCCATGACCGTCGTCGTTGACGAAGCGCTCCCAGTCGGTGAGCAGGGGCGGCAGGTGTTCGGGCAATGGCGGGACGAAGGCCGCCGTCTCCGGTGTCGCGCCTGCTCCCCCGACCCACACGGGGGTCCTGCGGTATTCGCCCGGGCTGCGCTCCTCGCCACGCACCGCGCGCACGAGCGCGGCATGGACCTGCAGGATCAGCCTCTGGGCGAGCGGAAGCTCCCGCGAAAGGGTGTCGGCAAGACGAGTCGCCTCGAGATAGCGCTGGACCTCGAGGACGTCGTCGTTGGGGAGTTGGTCGTCCAGCTCTGCCTGGAAGACCTCTGACAGGGAGGCTTGAGTGCCTTCGATCCGTGTGCTGGAGAGTGCCTCGCGTCGCAGGTAGGGGCCGATCAGCGCGCTCGGATCGTGGATGAGCATGCCGAGTCCTTGCAGCTGGCCCAGGGCGGCATCGGCATCGGATAGCGCGGCGATGACCCCCGGGGCGAGGGGCACTTCTCTCGGGATCGGCCGGGGCAGGTAGTAGGTGAACGACCACGCGTTGCCCGGCTCGCGATGGGGTGCGCCGAAGGCGCTGTCGGCGTAGTCTGCGGCCCGCATGAGATCAACTTACAACTAAACCGGGCATTGAGTTGGAAGTTGGTGCCGACCATGAAAGCTCACTTGGAGCGTCGCCGGGAACGTCCAACTGGATCCCCCGCCCATGTGGAGCGTCCCCGTGGTTCGCACCGCACTGGCACGACCCACTCGGCCAAGTCGCCGGTCACGCCCGACGAACCTACACGTCGATCACCACCCCACTGTCGCGCCAGGCACGCGGCATACGGAAGGCGCGAAGGCATTGCGTATGCCGCCTCACGAGGCGCAGGCGGGTCGCTCGCGCGGGCGCCGAGGGCACGCCCGCGGCAGCCGCGGCACACAGGGTGCGGCTGCCGCGGCATACGGAATGCCATTGCTGCATCGGGTGCCGGGATTGTCCAGGAGTGTCGCCTGGGTTGGTCGACCAATGGCATTCGGTATGCCGCGTGCGCGCGGCATACAGGCCCGACCAGTGCCCGGCGGGTGCCGAGGTGCCCGCGAGCGGGGTCAGTTCGTCACCCGAGGGACCGGGCCTCCTCGTAGCGGTCGTGCGCCCGTAGCCAGTACTCCGTGCTGTCGGCCAACGTCATGGCGAGCGTGATGTCTCCCTTGGTGTAGACCTGCTCGGCCCAGAACGGCCAGCCTGTCGAGTCCGGCTCACGCTTGAGCAGCGCCAGGTAGAGGGCCTGCACCCGGCGCAGCCGCGACTCGGTCGACTGGTAGAACTCGTAGGCCACCCGGCTTCGTCCGAACGTCGGGTCTGTCGTCAGCCCTGCCCAGTAGGCAAGACCGGCCGCATCCGGAGCCCGGCCCAGGAGCTGGGAATACAGCATGGTCACCCAGGAGGTCGGGGTGTTGCCGGCGTGGAACTGGTAGTACTCGTCGGAGGCGTAGAAGAGGCTCGCGGCTTGCGCCACGGTGAACCGCCCGCTACGCAGCCAGCCGACCCAGGCGTCCAGTCCGGCCTGGTCCGGTGTCCGTCCGAGCGTGTCCGCATACATCTTGGTCACGATCGAGCTGAGCCACTCGGTGGAGTTGGCCAGGCCGGACAGGAAGGACTGCTTCGACAGCGTCTTGTTCGCCAGCGCTTGGGAGGTCGTGGTCACCTCGGCGGCCGTCGCCTCGCGTCCGAGGAAGTTCTTGTATGCCGCCTTGACGAACGCCTCGTATGCCAGGGGCGATTCTGGCGACTGCACGACGGGCGTCTCGGCGGACGTCATGGTGGCCGACAGGTAGCCCGACTTCGTCCCGGTGACGGCGACGGACAGTCGATGGCCCGCGTCCCCCGGCAGCAGCGCGTAGGTGAGCGCGGTCGCGCCGGAGATGTCCGACCCGTCCCGGCGCCACTGGTAGGCGAGGGTGACCCCGTCGGGGCTCCACGCCCCGGGGACTGCGGTGAGCCGGTGGGACACCGCGGCATTGCCGCTGATCGTGGGCGTCGCCCCTTGGTCGATCCGTATGCCGTTGCCCGACTTGATCGGGTCCTCCCACGGGGCGCGTGGTCCCGCCACCGCGACCACCCTGTGCCCGGGTCGCCACTACCGGGCGTCTTCGCTGATGAAATTCGACGGCACCAGGTCGGCCAGCCACACCTTCTCGTTGCCGGCATAGAACCTCACACCGGCATTGACGGCCGCCCGGGCGTCGACGCGCAACACAACTGGTGCCTCGGCTTTGCGCGCGCCCACGGCCACCGCCATGCCCCGGTCGACCGACAGATGCACGAACTGCCGCCCCATGGGTAACAGCCCGTCCACGAGGATCGCCTCTGCCGCGGCGGGCGACGTGCCATGGAACAACGAATGCGGCGGCTCCCCGGCAACCCGCTGAATCCTGCCGGGCATGGAGTGCCCGTACAAGGCACGGATCCGCCCGTTCTGGACCTCGTGACGCTCCTTACTCGCCCCGGCGACCATCGCCTCGACATCCGCGACGGTCAGCGCCCCCCAGCCTGGCTCGACCTGAAGCGACTCCACCAGCTCGGTGATCGGAACCCAGCCTTGCTCGTCCAACTCGAGCTCATAGACCCAGGGCTCATGGCGCAACGCGTGCGACACGACACGGCTGAGGTTCCCGTGGTGCACCCTCACGAGGCAGCCAGCTCCGGGAGCCATTCGCAGGATTCCGCCGCCACCTCATAGGCACCCGAGTCATCGACGAAGATCATGAAGTGCCGGATCTTCCACAGACTCACCTGATCTCGGGGCGTGGAGGCGAGCAGCTCGGCAACCCATTCGGACGACTCGACCTCGACCAGGGTGTCGTAGGCGTCCTCGATGTGCCATGCGGTGCAGTGGCTCTCGGCGCGGAACCGGTAGGCACGGACTCGATCGAACCGGAGACCGCCGACGAACATGTGCCCTTCCCGCTCATAGGTGCACCGGAGCTCCGCGGATCCACCGGGGTGGGTGAACAGGGCATCCTCGGTGTAGGCCGACACTCCCGAAGAGAGCGGCCCTATCACGCGCTTGACTTCGACCTCGGTCATGGCAGATCAGTCCCTCCGCTGGTGAGTCCGTTGCGCGCCAACTGCGCGGTGAGCCGAGCCTCGAAACCGGGCTGCCCCGTTCGATCAACAACGTGCCACGCCCAGCGAGGCACGCCGGCGCGAATCAAAGCCTGTGAAGACCGAGTATTCAGGATGAGCGTGTTCCCGTCGCGCACGATGACATCGATCGGGACGTCCTTCGGAGTCAAGACACCCGACCGCAAGTCTCCGGCGACATCATCGACAGTGCGACCGGCGAAGTTCCCGCCCTTGCTGAACGTCTCGCTGAGGGACGTCTGTGCGAACTTGGCTGCCTCGATGTCCACGGTGCAGGACGTGACTTGGTCGAGTGGCGTGAGCCGCTTCGCCGCGCTGGAAGTTGCCTGTTCGGCGACGAGGGCGGTTTCGGTTTCGGCGAGGAGGCGGGTGAGGGGTCGGTTGGCGAGTTTGGTGGCCAGCTTGCTGGCGAGGCCGGCGGCGAGGCCTTCGATGCCGAAGCCGGGGATGACCAGGGTGCCCGCGAACGAGCCGATGCCGTGGATGCCGCTGTGCGGGTTGATGCCGTGGTCCTTCTCCCACCGGTCCATCGCCCGGTCCAGGAGCGTCTTCACCGTCCGGTTCGTGCCGCCGGCAGTGCCCAACTCGAACAAGCCCCGCACCGCACCAGCCGCGAACTCGCGCTTCACCCCGGTGTCACCAGGCACGGCCAACCCGGCCAGGGTCGGGGCGGCGGTGTCCCACCAATGCGCAGCCTGCGGGGCCTTCGTCTGCGCGGCCACCAACGCTCCGATCGCGGCCCGCGCGGCAGCGTCCGTGCTCGCCCACGCCGCCTCCAGTTTCGCTACTGCGTCGGCGCGCAGCCCGGAACCACCCGCGGAGAACACCAGCGTCGTGGACCCCTGCACGGGCGGACTGAAGCTGGCCCCGTCCAAGAACCGTTGCATCTCATACCGGCTCGCGGCCTCGATCCCCGCCTCCCACCAGCCACGGGCGATCCCCGCGTCGGTCTTCGCCGCCGCCAACTCACCGGCATACAACCTGAACGCACCAGCGGCACTGTCGAACGCGCGAGTCGCGTCCACGAAACCTTCCCGCCGACCGCCCAGCGCCGCCCAGAACGCCTCGTATGCCGGCCCCGTCCACACCGGGTCGATCCGCGACAACGCCGTCGCAGCGTCCGCAGTCACCTCCGCGAACTGGGCAAGCGTGCCCGCCAAACCCCGAACCGCCTCCGGGTCCCCGGGAACAAGCCGGTCCACCCCCCACCCGCAGGACAACGCATTCACCGCCGAGGTCATCGGCCCACCCACCTCCCGACCCAGTCACCGGCAGGGCCGGGCCCGGCGATCAACCCACCGGACCCCACGTGCACAGTTCGGGCCCCCTCACCCATGTCAGCCCCTCCCTGTCGGCCGTCACCGCCCCCAGACTAGGCAGACCGACCGGGGGCCCACCCCAAACATCCACAAGCCTGTGGATAACCCCACCTCTGGGTCGACACCCAGCGGGACGAGCCCGGTGTGGACCTCCAGATGTGAGGATCGCTCCATGTCGCGATCGGCACGGAGTCCCCGCATCGGTACGAGGACTGCTCGCGCTCGCGAACTCCGGTTCTCCGTGCTCGACTGCCGATGTGCCCGACACCAAACAGACCAAGTCGATTGGCGAGCACCACGTCTGTTCCATGCTCGCGCGATGGGCCTGGGCACCTGCCCTGACGCGCGACGGCCTCGCGCGAACCGACATCCTCGCAGTCTTCACGCGCGGCGAATCGCCCCATGATCGATGCGAGGACCGACAGTCCTCACAAGCTCGGTGTCAACCAAACCCCGGGCGGACCCAACTGCTGCATGTCGCCGAGCGGACCCTCGGCCCAGAGGTGCTCGTGCGCGACCACCGGTTGCTGGAGTCGGCGTTGGCACGCCCGCAGGCGACCGCATTCGGGGCTGACGCCTAGGAAAGCCTCGAAGCGAAGGCCTCGAACCACATCTTGCCCGGTCTGGATAGCGGTCGAGCAATGGCATTCCCTGTGTTCGGCCGCGCTTACTGGAACAGACGGAGGCGCACCAGCCGGGATCAGCCGACCAGCACGGCCCGGGCTGTCTTCACCGTCACCGGGGTGTCGGGACCAGTCACGGTGACCTCCTGCGGGATCGGCGTCCAGGCTCCGCCGTCGACCCGGAAGTCCGCACTCCAGATCACCTCGACATGCGTCGGGTAGACGCCGGCCTTGGAGTAGCTGTGGGTCACCCGACCCGTGGGATAGATCCCACCCAGGTCGGTCGTCGGACCCTCGGATGCGCCGTCGCCGAACCGATAGACCACCCCCACCACGCGCGGCCGGATATCCACCCGATGGCCCAGCATCCGCGCTGGATCGACGGCATCGACCTCACCCGGCTCAAAGCCGTCGCTCGACCACGAGACCCGGAAGTAGGTCTTCAACCCCACCAGGGTCACATCGCCCTTGGGTTGCGTCGATATCGAGCCCTTCGCCCAAGGGGTCAGGTGGAACGCTTCCAGGATCATTGCGTAGGTCAGCTGCGGTGCCGCCGACGCCGGCGGGAAGCAGGTATCGCCCACGCGAACCCAGGCTTCTGCTCGGCCATCATCGTGCACCACCCGGCGCGCGACGTCGTGCAGCGGACCAGGACCGATCCCAATGCAGGCTAGGAGTGCCCCGCGACACGAGGCACCCGCAGCCGCTCCGGCGCATGCGATCTCGAAGTGGTACTCGTACCGGTCGCCTGAGGTCGGGCCACCGGCGGGGGCACCGGGGAGGTTCCGAACATCGGAGTCCCCGAGGTGCGTGACGGTTCCATCTGGTGTCCCGCAAACGCTAAAGCGACAACGCGCGACGGCAACACCGGAGCCACCGCCCAGGACTGCCGCCGTCGCGAGCACCAGCACCACCGCCCACCGCCTCATGTGGAGTCCTTCACCTCCCTGATAAGGCCGACCAGCCAACCATCGGCCCCTCGTTCGAGAGCGAACTCCAGCCGACCATCCGCTTGCCCGACCTTCTCGACGACCTTGCCCTCGCGATCCAGCACTGATCGCGGCTCCTGGCGATACCGCACGAGCACGCGCATTACCCCTTCGGTCGTGAGTGCGACAACGCTGAGTGCCGTCGCCGGGGGGCCTGAGTAGTGCTGCCCATCGCGTACCAACTCGGCGGCGGTTTGCTCGTAGGCGGCGCATGACTTCGACGTCGGGAGGCAGAGTCGCGAGACGACCGGGCTGGCGGGCGTCGTCCACGAGTAGCTGAGCTGCTGGAGCCAATAGGACACAAACGCCTCGGCCCCGGCCACGTCATGGGCCCGAGCAGCGGCCGGGACGTCGGTCGGGTAGGGAGCCATCGTCGTCGGGCTGGCCGAGGTAACATCGGTCGACCCGGTCGCCGCGGTCGCGGACGTCGTGGCACCCGTGGTCGTTGGCGAGGTCACCGGCGACCCGGCCGGCGTGCAGGCGACCACCGCAACAGCCGCGCACCCGACGACAACCCACCACCGGACCACGACCCACCGCCTTCCCCTGCGCCGGCGTCCAACCCGACGAGTCTGACACGGACCGGCAGATCCCGCGCGACGTCATCCACAGGCCCCGGCCAGCACACCCGCCGGGTGCACGCGCCTCACCCAGACCCACGCGAACGCGCGGCCGCGGCGACCATCCACCCACCGGGCACCCGCAGCTGCCCGACCAGTTCCGGCGGCGAGACCACCTCGAAGGGCACCCTCACCATGACCCGGTATGCCGCGAGGGTCACCCGGCCGCTGCGACCGCCACCGCATGTGACCGCACCTGATCCAAGACCACGACCAAGCGATCGACGTCGTGGTCTTCGAACAAGAAGTCAGGCCCGGTCGGCGCGTGATCGGTGAACGGCGCCTCGTAGAGCCGGCGAGCCTCCATCACGCCGTTGGCGGTGAGGTATTCGACGATGAGCCCAACGAAGTGGATCTCTGGGGCCTTGAACCGGGAGTCGACGAGGAACTCGGAAAACGCCTCCGTCGCGGCCTCACGATCCAGCCCGACGAGAGAGCGGATGAACAGGCCCAAACCCTGCGACTGCTCGCTGGCCCGCGCGATGTCCTCGGGCCCGCCAGCGCCCGACGCCACGAGCATCGCCTCGAGCGCAGACAGGTCTGTCGAGGTCAGCTGCTTGTTCCGGCGCAGCTTCTGCAGGGCCACGTCGTCTTCGTGGTCCTTGAGATAGGCCCGGGCCTTGGCCTTGAACCGCTCCCAGTTGGTGCCGACCGCGATGCCCGGAAGGTGGACGATCGACCCGTCGCCGATCTCGTCCTCGAAGTTCGTGTAGACGACGGCCCGTTTGGTCTTCTCGATGAACCGGACCAGGCCGCGAATCCGCCGCCGCGCCAGCTCCAGCATGGGCAGCGTGACGTCGACCCACCACTCGTCCTCGCTCACGTCGGCTAGCAGGGCCTGTTGTGCGGCGATGGCCGGGATGGATGTCTGATCCAACAATGTGGAGGCGATCTGCTGGATCTGCTGGCGCGACCGATCCGCGGTCAACTCGTCGCCGTCGAGCTTGGCGAGCTGTGTCCTGAGGATGAGCAGATCGAATCGCTTGGCCTCCTCGTCGTCGTCGCGCACCGCCGAAGGCAAGCCGGCCAGATGCGCGGCGACGTCTCCCGCCTCCTGCGCCGAGAGCGAGGTCCACGGCTCCCACGCGGCATACCTCTGCACCCACTCGCGGTGGGGGCGCACGACGAAGTTGTCGAGGTTCATCCCCGCAACGACCTCGTGGAGGTGCTCGGCCGTCTCCGTGCGCAACACATCGACCTCGCCACCGAGGTCCGCGTGGTCGAGGGCGGCGATCAGCCCCAGGCGAGCCTCGAACAACCGTTGCGCGAGCGACTTCTGCAGCGACCCTTCGGAGCCGGCGCCGGGCTGGTTGAAGTACTCGAGGTTCATGCAGAAGTCGAAGACGTAGAAGTTGGCCTTGTCCTCGCCCGGGCCGTAGAGGTCGGGACACAGGCGGGTCCCCCGGCCGATCATCTGCCAGAACTTCGACACCGACCGGACGAGCTTGAAGAAGACGAGGTTGACGACCTCGGGGATGTCGATGCCGGTGTCGAGCATGTCGACGCTGATCGCGATGTGCGGCGCCTTGTCCTTGACCGAGAAGTCGTCGATGAGGCTCTGGGCGTAGTCGGTCTTGTAGGTCACCACCCGCGCGAAGCGCCCGCCGAACTCCGGGTATGCCACGTCGAAGCGCTCGCGGATGAACTCGGCGTGCGCGTTGTTCTTCGCGAAGATGATGGTCTTGCCGAGGCGATCACCACCCGCGACCCGGTGTCCGGCCGTCATGAGGTGCGCGAGCACCTTGTCGACGGTGTCGGCGTTGAAGAGCCACTTGTTGAGCTCCTCGGGGTTGACGTCGGTCGGCGACTGGCCGTCCTCGCCCCAGTCGAGGGAGTCCCACTCGTCCTTCTCCGCGTCGGAGAGTTGGTCGTAATGGATGCCGACGCGCAGGAACTTCAACGGCACCGACACCGGCACAGGCGGGACGAGATAGCCCTCCGCCACCGCCTCGTCGAGGCTGTAGGCGTCGGTGGGGACGCCGGCTTCGAGGTTGAACAGGGCGTAGGTGTTGTGGTCGATCTCGTCCTTCGGCGTCGCGGTCAGTCCGACGAGCATCCCGTCGAACCAGTCGAAGATCGCCTTGTACTTCGCGTAGACCGACCGGTGTGCCTCGTCGATGACGATGAGGTCGAAGTAGCCCGGATCGAAGCGCCGTATGCCGGCCGAGTCGGTCGCGTTGATGAGCCCCATCATCGTCGGGTAGGTCGAGACGAAGACCCGCCCGTCGGGGACCTTCTCGTCGACGAGGTTGATCGTCGTCGCCCAGGGCAGGTGGGTCTTGAATGCCGCGACTGCCTGGTTGACCAGCGCGACCCGGTCGGCGAGGAAGAGCACGCGCTTGACCCAGCCGCGTTTCATCAGCTGGTCGGTCAGGGCGATGACCGTGCGGGTCTTGCCCGAGCCGGTCGCCATGACCAGCAAGGCCTCGCGCCGCTTGGCCTCGAACGACTCACCGACCGCCCGGATGGCGCGGGTCTGGTAGTGCCGGCCGACGATGCCCTTGTCGATCGCCGCGCCTCGCAGGGGCAGCCGCGTCCGGCGTCGCTGGACCATCAGCTCCAGCTCGTCCTTGGTGAAGAAGCCGGCGACTCGCCGGGGCGGGTAGCCGGCGGCGTCGTCCCACAGCCACCGCTCGTGCCCGTTGGTGCAGAAGATCACCGGGCGACGGCCGGTCATCGACTCGAGGCAATCGGCATACAACTTGGCCTGTTGCTGCCCGACGAGCGCTTCGCGCATCGTCCGCTTGGCCTCGACCACGGCGAGCGGCAGGCCGTCGTCGCCCCAGAGCACGTAGTCGACGAAACCGTCGCCGCTGCCGAACGGCATACCGGTGACGGGGAGTTCGCGGTCACGCGCCTGGTCGAGGGGCCACCCGGCTTCGGCCAGGTCGAGGTCGATGAACTGGCGCCGGGTCTCGGCTTCGCTGACGTCGAGGGTGAGCGCCTTGGGCGCCTTGGCGGCTTGCGCGGCAGCCACGGCCGCTCGCGTCGCGTCGAGCTCGGCCTGCAAAGCGGCCGAGGTCGCCTTGGCTTCGGCGAGAGCGGCGTCCTTGGCCTCGAACATCGCCAGCAATTGCGTGAGTTCGCCGGCGGACAACGGGGGCTGGCTGCCGGTCTCGCCGGCGGACGGGATCAACGACGGGTCGTATGCCGCCGTCGTCGGCACCTGATCGGGCGACGCCGAATAGGTATATGCCGCCCACTTGAGCAGGTCGTGCAACTGCCGCAGCACGTCGAGCGCGGTCTGGGGGGTGATGGTCCGGCTCTCGTGCACGGCGACGTTGCCGACCTTGCGGATGGCGTCGGCCTTGGCCGCCATCTCGGGACCCACCATTGCGCGGAAACCACTGTCGCCCAGACGCGCCGCCAGATCTGAGGAGTAGGGGAGGGCGAGGCGCTCCAGGTCGTAGATCCGCACGACGACCTGCTCGACGACGCGGCGGGCATAGAAGGCGCAGGAGCGCGGGTCGGTGCGGCCGTAGGCCTCCGCCGTGATCGCGTCGGCTCGCGTCTGCCCCCACTCCGCGGGGACGAAGTCGAAGTTGGTCATCGGTCGCCGCCGACATAGCGATAGAAGAAGCCCTTGCCCCGCCGGTTGTCCCGCGAGGGTGCGACGACGCCCTCGTCTTCGAGTGCCTTGAGGACCCCGCCGACGTTGCTGGCGTGCGCGTCGACGATGCTGGCCAATTCCGTCGAGCTGATCCGACCGCGAGTCGCGGCATAGCCGGCGGCGATCATCGGCCGGCTGGGCCAGGCTCTGCGCCGGCCCTGAGCCTCGTCCAGCCGATCGAGAGCCACCTTGGCCGGGGTGGACAGTCGCCATGTCTCCTCGGCGCCGGCTGGCACACCGCTGACCCGCTCGATGAGAGGGACACCGGCATGACGCAGGCCCGCGACCACCTTGATGGCTCCGCGCGCCTCCTCGACGGTCAACTGGATCAGCGGCGCCACGGTCGCCACATCGGCCCATCCCTCCCGCACGACCCGACGGAGGACCAGGAGGCAGTGAAGATCACGTCGGTGTTCCTCCGGCAGGACCTCGGTGAGCCAGGCCATCCAGGCGATGTCCACGTTGTCGCCGACCAAGGCAGCTTGGACGTAAGGCCCGACGACCTCCCGGATCGCGGGGGGCTCATGCCCGACGGCGATCATCTCCCGCACCATCCGGTCCACCCCCTGACCCTCGCGTTCGGCGATTCTCAGGGCGGCGAGCAGCTCGGTGAGGGAGCGGTTTCGCGACTTCGAGGGGTGGGTGAGGATGTTGTGCTCGTTGACGCCGCCCACGAATCCGCCGGGGCT
>JAKPEG010000151.1 GCA_029552065.1 Actinomycetes bacterium
GGAGTGGGCGTGCACGACGTCGACCTCGCCCATGACGCGCCTCAGGTCAGTCAGCCAGGCTGCCCGTCGCGGTGACGCCGCCCCCAACCGCTCGGGGAGGATGCCGAGGGCCTCGATCTCCGGCACGAGGTGGGTCTTGTCCGGTCGCACGTAGGCCAGGCGGTAGGCGAACCGTGCACGGTCGACGACGGCCGCGGCCATGAGGAGCAGCTGCTCGGCGCCCCCCGGGCCGAGGCCCTTGACGAGCCAGAGCACTCGGATCTGGCCCTCGGGAACCCGTTGCTGGTCGATGCCGTTCACCCCTTCTGTCGGCCGGGTACTCGTGTGGACCGGCGCCCCCTGCGGGAGCCATAAACTTGCGCAGCGTACCAACCATGGAACGGAGCAGGGATGAGCGCGGTGCAGGCCCAGGACCTCGTCGTGCGGAGGGCCGAGCCAGGGGACGACGCTGCCGTGATCCCCATGCTTCGGGCGTCGCTGAACAAGCTCGAGGACCCCCACTACGAGGCGTTCCTGCACTGGAAGCACCGGGAGAACGCCTTCGGGCCCTCGCCGGCCTGGGTGGCCCTGCACGACGGGCACGTGGTCGGCTACCGCACCTTCCTGCGGTGGCGCTTCCTCGACGACGCGGGTCGCGTGGTCACCGCGGTGCGGGCGGTCGACACGGCGACGGACCCTTCGTACCGGGGGATGGGCATCTTCCGCATGCTCACCCTGCGCGCCGTCGCCGACCTCACCCTTGCCGGGGACGGCATCGTCTTCAATACCCCGAACGACCAGAGCCGCCCTGGCTACCTGAAGATGGGCTGGAGCGTCGCACGACGGCTGCCGGTCGGGGTGCTGCCCACGGGGCCGCGCGCGATGGCCGCGATGATCACCTCCCGGGTGCCGGCGGCACTGTGGTCGCAGGAGACCGGAGCCGGCCTGGATGCCGGCGAGGCGCTCGGGGATCCCTCGGTTGCGACCGCGCTGCTCCAGCACGCGCCGGCCCATGGCCTCCGGACCGACCGCACGCCCGAGTACCTCGCCTGGCGGACGTCGTTCGGACCGCTGCGCTACCGCCTGCTGCTGGCCTCGGATGCCGACCCTGCGGAGGGGGGCATCGTGTTTCGCCTCCGGCGCCGAGGGGATGCCGTCGAGGCCGCAGTCGTGGAGCAGCTCGTCCCCGACCGCCGCACCGGGGCACGGCTTGTGCGACGACTCCTGAGGGAGACAGGCGCCGACTACGCCATCGGGCTGCGCACCGGCCCCTCAGCAGGTCTCCTGCCCCTGCCCGGGCAGGGGCCGCTGCTGACGACCCGGCCGCTTGCCGCGTCGCCGCCCTCACCCAAGGAGTGGGCGCTCACCCTCGGCGACGTCGAGCTGTTCTGACCCGTGGGCGGCGGTCGCGGCTGCCCAGCCGAGCACGAGTCCCGCCGCGATGACGACGGGGGGGAACTCCAGCAGGTGGTCGATGAGGGAGTGCAGGAGCAGCGCTGTCCACCCGGCGGCGGCGACGACGGCACACTTCGCCGTTCCCCGGCTGGCCCAGAGCAGCCCGGCGACGGTGGTGAGGCAGAGGAAGGCAACCCCCACCCAGCCTGTCTCCGAGCCGACCTGGAGGATCGAGGAGTGCGCACTCGAGGTGTCGGCGTCGACCGAGAGGGCGGTGGCCTCGCGGAACGACCCGGGGCCGCCCCCGGTCAGGGGGTGGGCGAGCCACAGGGCCTTCGCGTCGTCCCAGAGCTGGCGCCTGACGGGGTCGAAGGCCCGCTCCGCCCAGGGGGGCCACAGCGCGCGGCCGGCCAGGGTGAGGATGACGGACGCACCCGCGATGAGCGTCGCCGCGCCGACGGCGACCGCCCACCAGCGGTGGACCGCGGGGCGCCAGAGCATGAGGCCCACTGCCAGGATCAGCGGCAGGACAACCGCGAGGGCCGTCCTCGACTCGTTGAGGAAGATGGCGACGAGGGCGAGCGCGAGCGCCGCGGCCGGCAGCAGGCGCAGTCGAGGGGGTGACGCGAGCAGGGCCAACCCACACAGCGTGACGAGCTGCACGGCAAGCGCCGCGTTCGCGTTGGCGTAGCCGAGCGGCTCCTTACCCGGCTCGGCGGTGAGCAGCACACCGCCGACGAGCACTGCGCTCGCAGCGAGGAGCCAGGAGTGGAGGCGGGGGGAGGCGCCGTGCCGGGCGAGCGGCCCGCCGGCCG
>JAKPEG010000152.1 GCA_029552065.1 Actinomycetes bacterium
CTGCGCCGGGGTGTTGAAGTCGACGGCGACCTTCTCCACCCCGGTGAGGATGACGAGCGAGTCGCAGCCGGTGTCCCGGGCGAGCATCACCGAGACCCAGTCCTTGTCGATGACGGCGTCGACGGCGCGATACCAGTTGTCCCGGAAGACGATCGGTATGCCGCCGCCTCCCCCGGCGATGACGATGTGGCCGGCCGCGACCATGTCGAGGATGGCGTCCTTCTCGAGGATGTCGACCGGCAGCGGCGAGGCGACGACCTCGCGGTAGCCTCGTCCCGAGTCCTCGACCATCGTCTTGCCGGCCGCCCGCAGCTCCTGCGCCTCGGCGCGGCTGAAGAAGGCCCCGATCGGCTTGGTCGGCCGCGCGAAGCCCGGGTCGGCCGGGTCGACGAGCACCCTCGAGATCACCGTGACGACCGACTTGTCGATCGCGTGCCCCTGGGCGTGCAGCTGGTTCTCGATGGCATTCTGCAGGTGGTATCCGATGTAGGCCTGACTCATCGCGACGGCCTCCGACAGGGGCACGAGCGGCTGGTGGAAGTCGCTCTTGCCCCTGTCGATCGAGGACTTGATCATCCCGACCTGCGGGCCGTTTCCATGGCAGACGACCACCTCATGCCCCTCACCAACGAGCCCGACGAGGGGCGTGGCGACGATCCCGACCGACGTGACGAGCTCGTCGAAGTCGGTGCCGAGGGCGTTGCCGCCCAGCGAGACGAGGATGCGGGACATCGCGCTGGCTCAGCCGGCCGTGCGCTCGCAGTAGATCGTCGGGACGACGGCATAGAGCGCCGCGCACCGGACGAGGTCGTCCTTCCACTGCAGCTCGTTAGGGGCGTGCGCCTGGGCCTCCTTGCCGGGGCCGAAGCCGACACCGGGGATGCCGTGGCGGCCGGCCGTGGCGACGAGGTTGGTGGAGAAGATCCACTTCTCCACCCGCGGCTCACCGAAGAGCCCGCGGTGCGCCTCCACGAGCGCGGCGACGTGCGGGTCGGACTCCTCATTGACCCAGGTCGGGAAGAAGCACTCCTGGCCGTATTCCTTGCCGGTCCACGCGGTGGCCTTGTAGTCGTACATCGAGACGCGCGCGCCCCACTTCTTGACCGAGGGCAGCGCCTCGATCTCGGCGATGGCGCTCTGCCAGGTCTCGCCGAGGGTGAGCCGGCGGTCGAGCGAGATCGCGCAGGAGTCGGCGACCGCGCAGCGCGAGGGCGAGGTGAAGAAGATCTCCGAGGTGGTGACTGTCCCCTTGCCGAGGAAGTCGTCGACCTTGAGGTGGTCGTTGAGGTCGCGGATCTCCAGCAGGATCTCGGCCATCTTGTAGATCGCGTTGTCGCCGCGCTCGGGGGCCGAGCCGTGGCAGGAGACGCCGTCGACCTCGACCCGGATCTCCATCCGGCCGCGCTGTCCGCGGTAGATGCCGTGGTCGGTCGACTCGGTCGAGACGACGAATTCCGGCTTCACGCCTTCCTCTTCGATGAGGTAGAGCCAGCACAGCCCGTCGCAGTCCTCCTCCTGGACCGTGCCGGTCACCAGGTAGGTAAAGCGCTCGTCGAGCAGCCCGAGGTCACGTGCGATCGCACCGCCGTAGACCGCGGACACGACGCCGCCGAGCTGGTCGGAGCCGCCGCGGCCGCCGATGAGTTCGTCGTCCTCGAAGCCCTCGAACGGGTCGAAGGTCCAGTTGGCGATGTTGCCGACGCCGACAGTGTCGATGTGCCCGTCGAAGGCGATGAGCCGCGGACCGCTGCCCATGTAACCGATCGCGCTGCCGAGACCGTCGATGCGGGTCTTCGTGTAGCCGAGCTTGTCCATCTCGGCGACGATGAGGCGCGCCTTGGCCTCCTCCTGGCAGCTCGTCCCCTTGTTCTTGATGAGGGCCCGCAAGAAGGCCGACATGTCGGCGCGGTAGCCCTCGGCGACCTGCGTGACCCGGTCGTAGTCGATGTCGGCGATGGTGGCCATGGGTGATTGTGCTCCTGACAGTCGTCGGTGTGGTGGCGATGAACGAGGGGTATGCCGTCAGCCCTGCCAGCGGCGGGTGTCGGCGGCATACAGGGCGTCGAGTTTGGCCGCCGGGTCCTTGATCTTCTGCAGGAAGATCATCGCGGCGATGGCATAGGGCTTGTTGCTGGCCTGCTTGTACATCGGGTCGCGGTAGCGGTCGAAGACCGACGTCTCGACCTCGCCCTGCTCGCAGCTCGTGCCGCTGATGTCGGCGGGCAGCGGGTGCATGTAGAGGGCCGAGCCGCCCTTGGTGAGCGCCATCTTCGCCTCGGTGGTCGTCCAGTCCTTGTGCTGCGCGTTCTGGGCGAGCAGCCGCTGCTCCAGTGCCTTGATGCCGGCCGTGTCGCCGTTGCCGTAGAGCTCGGTGCGCTCCTCCATCGCGGCATAGGGGGCCCAGCTCTTCGGGCAGACGATGTCGGCGCCCTCGAAGGCCTCGTCCATCGAATTGGTGACCCGGAAGGCCCCACCGGAAGCGGCGGCGTTGCGTGCGGCCACGTCGCGGGTGAGCTCCATGACCTCGTAGCCCTCGGGGTGGGCCAGGGTGACGTCCATGCCGAAGCGGGTCATCAGCCCGATCATCCCCTGCGGCACCGAGAGCGGCTTGCCATAGCTCGGCGAATAGGCCCAGGTCATCGCGAGCTTCTTGCCGCGCAGCTGCTCGAGCCCGCCGAACTCGTGGATGAGGTGCAGCAGGTCCGCGGTCGCCTGGGTCGGGTGGTCGATGTCGCACTGGAGGTTGACCAGCGTCGGGCGCTGCTCGAGCACGCCCGCCTCGAAACCCTCCTTGACGTACTGGGCGAAGTCGGCCATGTAGGTGTGCCCCTTGCCGATGTACATGTCGTCGCGGATCCCGACGACGTCGGCCATGAAGGAGATCATGTTGGCGGTCTCACGGACGGTCTCGCCGTGGGCCACCTGGCTCTTGCCCTCGTCGAAGTCCATGAGTTCGAGGCCCAGCAGGTTGGCGGCCGAGGCGAAGCTGAACCGGGTGCGGGTGGAGTTGTCGCGGAAGAGCGAGATGGCCAAGCCGGAGTCGAAGATCCGGGCGCTGCGATTGCCCTCACGCAAGGCGCGCAGCGCGTCGGCGACGGCGAGCACGGCGCGGATCTCGTCCTCGCTCTTGTCCCAGGTGAGCAGGAAGTCCTCCTGGTAGAGCCCTCCGAAGTCGAGCCCGTCGAGCTTGCGCAGCTGCTCCCGGAAGTCCATCCGCCGTCCACTCCTCAATCCGGTATGCCGTGCGCTCGGGTCCGGCTGCGGGCCCGCCTCACGGCAAGGTCTTTGTGACACCTAGGACAGTAGCGGAGACTTTAACCATTGTCTATGGACCTTGGTGAGAGTCACGGCATACAGTGGAGGCATGTCGTCACCCCGCTCCCAGGCCGAGTCGGACGCCCTCGCCCTGCTCGCGAGCTCGCCGTCGTTGCTGGCCAAGCTGGCCGGATTCAGCGGCTCGGGGGTGGACAGCGGCGAGGTCGACTGGTCGCGGGTCGCGGTCATCGCCGCCGAGGGGATCTGGTCGAGCACCGAGCGGGCCTTCCTCGGGATCTGCGCCGACATCGGTGGGCACGTCGCCGACGGGTCGGCCAGCGCGGACACCTTCGGTGCCCGCTGGGACGCCCTCGACGGGCAGCACCAGGCGATGATCGCGAGTGTCCTGGCCGCCTCGGCCCAGACCAAGCGCGACGACGAGCGGGTCGTCTTGGAGCGGCTCGGGTTCAGCTTTCCCGACCCGGTGCGTCAGGGGTCGCGGGCCGTCCGGGTCCGGCTCGGCCCGGACATTCCGGCCGTCTCCGGCGACGCGCTGGGGCGGGAGCGGGTGGGCTATCGGGATGGCTTGACGGCCCCCGAGGTGTGGCTGCGCGGCCGCGGGGTGTGGAAGATGCAGGCCGCGCGGGTGATCGACTCGCAGCTGCTGCTCATCGCCAACTCCGGCCTCGTGCGGATGGTCGGCACCATCGACGGGATCACCCTGCACGGCGAGCGGATCGCCATCCAGGGCCGCCCGCTGCCCGACCACCCGCTCATCGGCTGCCCCGACCCGCTCGAGAACGGCTCGCAGAACCCGGTCGCCTACGGCGACCTCGAGGACCCGGCCACCTCCGGCTCCGACGACTGAGGCGGTGCGTCGCAGCGGGTCCGCTCGGCTCAGCGGGTGAGCATGGTGACGGGCAGGGCGAGGATGCGCTCACCCAGCGGATAGCAGTCGGTGCCCGTGTGGACGACGAACCCCTGCACGAACGAGGGCCCGGCTTCGTTGCGTAGCCAGTCCAGTGCGCGGGCATCGGCTCGGGTCGGGCGATGCGCGTGCTTGACCTCCATGGCGATGAGGCCTCGACGTGTCTCGATGACACAGTCGATCTCGCGTTCACCGCCCGCGGTGCGCAGGTGGAACAGCGAGCCCCCCACCTCGTCGACCTGTGGACGCAACTGCTGCGCGACGAAGGACTCGACGTAGCGACCGGCCAAGCTCGGATCGGCCGAGAGTCGACCGACGTCAAGGTCCGCGAGGACCAGCGCCATCGCGGTGTCGCAGAGAAAGCGCTTCGGGTATGCCGTGAGCCGCTTGAGTCGGTTGCTCTCGAGGGACGAGACGTTCGCCGACAGGTGCACCCGAATGAGGAGGTCGTCGTAGAGCTTCCAGGTGACCTTGTTGATGTCCGCCGCCGCCCAGATCCGTTGGTCGGGCACGGCCTGGCCGGTGAGAGTGGCCAGCACCCGCATCGTTCGCAGGAATCTGCTGCTGTCGCGACCCTCCTCACCGGCACGGTGGGAAATGAGCGCGGCATACGCCTCGAGGAAGGTGCGCGGATCGGCCAGCTCGCGCGCGGCGGGGAAGCCGGCTCGGAAGAGCTCCCCCAGGTCGAGCTCCGGGGCGACCCGAGAACCGACCGCCGGCAACTCGCCCGCGATGACTCGGGCAAGAAGGGTCGATGCCGCACCTGAGCCGTCGAGCTCCGCCGCAGTCATCGGCCTCATGACCAGCCGGGCCGCCCGACCGGTGAGTGGATGGGTCGGGCCGTACGAGGCGGGCTCGACACTCCCCGTGAGCACGAACCGGCCCGGACGCGGGTCGTCGTCGACGACCCGTTTGATGGCCCACAGCAGCTCGGTCCCGGCCAATTGCCACTCGTCGATGAGCACCGGCTCGGCCAGTGCCCGCAGAAAGTGCACCGGATCGACACGGAGCATCTCCAGATCGTGTGGCAGGTAGACCGATGAGGCCACCACGCGCGCAGCGGTGGTCGTCTTCCCGACGCCCCGCGGCCCGTCGAGGATCACCACCGGCGCTGCCCCCAGGGCTCGGATGAGCGCCGCGTCGACGTGACGCGGGAGGTAACGATCTCCCGAATCCACGCAAGAAAGTCTAGTGACTATCCGCTTTATCGGCTAGCAGCTGACTGTTTTTGCAGCACCAACCCCGACCGCGCTGGCCTGTTCACGCCTTCTTGTATGCCGTGCCGCGCAGGGGCAGCGAGAACCGCCGCTGACCGTCTTTGCGGTAGTAGGCCTCGGCGGCGGCGGGAGCGGTGGGGATCATGCAGATCTCCCCCATCCCCTTGGCGCCATAGGCATAGGGCAAGGTCCCCGGGCCCTGGACGAAGCGGACCTCGACCTCGGGCATCTTGTTGGCGCGGATCAGCCCGAGCTGGCCATAGCGGGTTGTGGGCACGCTGTCCTCGACGACGAACTCCTCGGTGAGCGCATAGCCCAGGCCCATCATCACGCCGCCCTCGATCTGCCCCACCGCGGCGTTCTGGTTCATCACCGTGCCGATGTCGTAGACGGCGAGCACCTTGGCGACCTCGCCGGAGTCGGTGAGGGTGACCAGCTGGGCACCATAGGAATATCCCACGTGGCTGACCGGATTGGCCTTGGTCGTGTTGATCGGGTCGGTCTCCGGAGACCATTCACCGAACCACTCCTGGCCCTCCAGCGCCCCGAGGTCCCCGCCGGCCCCCACCAGTGCGTCGCGCAGCTGCACCGCCGCGAGCCGGGTGGCCTCGCCGGTGAACATCGTCTGCCGCGAGCCGGTCGAGGTGCCGCTGTCGGGGGTGCGGTCGGTGTCGGGCAACTCGTAGACGATCTGGTCGAGGCGCAGGTCGGGCACCGTCTCGCTCACCACGTGCGTGACGACCTGCTCGACACCCTGGCCCATGCAGGCCGCCGACGTGCGGATGTGCACCCGACGCTGCTCGACCGAGAGGATGCACCGGCCGGTGTCCTTCAGGCCCATGCCGACGCCGGTGTTCTTGTGCCCGACCGCGAGGCCGGCGCCGGGGTTGGCGTAGAAGTCGCCCTTGAGGCTCTCGAGCACCTGGACCAGGCCGGTCGAGTCGTCGGCGATCTGCCCGTTGGGCAGCACGTCGCCGGGGCGGACCGCGTTGAGATAGCGGATCTCCCAGGCGTCCAGGCCGACCTGCTCGGCGAGCTCGTTGAGGCAGCTCTCCATCCCGAACTGGCTCTGCACGACCCCGAATCCGCGGAAGGCGCCCGCGACGGGATTGTTCGTGTAGAGGGCCATGCCGAGGCACTCGAAGTTGGGCACGGCATACGGGCCGGCGGCGTGGGTGCATGCCCGCTGGAGCACCGGCCCGCCGAGCGAGGCGTAGGCGCCGGTGTCGGACAGGATGACCACCTTGACCGCGGTGAGCTTGCCGGCGGCGTCGCACGCGACGGTGAACTCCATGTCCATCGGGTGGCGCTTGACGTGATAGGCGAAGCTCTCGGTCCGCGAGAACTTGACCTTGACCGGCTTACCCAGGTGCCAGGCCATGAGCGCCGCGTGGTGCTGCACGCTCATGTCCTCCTTGCCGCCGAAGCCGCCGCCGACGAGCGTCGAGCTGGAGCGGATCGCTTCGAGCGGCAGCTTGAGCATCCGGGAGATCTCGTGCTGCTCGTCGTAGACCGACTGGCTCGAGGTGTACATCCGCAGCCCGCCCTCGACCGGCTCGGCGACCGCGCACTCGGGCTCCATGAAGGCGTGCTCCTGCCACGGCGTCTTGAACTTGCGCGACACGGTGTATGCCGCCTCGCGGATCGCCCCGTCGGGGTTGCCGCGCTTGACGTGCTCGATGTCCAGGACGTTGCCGTTCTCGTGGACGAGCGGGGCGTCGGGGTGCAGCGCCATCTGCGGGGAGGTGACCGGGGTCAGCGGCTCGTAGTCGACCTCGATGAGGGCGAGGATCTCGTCGAGCGACTTCTCGTCGGCGCTCGCGACGAGTGCGATGGCGTCGCCGACGTAGCGGGTGACCGAGCCGACCGGGATCATCACGTCCCAGTCGTGCACGATGTGACCGATCTTGTTCTCCGGGACGTCAGCCGCGGTGAGCACAGCGAGGCAATCCGGATGCGCCGCAGCCTTGCTCGTGTCCAGGCCGCGCAGCAGCCCGCGGGGTGTCGGCGAGCGCAACGCCTTGGCGAAGACCATGCCGGGCAGGCGCACGTCGTCGGCGAACACCCCGGTGCCGAGGACCTTGGCCGCCGCGTCGGGGCGCGGTGCGTCGTCGGAGACGCGCATCCGCTCGGGGCCGGGGGCGATCTCGGAGTCGCTGGCCAACAACTCGCCGGCAAGCAGCACCGCGTCGGTGATCTGCCGGTAGCCGGTGCATCGGCAGATGTCGGTGCGCAGGGCCTTGGCGATGTCGTCGCGGGTCGGCTCGGGCGTCTTGTCCAGCAGTGCCTTGGAGGCCATGACCATGCCCGGCGTGCAGAAGCCGCACTGGACCGCCCCGGTCTTCGCGTAGGCGTGGGCGTAGACGGCCTTCTCCCGCTCGGACAGGCCCTCGGTCGTGACGATCTGCTGGCCCTCGAAGGACTTGGCCGGGCGGTTGCACGCCTTGATCGGGCGGCCGTTGGCCACGACGATGCAGGTGCCGCAGGTGCTGTCGTCGCACCCCACCTTGACCGAGAGCGCACCGATGTCGCCGCGCAGGGCCTCGACGAGCATGGCCTCGCCGTCGACCTCGTAGTCGGTGCCATTGACGCTGATCGTGGTCATGAATTCATCCTCGGTTCGGTGTGGGGGTGAAGTCCAGGGGCTCCCGTCCGGGCAGCTCGCAGCGCACGAAGCGCCCCGCGGGCAAGTCGGGTGCGAGCGAGCCGTCGCGCACGAGGTGCTGCCCACGCAGGAAGACGTCGCGCACCCGGCCGGTGAGCGGCATACCGGCATATGGGGTATGCCGTGCGGCGTCGTGGAGCGCGTCGTGGGTGACCGTCCACTGCGCGGTGGGGTCGAGCACGACGATGTCGGCGTCGCTGCCCGGCGCGAGCACGCCCTTGCGCGGGTAGAGGCCGAAGTAGCGCGCGGCATTGGTGGCCGTCACCGCGGCGAGCTGCGCGAGGGTGAGCCGTCCGGTGGTCACCCCGTGCGAGTGCAGCAGGGCCAACCGCAGCTCGAGCCCGGGCGCGCCGTTGGGGACGGTCGAGAAGTCGGCCGCGGCGGCCTTCTGTTCGGGGGTGAAGGAGCAGTGGTCGGTGCCGACGAAGGAGATCGTCCCGTCGGCGAGGCCCGCCCAGAGCGTGTCGTGGTCGGCGGCCGGCCGCAGCGGCGGGCTCATCACCGCGGCCCGCGCCCGCGCCTCCCCCTCGGCGTCGGCCCCCGGCCCCCCGTATGCCGTGTGGTCGAGCACGAGGTACTGCGGGCAGGTCTCGGCCACCAACCGGCTCCCCCGGGCCTGCGCGGCGCGGACCTCGGGCACGGTGAGCGCCGAGCTGAGGTGGACGATGTAGTGCTGGGCATCGACGAGGTCGGCGATCGCCCCGAGGCGCACGAGCGATTCGCGCTCGAGCTCGGCCGGGTGCGTGTGCTGGTGGTAATAGGCACCCGTGTGCCCGGCCGCCCGCTCCCGCTGGACGAGCGCGTCGATGATCCGGCCGTTCTCGCAGTGGAAGCCGATCGTCGTGCCGAGCGCGGCACTCGCGGTGAGCGCGGCCAGCACCTCGTCGTCCTCGACCATCATCGAGTGGCGGTAGGCGAGGTAGAGCTTGAACGAGGTCACCCCGGCCGCGACCATGTCGGCGAGCTCGGCGGCGAACTCCGGCCGCCACTGGGTCATCGCCAGGTGGAAGGCGTAGTCGATCACCGCGTGGCCGTCGGCCTTGGCGTGCCAGTGCGCCAAGCCTTCGGCAAGGGTCTGCCCGTGGAACTGGGTCGCGAAGTCGATGACCGTCGTCGTGCCACCCGCGAGTGCCGATCGGCTGCCGGTGGCGAAGTCGTCCGCGGTCGTGAGGTCCGGCCCGCATTCGAGGTCGAGGTGGGTGTGCGGGTCGATCGCCCCGGGCAGCAGGACCATCCCGGTGCAGTCGAGCACGGACTCGCCGGGCACGAGTTCGAGCTCGCCGATCGCGGCGATCGTGCCGTCCTGCGCGGTCCGCAGGTCGGCCGTGCGGGCACCGTCCTCGGTGACCACGAGACCACCACGCAACAGCGTCGTCATGACCGATCGCCTACATCCGGGCCCAGATCCGTGGCGCGGCGGCGCAGCTGCGGGCGTTGACCTGTGCCTCGTCGAGGGTTTGGATCACCCGGTCGCGCATGACCCACCGGCCGTCGACCATCGTGTCGTTGACCATCCGTCCGCTCATCCCGAACAGGATGTGACCGGCATAGGAGCCCGCGTGCAGCGGGGTGATCGGGTCGTAGTCGAGGGTGATGAGGTCGGCATAGGCACCGGGCGCGAGCACCCCGACCGGGCGGGCGAAGTGAGCGGCCGCGATCGCCGGGTTGTTGCCGAAGAGCAGGGTCATCGCCTCGCCGAAGCCGACGGTCGGGTCGCCGAGACGGTGGCTGGCGAGGATCTTGGCGACCGAGGCCGAGGCGAACATGTCGGCGGTGTAGGCGTCGGTGCCCAGGCCCACCCGCACCCCCTTGCCCAGCGCCTCGACCACGGGCGCCCCGCCGACCGCGTTGCCCATATTGGAGTGCGGGTTGTGCACCATCGGCGTGCCGGTCGCCACGAGCCGGTCGAGCTCGTCGTCGTCGGCGTGCACGCAGTGCACGGCGATCGACTCGGGCCCGAGCATGCCCAAGTCGTGGAAGCGGGCGAGGATCCGCTGGCCGTACTTCTCGACAGCGTCCGGTTCGTCGCCCGGCCCCTCGGCCGTGTGCACGTGGAAGCCGCCGCGCAGGCCCTCGGCCGCCGCGACGCAGGCCTCGAGCGACGGCTGCGACATGGTGAACGACGCGTGCACCCCGAACAGCCCGCGCACGAGGTCCTGCTCGCCGGTGTTCGACGCCCTCATGAAGGCGACGTTCTCGGCTACCGCCTGACCGAAGACCTCGGCCCCGTCGCGGTCGGACGTCTCGTAACACAGGCTCGCGCGAATGCCGAGCCGGCGGGCGGCCTCCGCCTGGGTGAACAGCGAGCCCTCCACCGCACCGGGCGAGGAGTGGTGGTCGAAGATCGTCGTGACTCCGTTGCGGATCGACTCGACGAAGGTCGTCGTCGTGTTGAGTTCGACGTCCTCGAGGGTGAGCATCCGGTCGAGGCGCCACCAGAGGTTCTCGAGGATCTCGACGAAGTCGCGGGTCGGCCCGGTCACTCCCATGCCGCGGGCATAGTGGCTGTAGGCGTGCGTGTGGGCGTTGATGAGCCCGGGCATGACGACCCGCCCGGCCACGTCGTGGAAGGGCTCGTGCGGGTATGCCGCGCGCAGCGCCGCCAGCTCCCGCACCTCCTCGATCACCTTGCCGCGCACCAGGATTGCGCCGGTTTCGAGGAAGGGATTGCTCGGGTCGTTGGTGATGACCCGGCCGTTGCCGACGATCATGCGAGCACCTCTTCCGCGGGAGCGAGCAGGTAGCCGTATCGATCCTCCAGCGCAGTGAGCACACGTCCCACCTCGGGGCTGATCCGGTTCCGCTGCACGTCGAGCTCGAAGACCGTGCCGTCGGGGTTGCGGGTGAGATAGCCCCCGCCGGCCAACGGGAGGAAGCCCGGGTCGGTCGAGTCGTCGAAGTCGGCCCGCGTCCAGAAGACGGTGACCTTGTCCTTGTAGGGCAGCCCCGCGTGCGGGCAGAAGGTGCCGCAGTTGCCGCACTCGTTGCACAAGCCGTCGATGTGGACGATCTGGCGGGGGTCGGCGAAGCCGGGCACGGTGATCGCGACATTGGCCCGGTTGGGGCAGACCTCGGTGCAGATCTCGCAGACGTCGTCGCAGGTGAGGCAGCGCCCACCCTCGGCCCTGCCGTTGATCGCGGCGATCAGCAGCCCGCGCCGGTGGGAGAGCTCGGGGGGTGGCACATGTCCGCGCACCTCGGGAGCGTCGTAGTCCGGGGTGAGCCCGGCCCGCGCGAGGATGGCGCGCGCGGCGATCCGCGCGTCGCCCATGGCGCGCACGATGGTGTCCGGTCCCAGCCGCCCGTCGCCGACGACGTAGACGTTCGGCACGCTCGCCTGGTATGCCGCGTCGAGGACCGCGCGGCCGCGCGAGTCGAGCGCGAGGCCGGCGGCGGCATACCCGCTCGTGTCGATCGTGGCACCCGTGGCGCCGATGACCGTGTCGAAGGCCAGATCGACGAACGTGCCCGTGCCGCGCACCGACCGGCGCTCCTTGGTGCCGGTGCCCTCGGCCAACTCCATCTGCTCGCAACGAAGTGTGGCACCGTCGAAGGCGACCGGGGCGAGCAGCTCGAGCATGGTGAGGCCCTCGCCGCGGACCGTGTCGACCTCGTGCTGGGAGGCGGGCATGTGCGGCTCGGTGCGCCGGTAGACGATGACCGCCTCGCTCACCCCGGGCAGCCGTTGGGCGGTGCGTACGCAGTCCATGGCGACGTCGCCGGCCCCGATGACGGCGACCCGGGCACCGACCTGCACCGGCTCCCCGTGGTTGGCCTTCCAGAGGAACTCCAGCGAGTCGACGACCCGCTCGGCGTCGGTCGACCCGGCCGGGAACGGGTTGACCCCCTTGCCCCAGGACCCGGTCGCGAGGACCACGTGGTCGTAGCGGGTGAGCAGCTCGGCGACGTCGTAGTCGGGGTCGGCACCGAAGTGGAAGCGCACGCCCGCGGCCACGGCGAGGCGGAAGTCGCGCTCGATGTGGTCCCGGCCCACCCGGAACCACGGGATGATCTGCGACACGATCCCGTAGGGCTCGGGCAGCTTCTCCAACACGTCGACGGCCATCCCGTTGCGGCGAAGGTAGAGCGCGGCGGCGATGCCGGCGGCGCCGGCCCCGATGACCACCGCCTGCTGCTGCGTGCGCAGCGGCGCAGGAGCGGCGGCGGCGATGAACTCCTCCTGGGCATGGTCGGCCGCCACGAGTTTGACCCCGCGCATGTCGATCGACCGGTCGTAGTCGAGCCGGGTGCAGTGCTCGCGACACTGCTGGGAGCACAACACTCCGGTGAGCGTGGGGGCGGTGTTGTCCAGCGCGATGACCTCGAAGGCCTGCGCATAGCGCCCTTGATCGGTGAGGGTGAGGTAGTCGGGGATCCGCTGCTCGATCGGGCACCCGCCGTGCTCGCAGGGCGCCTTGAAGCAGTCGGTGAGCGGCAGCGGGCTCGCCGTCTTGCGGGAGAGGAACTTCTCCCGGTGGCGCTTGTGATAGCGCGGGTCGGCGAGCACGTGGTCGAGCAGGCTGTCGACGGCCGCCACGTCGATGCCGTGGAAGTCGGTCATCACCTCGGCGGCCTTGTCGGCCAGCTGGTTGAAGCGCAGCACTCCCCCGGGCTTGAGGATGGTCGTCGCGACCGTGACGGGCTGGATGCCGGTCGCCAGCAGCTCGGTGATGTTGAAGGCGTCGACGCCGCCGGAGAAGGACATCGGCAGCCGGCCGTCGAAGTCGTGCGCGAGCTTGGCGGCGACCGAGAGGGTGAGCGGCAACAGCGACCGCCCGGACATGTACATCTCGTCGGCCGGCAGTTCGCCACGCTCGACCCGCACCGGGAAGGTGTTTGTGAGTTTGACTCCGAACTTGCGGTCCTGTGCCGCCGCGAGGTCACCGAGTCGGCCGAGCATGCCGAGCGCATCGGCATACTGCAGGTCCGCGGTGAAGTGATGGTCGTCGAAGGCGAGGTAGTCGTAGCCGAGCCGGTCGACGATCTCCCGCGCGGCGTCGTAGCCGAGCAGGGTGGGGTTGCACTTGACGAAGGTGTTGAGGTGCTTCTCGGTGAGCAGGTAGGAGACGATCCGCTCGATCTCGTCGGCGGGGCAGCCGTGCATCGTCGAGAGGGTCACCGAGGTGGACAGGCACGGGTCGAGCGCGTCGAGGTCGGCCCGGGTGAAGTGCTCGAACTGGCCCAGGTGGGCGCCGACCCAGTCGATGCACTCCTGCCACACCGGGGTCGTCGACGCGTCGGCCATCCCGGCCAGGTAGGTCTGGACCTTCTCGCCCTGGATGCCGGCCAGGTCGTAGCCGACCGACATGTTGAAGGCCTGGTCGGCGATCGTGCCGAGGCCCAGCTCCCTGGCCAGCACCGCGATCGCGACGTAGCCGCGGACGTACTCGTCGAAGGCCTGGGGCACGGTGAGCTCGGTGGACCACTCGCAGTTGTAGCCCTCGTCCTCGGCCTCGATGCACGGCTTGGGCACCATCGCCGCCAGCTCGTGGCCGTCGATCTTCTGCACCGTCTTGAGCTCCATGAACCGGGCACCGGTGAGATAGGCGACGAGCAGGTTGTTGGACAGCTGCGTCTGCGGGCCGGCCGCGGGGCCGACCGGGTTGGCCAGGCGGTGCCCGAAGGCATCGGTGACCGAACGTCCCCGCTCCGGCCGCCAGAAGTGATCGACGGGAACCCCGAACACCGCACCGTCGGAGCGCAGCTCTTCCAGCGCCCAAGCCATGAGGTGATCGAAGGAGAGTGGACGCATCACGTCGCCCATGCCAGGCCCTTCCGCTCAGCCGGAACGCGGCAACCCCAACCCCCGTCGGTCGTGGCCTGAACAGGACGAGAGCGCACCTTGCCGTCGCGACGCCCAGTCTGTCACCGGCCCCGGGGGTCTGGGCAAGCACTCCGATGATGAGTTGCCCCACGAAAGGGACCGACGGGCCGGGGCGCACGGCAGCCGTCTTCAGGGCTCACGAGGGGCTCACGCAGAGCTCACGCACGCCTCAGAGATACTGCCCGGTGTTCTCCAGGGTGTGGATCGAGCGCCCCGGCTCCGTGCCGTCCTTGGTGTTGATGAGGGTGCGGATGTAGACGATCCGCTCGCCCTTCTTGCCCGAGATCCGCGCCCAGTCGTCGGGGTTGGTCGTGTTGGGCAGGTCCTCGTTCTCCTTGAACTCGTCGAGGCACGAGGCGAGCAGGTGCTCCACCCGCAGGCCCTTGTGGCCGGTGGCGAGGAAGTCCTTGATCGCGTTCTTCTTCGCTCGGTCGACGACGTTCTGGATCATCGCGCCGGAGTTGAAGTCCTTGAAGTAGAGGACCTCCTTGTCACCGCCGGCATAGGTGACCTCGAGGAAGCGGTTCTCCTCGCTCTCGGTGTACATCCGCGACACGGCGGCCTGGATCATCGCCTCGACGGCCCGCTCGCGGTCGCCACCGTGCTCGGCGACGTCCTCGTCGTGCAGCGGCAGGTCGACGGTGAGGTACTTGGAGAAGATGTCGCGCGCCGCCTCGGCGTCGGGGCGCTCGATCTTGATCTTCGCGTCCAGGCGCCCCGGCCGCAGGATCGCCGGGTCGATCATGTCCTCGCGGTTGGAGGCGCCGATGACGATGACGTTCTCCAGCCGCTCCACCCCGTCGATCTCGGAGAGCAACTGGGGGACGATCGTCGTCTCGACGTCGGAGCTCACCCCCGAACCGCGAGTGCGGAAGAGCGAGTCCATCTCGTCGAAGAAGACGACGACGGGCGTGCCGTCCGAGGCCTTCTCGCGGGCCCGCTGGAAGATGAGCCGGATGTGCCGCTCGGTCTCCCCGACGTACTTGTTGAGCAGTTCGGGGCCCTTGATGTTGAGGAAGTAGCTCTTCTCGACCTTCTTGCCGGTCCTCTCGGCGACCTTGCGGGCCAGCGAGGCGGCGACGGCCTTGGCGATGAGCGTCTTCCCGCAGCCCGGAGGTCCGTAGAGCAGGACGCCCTTGGGCGGCTTGAGGTGATGCTCGCGGTAGAGCTCGGGGTGCAGGTAGGGCAGTTCGACGGCGTCACGGATCGCCTCGATCTGGCTGGCCAGCCCGCCGATGTCCTCGTAGGCGATGTCGGGGACCTCTTCGAGGACGAGGTCCTGGACCTCGGCCTTGGGCACCCGTTCGAAGACGAAGCCCGAGCGCGGGTCGAGGGTGAGGGCGTCGCCGACCCGGATGTGCGCGCCGAGCAACGGGTCGGCGCGACGGCATACCCGCTCCTCGTCGGCGTGGGCGACGACCAGGACCCGGTCGTCGTCGAGGATCTCCTTGACCAGGACGACCTCCCCGACCTTCTCGAAGCCCTTGACTGCGACGACGTTGAGGGCCTCGTTGAGCATGACCTCACGCCCCGGGGCCACGGCCGCGGGGTCGAGCGAGGGGCTCACGGCGACCCGCATCTTGCGTCCGGAGGTGAGGATGTCGACGGTGCCCTCGTGCACGGGCTCGAGGACCAGGCCGTAGCCGTTGGGCGGTTGCGCCAGTCGGTCGACCTCGGCCTTGAGGTTGACGATCTGCGCGCGGGCGTCCTTGAGGGTGCGCACGAGCCGCTCGTTCTGAGCCGAGAGGGTCGCCAGCGAGGTCTGCTGGGAGGCGATCCGGTGCTCGAGCTCACGCACCCGCATCGGGTCGAGCCGACCCTGCCGACGCAGCCGGTCGACCTCCGTGGACAACTCGGCGGCGGCGTCCTCGGGGACGTCCCCGGCAACTCCGGTGTCCGCGACGGCTGGTTCGGGGGCAACCTCGGGCTGCGTCGCGCCCTGCGGCGGATCGGTCTGTTCGAGGCGCGGAGTCTCGTCGTCCATCCGGCCTCCCTTCGGTTGTGCGGCTCAGAATGCCACGATAACCCGCCGCAAAGCTCAGGCGTCCGAGCCTGCGCCCACGTCGCGGCGCGCCCGTCTCACGGTGCGGTCACTCACGGTGCGCTCGCCCAGGGCCTCGGGCGTCCACTCCTGCCCGCTCGTCTCCCCCGCCGGTATGCCGCCCGCCCCCGTCTCGGGGGACCCGGCGCCGCCGACGCCGCCCGGCGAGCCGGTGGCGGAGGTCCCGGACATGGACGGATCGGGGAGCGCCCCCTTGGCCGGCCGCCGGGTGCGCCGCGGAGGGCGCACCCCATCGGCGAGCCGGCGGGTGCTCAGCAGGAAGCCGGTGTGCCCGTGCATCCGGTGCTCGGGACGGACCGCGAGCCCTTCGAGATGCCAGCCGCGCACGAGCGACTCCCAGGCCGACGGCTCGGTGAATACCTCGGCCGCCCGGACGCTCTCGGCGAGCCGAGACAGCTGGGTGGTCGTCGCGACGTAGCAGACGAGGACTCCCCCAGGCCGTAGCGCTGTGGCGACCGCCGTGAGGCACTCCCACGGGGCGAGCATGTCGAGCACGACTCGGTCGACGCTCCCCTCCGGACACGCCTGGGGCAGTTGGTCGGCGAGGTCGCCGACGACGACGGTCCATGCGGGGTGGACCCGCCCGAAGAAGGCCCGGGCATTGCCCTGGGCGATCTCGGCGAAGTCCTCGCGGCGTTCGAAGGACACGAGCCGACCGGTCTCCCCGACCGCCCGCAGAAGCGACATCGAGAGAGCTCCCGAGCCGACCCCGGCCTCGACGACGACGGCCCCGGGGTGGATGTCGCCCATGGTGACGATCTGCCCGGCGTCCTTGGGGTAGATGACGGCCGCACCCCGCGGCATCGACATCACGTAGTCGGCGAGCAGTGGCCGCAACGCGAGGAACTCCGCTCCGCCAGAGTTGACGACGACGCTGCCCTCGGGTCGGCCGAGCAGGTCGTCGTGGGCGAGACGGCCCTGGTGGGTGTGGAACTCGCGGCCGGCCTCGAGGGTGATCGTGTGCAGCCGGCCCTTCGCGTCGGTGAGCTGGACCCGGTCGCCGACCACGAAGGCCCCCCGACGCGCCTGGGTGCCCCGCGCGGGTGCTCCGATGGGCTCCGTCGGCACAGTCGGCTCGGTGCTCTCAGTCGGCACGGCTGGCTTGGCGGGCACGGCGGGCTCGGTCGGCGAACTCGGGTCGGTCACGGCCGACGAGTCTAGGGCGCCCGCTTGCGCACCACCCCCGCCTCGACCTCGTAGCGGCTCTGCACCCCGGCACCGGTCCGGAAGAAGCGTCGCCGCAGTGACCCGGACACCTCGACCTCGTCGCCGGCTCGCAGCCGCAGGGCCGATCGCCGGGTGGCCGCCGACCAACACCCCACGTCGACGACGTCGACGGTGGGCGCCTGCGGGGACCGACGCGGGGCCGGACGAGGCACGACGACCCGCAGGGTGACAACCCGGTCGCCGCTGGGCAGGACCCGCTCGACCGGGTCGACCGAGAGCCGACCGAGGAGCCGGACCTCGTTCGTGGTTTCGTGCGCCTCCGGCGCCCGCGCGGGCGCGGCTCGAGCCGCCATCTGGACACTCCCTCACTGCGGGTCTCACGCCGGCCCGCCTCGGTCGCCGGGACGCCCGGCCGGCACCAGTCCCGCCGGGACCGGTCCCACCGAGAGTCCAGCGCATCCCACGACCTGGCGTCGCGCTCTGGGGGACACCTGTGGACGGCGGGACGAGCGTGAGGGGCGCTGTGGACGAGCACCGACGGCGTGGCGAGCCACACCCCACGGCCCCGGGTCAGCGGAGGGCGGCCTCGACGTCGTCGAAGGAGACCGACCCGAGCACCGCGCCGGCCCGGGAACGGACGAGGACCGCGTCCTTCACCGTCTCCCCCTCGGCATGCCCGGCGAGCGCCGACACCACGAACGTGGCGTCGTCGCCCGGTTCCGCCGTGACGACCCAGCCCGGGACGGGGCGCACGAGCAGGGCCGCGACCGGCACCTCGGGCAGCCGAGGTTCGGGCACCTGGGCGAGGGCGACGAGGTCGACCCAGCCCACCGGCATACCCACGGGGTCGACGGCGACGGCACGCTCGGCCATGGCGGGCCCGGCGACGAGCTCATCGGCCAGCCGGGAGGCCGAAGCATGCAGCGGGACGACGACGACCGGTCGTAACACACGCCCGACCTGGAGGGCCGCCACGACCCGCCGAGCCCGGCCCGCCCGGATCGAGGCGCTGGCCCCCTGCCAGAGGAAGGCGCCGATGAGACCGGTCCACACGAGGGTGACGACCGACGGGCGCTCCCCCGCGAGCAACGGCTCGCCGACCAGCCACGCCACCGCGGCAACCGTCACCACGCGCCCCATCCAGCCGGCGGCCACAAGGGCGGTGGACCGGTCGCCGGTGAGCTTCCACACGAGCGAGTGGACGAGGAAGCCCCCGTCGAGGGGCAGGCCAGGCAACAGGTTGAAGACGGCGACGAAGGCATTGGACACCCACAAGGCCCAGGCGAGCAGTCCGGGCACGCCGGTGGGCAACGCCTGGGAGAGCACCCAGCCGAGGGCGGCCAACAGGACATTGCCGGCCGGCCCGGCCACCGCGACGAGGGCCTGCCCGCCCGGTCGTTGCCCTTCGTGCGCGTAGGCCGTGTGACCGCCCCACAGGTTGGCGACGATCCGATGAACCTGGGCACCCTGGCGGTGAGCGACGAGCGCGTGTCCAGCCTCGTGGACGAACACGGAGAGGAGCAGGAGAAGCGCATAGGCCGCCGCGACGAGATATCCCAGCCCACCCAGTGGGCCGGCCAGCTGCGGGCCGAAGGTGAGCACGACGACGAGCGCGATGACCGGCCAGGAGCGGCCCAGGTAGATCGGTATGCCGCCCACCCGGCCGAGCGCCCACCCGTGCGGGTCGGCGGCGGCCTGGCTCATGCGGGCACCCTACGTCACCCGGCTTGATGTTGAGCGGTTGAAGGCACGGCGGGCCGAGCGCGTGCGCGGCGGACGGTCCGACGCCGGTCGGCGGGTCGGCGGCATACTGGAGGGCCGCCACCCCCGGAGGGATCCCACGTGACCGACGCCAGCCAGCGCCGCCCCGACGCGACCGGCGACCTCGCCGACCTGTTGCGCTCGCGCATCCTCGTGCTCGACGGGGCGATGGGGACGCTTATCCAACGTCACCGGCTCACCGAGGCCGACTACCGGGGCGACCGGTTCGCCGACTGGGGTCAGGACGTCCGCGGCAACAACGACCTGTTGTCCCTCACCCAGCCGCAGATCATCGGCGACATCCACGCTGCCTACCTGGCCGCCGGCAGCGACCTCGTCGAGACCAACACCTTCAACGCCAACCGGATCTCCCTGGCCGACTACGGCATGTCCGAGCTGGCCTACGAGCTCAACGTTGCCGCGGCACGGCTCGCCCGCGCGGCCGTCGACGCGCAGACCGCTCGCACGCCGGAGCAGCCCCGTTGGGTGGCCGGCGCGCTCGGCCCGACCAACCGCACCGCCTCGATCTCCCCCGACGTCGAGGACCCGGGCGCCCGCAACGTCACCTTCGACGAACTCGTCGCCGCCTACCACGAGCAGGCCCGCGGGCTCGTCGACGGCGGCGCCGACCTGCTGCTCGTCGAGACGATCTTCGACACGCTCAATGCCAAGGCGGCGATCTTCGCCCTCGAGACCCTCTTCGAGGAGCACGGCCGCCGCTGGCCGGTCGTGCTGTCCGGCACG
>JAKPEG010000156.1 GCA_029552065.1 Actinomycetes bacterium
CGGCGGCGGCCACGGCGCGCAGGAGGGTCTCGTTGCTGAACGGCAGCAACTCCTCGACGGCGCCGCCGCCACGGGCGATGACGATGACGTCGACTCCCGCGAGTCGGTCCAGCTCGACGAGCGCGGCCGTCACCTCGGCGACCGCGGAGGTCCCCTGGACGGCTACCTCGCGGATCTCGAACTGCACTGCGGGCCAACGGCGTCGGGCGTTCTCGACGACGTCACGCTCGGCCGCGCTGTCACGGCCAGTGATCAGTCCGACCCGGCGGGGCAGGAACGGCAGCCGGCGTTTGCGATCCCGATCGAACAAGCCCTCGGCGGCCAGGCGCGCTTTGAGGATCTCGAGCCGGGCCAGCAGGTCGCCCACGCCGACCGGCCGGATTTGCCGACCGTCGAGTTGCAGGGTCCCGCGCCGCTCCCAGAACGTCGGCTTGGCCTGCAGCACGACGCGCGCACCTTCGAGGAGGGGGCTGCCCATGGCGTTGAGTGCGTGGACCGAGATGGTCGCGGACAGCGACATGTCGACCTCGGGGTCGCGCAGGGTGAGGTATGCCGTGTTGCCCCGCCGCTGCAACTGCACGACCTGGCCCTCGACCCACATCGCCGACATCTTGTCGACGTAGTCGCGGATCTTGAGGCTGAGCACCCGCACCGGCCAGGGTGTCTCCGCGGTCGTGTCGGCTGCCTTCTCCGGCAGCGCTGCCCGGGCGCCGGGCGCGCTCGCGGGCGCCGGTGAGCCCGACGCGCGCGACGAGGATCGCGGGTCGGGAGCGGGCGGCATACTCACAACCGCGACTGTATTCCGCCTTCCCGGCGAGCGCGCGGCCTGTCGTGGTGGTCGACGCGGCAACGGTTGGTGCGGGGGGAAAGCGCCTGGCCCGCGGCAGGGACGGGAGCCCTCGATGCGCACGTAGCATTGACGGTATGCCGCCCACCCCCGACCCCTCCTCTGCTGCGCCCTCGCCGAGCCCCACCAAGCGGGTCCTGCTGGCGGCGCCGCGCGGGTATTGCGCGGGCGTCGACCGCGCTGTCGTCACGGTCGAGAAGGCGCTGGAGCTGTATGGGCCGCCGGTCTATGTGCGCAAGGAAATCGTCCACAACAAGCACGTCGTGCAGACCCTGCGGGACCGGGGCGCCGTGTTCGTCGACGAGACCGACCAGGTGCCCGAGGGCGCCACGGTGATCTTCTCGGCGCACGGGGTGGCCCCGATCGTCCACGAGGAGGCGGCTGCCCGGTCGCTCAAGACCATCGACGCGACCTGCCCCTTGGTCACCAAGGTGCACCGCGAGGCCGTGCGCTTCGCCAACGAAGACTTCGACATCCTGCTCGTCGGGCACGAGGGGCACGAGGAGGTCGTCGGCACGTCGGGGGAGGCCCCGGAGCACATCGTGCTCGTCGACGGTCCGCATGCCGTCGCCGGGGTGACGGTCCGCGACCCCGAGAAGGCCGTGTGGCTCTCGCAGACCACGTTGTCGGTCGACGAGACGCTGGAGACGGTGGCCAAGCTGCGCGAGCGCTTCCCCAAGCTGCAGAACCCGCCGAGCGACGACATCTGTTATGCCACCCAGAACCGTCAGTTGGCCGTCAAGCAGATGGCTCGCGACGCCGACCTGATGATCGTCGTGGGCTC
>JAKPEG010000158.1 GCA_029552065.1 Actinomycetes bacterium
CGCCGTGGTGGCAGGGCCATCTACCTCGACCCCACCGACCGCGGGGACATGATCGTCATCCAGCACGGGCGCCGGGCCATGCAGTTGGCCTGGACCCACCTGCTGCCGGCGACCTTCGGTGGGACCGCGAAGTTCAATGTCGCCAACGCTCTGGCGGCGGCCGGCGCCGCGTTTGCCGCCGGCGCTCCGCTGCACGACATCCGGCAGGGACTGCGCACGTTCACGACGAACTACTACCTCTCCCCCGGGCGCCTCAACCTCGTCGAGGTCAACAACGTCGAGGTCTTCGTCGACTACTGTCACAACGCCGCCGGCATGCGAGCCCTCGGCGACTTCGTCGACAAGTACGCCGCCACCCGCGAGGGTCGCGCCGACCTCGGGCGGGTGTCCCGGATCGGGGCGATCGGATCCGCCGGGGACCGCCGGGACTCCGACCTGCGCGAGCTGGGGGCCGTGGCGGCTCGTCACTTCGACGTCCTGGTCATCCGGGAGGACTCCCGGTTGCGGGGCCGCCGGCCCGGCGAAGCGGCCGGCCTCATCCGCGAGGGCGTCCAGCAGGCCATGGCCAAGGGCGGCGCCCGCTGCCGTCAGGTCGAGATCGTCCTCGACGAGTTGCAGGCGGTGGCGCACATCATGGCCCGGGCCAACCCTGGCGACCTCGTCGTCGTCTGCGTCGACAAGTCGGCCGAGGTGTTCGCCGCGCTCGAGGACATGACGCGCCAGGCCCAGCCGGGTGCCCGAGGTTCCGGGGTCGCCGATCCTGACCTGGACCCGCGGATGCTCTCCGGGGCCGCGGAGGCCTCCGGGGCCGCCGCTGAGGACGAGGCCATCACCGAGGTGGACGAGGCGATCATCGACCCCGACGACACCGGCGAGCCCGAAGCCCCGCAGCAGCGCTGACGCTCAAGAATCAGTGGTCGTCTCGGACCTCGTGCCGCGCACGTAGGTCCGCGGCGGCACGATGCAGAGCGGCGCGGTAGGTGGCGGCGTCGTCGTCCGTCGAGTGATCGAGCAGGGCATCGACGAGGTCGGCGACCGCCTCCGCCGCGTCGCCGGCGTCGTGGACGACCAATGCTCGCAGTGCCGCGGCCGCAGAGCTCGTGGGGTGCGTGGCCAGGACGGCGTCCACGAGCTCCAGCGCCCGGTTGAGGTGGCCGCCGTCGCGGTATGCCGCCGCCA
>JAKPEG010000176.1 GCA_029552065.1 Actinomycetes bacterium
CGAGTCGGTCCTCAACTCCTCGTGGTATGCCGCGCGCCTCGACGCCGCGCAATCGGCCGAGGTCGCGGAACTCGAGGCGGGCATCGGTGCGCTGGAGGCGTTTCTGGCCGGGTCGCCGGATCGCGCCGGACTCAGTGAGCGCCTCGCGGACGTCCGCGCGGCGCGCGACGAGGCCGCCACGCCTGCAGCGCGCGAGCGCCTCGTCGGCACCTTGGGCCGGCAGCAGGCCTTCCGCTGAGCTCCGCCCGCGGCGCAGGGGTCAGCTGCTGAAGAAGAGCCCGGAGAAGCCCTTCTTGCGGTAGGGGCGGCCGTGGTAGGCGCCCCACCCGGGGCCGTGCTGTTGTTGCGGCGGCGCTTGGTAATGGCTGACCTGCGCCTCCAGTTTGGTCAGTGCCTCGAGCTCGCCGACGTCGAGGAAGACGCCGCGGCAGGTGTCGCACTGCTCCAGGTGGATGCCGTTGCGCTCGTAGGTGCGCATCGTGCCGCGACATTTGGGGCAGGTGAGCTGGCCCGCGGCCGCGTCGGATCCTTGGTAGGGCTGGTAGGGCGGTGGTTGGCTCATGGCCCCAAGTCTGGCGCGTGAGTCTGTGTGATTCGTGTGCACGCGCTGAGCAGTCGGCGGATGATCTCGGCGTCCTCCTCGTGCCGCAGGGCCTGCGCGGTGAGGATCACCAGTGCCATGCGGGCCGGGGGGTCGAGGTGCTCCCAGAGGTGCTCGTCGGGCGGGAGGAGGACGGGGCTGCGGCGGCGGTAGGCCGCGAGGAGTCGCGTCCAGTCTTCGTCCGCCAGGAGCCCCACTGCCCACAGGGCCGCCGGGCGTGCGAGGTCGGCGGCGGGATGGCCGCGTCCGAGGTCGTCGATGTCGAGCAGGAGCCACTGGCCGGGCTGCGAGCCGTTCGTGGCGTGGGTGCCGAGGTGGCCCGGCTGGCCGCGTTGGCCGAGTTGGCCCGGTTGGCCCAGTTGGCCGAGGTGGAGGTCACCGTGGACGACGATGCTCGCCGGCACATCGTCCGGCACCCCGGCGAGCACCTGCTCGAGCAGGGCGCGCTGCGTCGGATCGGGCACCTGCGCCACAGCGCGACGGGCCCGCGCGCGAGGGTCGGCCGCCGGCAGATGGCCCTCGACGGGCAGGGAGTGGAGGCGGGCCACCGTGTCTCCGAGCGCGTCCCACGGCAGGGGGTCTGCCGTGGGGTCGACCGGCTCGACCTGCGGCCACAGCGTGAGCAGTCGACCGGAGGGTGCCTTTCGCGCAGCGGGTTCCAGCGGAGCAAGGAGGATCCCGGCTGCCCGTGGATCAGCAGCCACGGCGAGCCTGGCCGAGAGATGCTCGTGGGAGGCGTCCGCGGAGTGCAGTTTCGCGACGACCCCACCTGCTCGCCACAGCCGCGCGTTCGCGGGCAACCGAGACCACCCGGCAGGATGGGCGCCGACCTCGACCACGGACGCGCCGGGGCAGATCTCGGCCAGTTGCTCACCCACCCAGGCGATGTCGTCATCCACCCGTTCAGTGTCCACGGTCGCCTCTCACCCGGTCCCTGGCTCGTACGATCAGCCCGTGGCACCACCCTCACCGGACCCTTGGTCGCTCCTGCGAGACGCGGCGGTCATCGTTCTCGCTCATGCACATCCCGACGACGAGACCTTGGCGACCGGCGCCTTGATCGCCGAACTCGTCGCGTCCGGGCACG
>JAKPEG010000195.1 GCA_029552065.1 Actinomycetes bacterium
CGAGTCCCTTCACATCCACCAACTGCAGGCACTCACAGCGCGTAGTAGTCCTCGGTGGTCACCGTCGTGAACCCGATCGAGGTATAGAGGGCCAGCGCACGGTCGTTGTCCACGGCCACCTCCAGGCGGATTCGCCTTGCCCCAGCGTCTCGTGCCGCGCTGCACAGCCGGGACAGCACGTCACGGCCGATTCCCCGGCCGCGCCGGTCCGGCCTGATGACGAAGCCGTGGATGGCGACGGCGTCCGACTCCCGGGGATCGTCGGCCGTTCGGACGGTGCCGATCACCTGGCCATCCTGCTCGACCACGAGGCGAACGGCCCGGTCTCGCTGCCCCTGCGGGTCGGCGCTCAGGACCCACGACTCGTCCTCGAGGCCGGACGGGCGCCATCCGAAGCCGAGTTCGAGCAGATCGAGGACGGCGGGCAGGTCGGCGCGGGTCGCCGGACGCAAGACGACCCGGGGATCCGCCGGTACGCCTACCGGCGCGTCCAGCATCTCCATGACGTGCTCGGAGTGGTCGAGTCGGCCCCGGTGGCGGTGCGCGAACGCCTGGCCCGCCGCCGAACCTCGCGGCACGATGAGCAGCACGGGGTCGTGGTCGCGCTCGCGGCACAACGGCAGAGCCGCCTCGAGCAGGGCGGTGCCGATGCCTCGCCCCCGCGCCGCCGGGTCGACCATGCCGGCCAACTCGACCGCGGGGGCGCCGTGCGAGTAGAGGCGAGGAAGCCGAGCAGCCGGTCCCCGTCCCACCAGAGCAGGTCCTCGACGGACCGGCCCGACCGGGAGCGAAGTGCCGACCACTCCAGCTTCAGGCGGCCGCCGTCGGCCGCGACGACCCGACGTTCGAGGTCGGCGACGGCCTCGAGCGTGGCGGGCGACAGGGCGAGGGATCCGATGACCATCGGGCCACCTCACCAGCGCGGCCGACACCGGGTCAACGGATTTCCCGGCATGGCCCGAGCACCCTCTACCCTCGGCGGGACCCGGCGGGGGCCCCGGTCAGGACCGGGCGTAGGCCGCGATCTGCTCCGGGGTGAGGTAGCCCGGATCGGACTGCGCGCCGTAGCCGCCGCCGTCGACGACGAACAACTGCCCGGTGATGTTGGCGGCCAGGTCGCTGGCATAGAAGAGCACGGCCGAGGCCACGTCCTGTGGCTGGGACAACCGGCCCAGCGGCACGAGCGCCGTCGCCTTGTCCAGGTCGTCGCCGATGAGCGACATCGTCATCTCGGTGAGCACTCCGCCGGAGGCCACCGCATTGACCCGCACGCCGTGTTCGGCCCACTCGGCCGCCCCCTGTCGGGTGATGGCCACGACCGCGCCCTTGCTCGCGCTGTAGTGCGCCGAACACAACGGTTTGCGCATCCCGACGAGCCCGGCGATCGAGGAGAAGTTCACGACCGACCCGCTCCCCCGCGGCACCATCGACTGGCCGACGACCTCGCGCATGAGGAAGAAGAGGGCCTTGGTGTTGACCGCGAAGACGTCGTCCCATTCCTGCTCGGTGATGTCCGCGGCATACCGCTGCGGGCCGACCGCGGCCGGCTGGATGAGCACGTCGATCTCGCCCACCTCGGCGCGGATCCGGCTCACCAACGGGCCGAGCTCACCGATGCGGGTGATGTCCTGCGGGTATGCCGTGACGCTCCCCTTCGCGCCCAGCGTCGCCGCCGACTCGGCGAGCCGTTCGGCGAGCACGTCGATCATCACCACGCGGGCACCGCTGTCCACGAGCAGCTCGGCGAGGGCATAACCGATGCCCCTGGCCGAACCCGTCACCACGCAGACCTTGTCGTCGAATCGGATGTCCATGTCGCTCCTGTCTGCGTGCGCTCGGCCGCGGGCGCCCGGCTGCGGGCGGTCGGCCGGTGTGCGGGTCGTCGTGCGGGTCGGGCCGCACGAGGATGGGTGTGCTGGCTCAGGAATACCTCATCGACGCACGGGTCGTCTCGTGCCGATTCGACTGCCTGCTATCACGAGGCGGGCCGGGCCGTCGCCTTCCGTGAGCGGGCGAGCGATGGCACCGTGGGAGTGTCCAGCGCAGCACCGCCGCGGCATCCCCGACCGCCGTCGGTGCCCACCCGAGTGACGGAGAGCCGCGAGGCGATGATGCACATCACCGTGGACGGCCGGCAGGTCGAGGCCGCCGCCGGCGTGGACGTCCTGCGCGCCTGCCTCGACGCCGGCGTCTACGTCCCCCATTTGTGCGCGCATCCCGATCTGCCCGCCTCGGGTGGCTGTCGGCTGTGCGTCGTCGAGGTCGACGGGGTGGACGGACCCGTCCAGGCATGCGAGACCCCCGTCGCCGACGGTCTGGTCGTGCGCACCCGCACCCCCGAGGTCGAGGCGATCCGGGCGCTCGCCCTCGAACTCGTCCTCGCCCCGCACCCCAAGGACTGCACCTCCTGCGCGGCATACCTCAACTGCGAGCTCCAAGCCCTCATGCAATACATGGGTGTCGTCCACTCACGGCTACGCGAGATCGACAAGAGCACCGCCACGGTGGGCCATTCCGACACGATCTTCGCCAAGGAGATGTTCCGGTGCATCCAGTGCACCCGGTGCATTCGCGCGTGCGACGACCTGCGGGGGGTGGGGATCCTCACCCTCAACGAGCGCGACGGCGAGGTTTTCGTCGGACCTCGCGACGACGTCGGGCACGAGCTCACCGACTGCCGATTCTGCGGCGCCTGCGTGGAGGTCTGCCCGACCGGGTCGATCATGGACGCCCCCGGGCTGTTCCGCACCGACGTACCCAAGGCCCAGGCCATGGTGCCCTGTCAGAACAACTGCCCGGCCCACACCGACATCCCGCTCTATCTCAAGCTCGCCGGCGAGGGGCGCTATGCCGACTCCGTCTCGGTCTTCCGGGAGAAGCTCACCTTCCCGCTCAGCCTCGGCTACGTCTGCAGCCATGTCTGCGAATCGGATTGCAAACGGGGCCGGTTGGACGACCCGCTGTCGATCCGTTCGGTGAAGCGATTCGCGGTCGAGAACGACACCGAGCAGCGCTGGCGCAGCTTCGTCGCCGTCGCCCCGTCGACCGGCAGGCGGGTCGCGGTCGTCGGCGGCGGTCCGGCCGGCCTCACCAGCGCCTATTACCTCACCCGCAAGGGCCACGCCGTCACCGTCCTCGAGCGCCAGGCGCGGCCCGGCGGAATGTTGACGCACGGCATACCCGTCCATCGGCTTCCGCGCGAGGTCGTCGAGGCGGAGATCGGCATCCTGCGCGCCGACGCCCCGTTCGAGATCGAGACCGGGGTCGATGTCACCGACGCACCCGCCTTGCTCGGCCAGGGCTACGACGCGGTAGTCGTCGCGGTCGGCGCCCAGGCGGGGCGACGGCCGGGCGAATTCGAGGGGCCGTGGCCCAACGTGCTCGACGGGGTCGACCTGTGCCGTCGATGGAGCGAGGGCGACGACTGCGGCCTGAGCGGCGCGGTCGTCGTCGTGGGCGGCGGCAACGTCGCCTTCGACTGCGCACGCATCGCCACGCGTGCCGGCACCGACCGGGTGAGCCTCGTCTGCCTCGAGCCGCGGGCCGCGCTACTCGCCGACCCCGAAGAGGTCGAGGCGGCCGAAGCCGAGGGGGTGCAGGTCACCACCTCGGTGGCCCCCTCCCCCGTGTCCACCTCCCCCGGCGCTGCCCTCGACGCACGGCTGGCCGGGGTCCGGGTGCAGCCCATCTCCGGCTTCCGATTCGGAGCGCAGGGGCTGGAACTCGACGTCGAAGGCCCCGCTCGCGAGCTCCTCGCCGACTGGGTCGTGGTCGCCACGGGACAGCAGACCGACCTCACCGACGCCTTCGGGGTGGGACGTCGCCCCGGTGGGCTCGTCCTCACCGGGCCCGACGGTCGTACCGACCGCCCAGGTGTCTTCGCGGCGGGCGACGTCGTGTCCGGGACGTCCTCGGTGGTCGCGGCGATCGCCGCGGCCCGCGCGGTCGCCTCGGCGGTCGACCGACACCTCGGCGGCGACGGCGACGTCGAGGACCACTTCTACGACCGCACGGCGCACGACCCGGTCCTCGGCACCGTCCCCGGCTTTGCCTGGCTCCACCGCACCGACTGCCACACCCCCGAGGCCGTGACCGCCGAGGCCAGTCGCTGCCTGCGCTGCGACCTGCGCCGCGACATCCAACCGGGCACCTACTGGACCGACCCGGCATACCAGGGAGCGCGACGGTGACCCGATGAGGTGCGCGCGCGACGCATCCGGCCTGCCGACGCCCGACCTCGACGGGGTGCGCGCGGGCACGGCCTGTCCGGTGCACGAGTCGCTGCGGCTCATGCGAGCGGCCACCCCGGGCTCGTGCGGACGCGAGGTCTTCTGCCGCGAGGGCACCCGCCAGCTCACCGAGATCCTCACCGACCTCACCGAGGCGGGCGGCCGCACCGGTGACCTCGAACTCGTCGCCGAGTTGTCGCAACGGGTCGCCCAACTCGCTGCCTGCACTCTCGCCGGCACTGCGGCCGGCATCACCCGCGACCTGCTACGCGAACACACGGCGGAGTGGGAGGCCCACCTGCGCCGACACCGGTGCACGAGCCTCACCTGCCGGATGTCCTTCACGGTCTACGTCGACCCGGTCGCGTGCACCGGGTGCGGCGACTGTATGCCGGCCTGTCCCGAGGGTGCGATCGCCGGCGGTCCCGGCCTCATCCACGTCGTCGACGACGCCGCGTGCACGCGCTGCCTCGCCTGCCTGCCCAGCTGCGGGGTCGCGGCGATCGGCAAGGCCGGTCCGGTCCCTCCGAAGTTGCCCACGGCCCCCGTGCCGGTGGGTTCGTTCGCCGCTGCTCCTGTGGGCGGGATGCGACGCCGCCGCCGCAGCTCCGAGACGACCTGACCCGCAACCGAAGCCACTCACAACCGAAGCCGCCCAAGAACCGAAGCCGCCCAAGAACCGAAGCCACCCACAACCGACAGCGAGGGACACCGATGAACGCCGTGCTGGAAGCCGATGTCGTCGTCGTGGGCGGAGGTGCCTCCGGGATCACCGCCGCCGTGGCCGCCGCCGAGCGTGAGGCGGGCGTCATCCTCGTCGAGAAGGGCAGCACGACCGGCGGCGCGGCCAACATGGGCATGGGCCTGTTCGCGGTCGGTTCGACCCACCAAAAGGCCGCCCTCGTCGACTTCGACGAGGAGGCCGCCTTCCGGCTGTTCATGGAATACACCCACTGGCGGGTCGACGCCCGGCTCGTGCGCCGCTACATCGCCCAGTCGGCAGACACGATCGCCTGGGTCGAGAAGATGGGCGTGGAGTTTCTCGGCGCATACAAGTACTTCGAGAAGTCCCAGCAGACCTGGCACGTCGTCAAGGCGGCGGGCTCGTCGGTGCCGGCCGAGCGAGCGGCCTCCAACCTCTATCGGGCGCTCACCGAGCGCGCCACCGAGCTCGGCGTGGACATCCGTTACCGCACGAAGGCGACCCGGATCGTCATGCAGGACGGTCGTGCGGTGGGAGTCGACGTCGTCGCCGAGGACGGCAGCGAGACGCACATCGAGTGCAACGCGGTCATCGTCGCCACCGGCGGCTTCGGTAACAACCCACGGATGATCGAGGACAAGCTGGGCTACGAGTGGGGCCGGGACCTGCACTCCTTCCGCATCCCCGGGGTGGACGGCGAGGGCTTGGGCATGCTCTGGGCCGCCGGTGCCGGCACGACGACCCCGATCATGGAGCTCACCTACACCTCACCCGGGCTCACCGACGTCTACAAGACGATCAGTGAGACGATGCGTCAGCCCACCCTCATGGTCAACCTCGACGGACAGCGCTTCCTCGACGAGTCGATCATGAACAACACGGTCTTCACCGGCAATGCCGTCGCCCGACAGCGCCGACGCGTCGCCTTCACGCTCGCCGACGACGGCCTGCTCGAGCACTACCGCCGGGCCGGCCTCGACTATGTCACCGTCCACCACAACGTCCGCTCGATCGACGCCTGGGACCGCGAGGTCCAGGCCTATGCGTCCGGAGCGGGCGTCGCCTCCGCGGGCCTGTCCGAGCTGCACAGTGAGCAGCAGAAGAGCGAGCGCAACTTCTGGGTGTGCAACGGCCTCGCCGAGGTCGCCGAGCGCACCGGCATACCGCTCGCGGCCCTCACGACCACGGTGGACGACTACAACGCGGCCTGCCGGTCGGGCGACACCCAGTTCTTCAAGCCGCAGCGGTTCATGCGCCCACTGGAAGGGCCCACCTTCTATGTCGCCCGGCACTTCCCGGCCGGCTACGGCAGCCTCGGCGGGGTCGCGGTGAGCGACTCGCTCGAGGTCCTCGACGCGGACGGCCTGCCCATTCCCGGGCTGTATGCCGCGGGCACCGACGCGTGCAACATCTTCGGTGACTCTTACTGCTTCTACCTGCCGGGCAACACGATGGGCTTCGCGGTCAACAGCGGCCGGTTGGCCGGCTACCAGGCCGTCGCCTACATGGACTCGCCCGACTTCTGAGCCGACCTGCGGCGTTTCGTGCCTGAGGTGCGGGGCGCCCCGAGCCGCGGCCTGGCCGGCGTGGCGCCACCGAGCCGACCTCGCCGGCACGACGCACCGCCCGCCTGCCGCGCCTGGGTCGGAACGGACACCAGGGTGCTCGAGTGCGTGAGAGTGTGCACCTCTGGGAGGTGCACACTCTCACGCACGACCCCATGCACGTGACGACGCAATGCATAGCGTGTGGCCACCCAGGGTGGCCGCGTCCACGACCCTCGGCACGACCGGCTCTGCGCCCGCGCCTTCCATCACCCCACCCCATGCACGCCATGACGCAATGCATAGCGTCTGGCCACCCAGGGTGCCCGGCCGCGTCCACGACCCTCGGCACCACCGGCGCTGCGCCCGCGCCGCAAGCCGCCCGCCACGCGAACTCGCGTGACGGGCGGCCTGCCGAGAGCGGCGTGTTCAGTGCTTGGGGCCCACCGCCGGGGGCAGCTGGAAGCCCTCCGGCAACTTGGTGTTGCCCTTGTACTCCGGCTTCTTGCCGACGATGTCGTTCACCGACGGCATGAACGAGTGCTCGTGCGAGTCGGTGAAGCAGCCGAACATCTCGGTGCCGAAAGCCATGTCGAGGTCGTCGACGATGCGCTGCTTCCACTTGCGCCGCATGATCTGCGTGGACAGACGCCGGACGATCCGGTTCTGCTTCATCAGCAGGTCGGCGATCTCGTAGGCCCGGTCCATGAGCCGCTCCCGCGGCACGATCTCGGAGACGAGCCCCAGCTCGAGGGCCTTCTGCGCCGTCATCGTGTCGCCGGTCATGAGGTACCAGACGGCCTGCCGATAGGGCATGAGCTCGAAGAAGCAGCTGTGGATGCCGTCGCCGGGCACGTTGCCGACGATCGGGTGCGGGTCGAGGATCGTGATGTCGTCGGCCATGATCGCGAAGTCGCAGCACAGAGCCAGCTCGGTGTGCCCACCGGAGCCGCTGAGCACACCCAGGGTGGGCACCTCCACGTCCATGATCTGGGCGATGAGCATCCGGCGGCCGTCGACGAACATGTGGTCGTAGCGCGTGCCCGCCGGGTCGGTGCTCTCCGGCAGCCAGCTCTCGGCTTCGAAGTCGGTGACCCAGACGTCGCCGGTCCCGGTGAAGATGATCAGCTCGGTGTCGCGGTCGGTGCCGAGCATGCGCCACATCTTGCCGATGGCGTCGTGCAACTCCATCGACCAGATGAGCGGGCCGTTGTTGCAGTGCATACGAACCGTCACCACGCCGTCGTCGCGACGGTCCATGATGAACAGCTCCTTGAACATCTCCTTGATCTCGTCGAAGTTGGGCCACTTCACGAACTGGGTGTTGGTCATGCGTCCTCCTCGGTGGGTTGGTAGCTGCTGACGGCAGGCCGGCCGGATCCGTGCGGACCCCAACCGGCCAGGAGCTGCGGCGGACCACGGCGCCCGCAGCGACCTCGGCGACCGCGACGACTGCGACGCGCGTCAACCGACGGCCCGGTGAGCGGCATACCCGTGGTCATTGGGCGTCCCTCGAGGGAGCAGGAGCCGCATCCAGGACCCGCCCCAGGACGTCCTCGCTGCGGCGCAGGAAGGCAGTGCGCGCCGAGCCGGAGAGCTCCCCGCCGCCCAGGACGGCCAGGTCGAGCAGCTGCGCGATGGCCAGGACCCGCAGCGGCGGATCGGTCACCTGCGCGAGCCGCGCGACGATCGGGTTGCGGGCGTTGACGACGACGGTGCGCCCCTGGGCGCGCATCGTCTGCGCAGCCTGCGCGACCGCGCCGTCGAGGACCCCCGCGAGGACGGCCAGGTCGGCGAAC
>JAKPEG010000197.1 GCA_029552065.1 Actinomycetes bacterium
GGGTGATCGACTGCATGTCCATCGGCGAGAGCTTCCAACGGCGCATCGGGTCGTTGGCGCGGGAGCGGAACCGGGCCTCCTGCTCGACGTCGCTCACCGAGAACCAGTACTTGCGCAGCATGACCCCGTCGTCGATGAGCATCCGCTCGAAAGAGGGGCACTGGCGCAGGAAGCGCGCATATTCGACGTCGCTGCAGAAGCCCATCACCCGCTCGACCCCGGCGCGGTTGTACCAGGACCGGTCGAACAGGACGATCTCGCCGGCGGCCGGCAGGTGCTCGACGTAGCGCTGGAAGTACCACTGGGTCTTCTGCCGCTCGGTCGGCGCGGGCAAGGCCGCGATCCGGGCGTGGCGCGGGTTGAGGTACTCGGTCATCCGCTTGATGGCCGAGCCCTTGCCGGCCGCGTCGCGACCCTCGAACAGCACGACCAACCTGGACCCGGTCTCGATGACCCACTGCTGCATCGTCACGAGTTCGGCCTGGAGTCGGAAGAGTTCCTTCTCGTAGGTGGCCGTGTCGAGTTTGAGGGTGCCGTTGGCCGTGTACTTGGACATGGCGCGCATTGTTCCACCTCGGCGTCGTTTCGTCGCGGACCGTCTTGCATGCCGTTCATCTCCCGTTCACCGTCCCGTCGGCAGCCGGTCCGTTCCGGCGCGAGCCGTGACCGGACGGGCACACGTGGGCCCGCGGCATACCGGGGCGAGTTCGCGCGTTCACGCTCACGGGCGACCATCCACGCGTGTCGCACCCCTCGTGATCCGAAGGAGACCCCGCATGTCGGCCGCCGCCAGCCACACCCCCGCCCCGGGGAATGTGACGATGTTCACGACCCCGTGGTGCGGCTACTGCCGACGCCTCAAGAGCCAGCTGGAGCGCGAGGGCATCGGCTTCACGGAGGTCGACATCGAGCGGGAGCCGGACGCGGCGGCCTTCGTCATGAGCGTGAACGGCGGCAACCAGACCGTGCCGACGCTCGTCTTCCCCGACGGCAGCGCGGCGACGAACCCGTCGATCGGTCAGGTGAAAGCCCGCCTGGCCGGCTGACCGACCGAGCTACCAGGCGGGTGCCGACCCGGAGCGACCCCGGCCGGCGCCCGGCTAGGACTTCGCGGGGCGCCAGCCCTCGACGACCGGCCGGCCGGCTGCCGCCTCGACCGACTGCCCGAGCCACGCTTCGATGAGCCGCCGTGCGATGGAGATCCCCCCGGGCACGCGGATCCCGCCGGAGGCGAGCAACGCGGCATACTCCTCGCGCGTCACCCACCGCACCTCGGCCAGCTCTTCGGGGTCGTGCTGCAGCTCGGTCGTCACCGCGGCAGCCGTGAAGCCGAGCATGAGCGAGCTCGGGAAGGGCCAGGGCTGGCTGCCGAGGTAGCGGACCTCCTCGACGCGCACTCCCGACTCCTCGAGCACCTCGCGCGCCACCGCCGCCTCGAGGCTCTCGCCGGGCTCGACGAAGCCGGCGAGCACGGAGAACTGGTCCTCCGGCCAGGTGAGCCCCCGGCCGAGCAGGAGCCGGCCGGCTTCGTCGACGACCGACATGATGACCGACGGGTCGGTGCGCGGGAAGTGCTCGCTGCGGTCCTCGGGGCAGCGGCGCACCCAGCCGGCCGCGACCGGCTCCGTCGACGCCCCGCACCGAGGGCAATGTCCATGTGTGGCATGCCAATTCGCCAATGCGAGCAGCGTCGTCACGAGTCCGGCGTCTCGGTCGCCCAGGCGCAGCCCCGCGGCACGGAGGTTCGCCCAGCCCTCCCCCGGCTCGCCGTCCTCGACCACTCCGAGGTATGCCGTGGGCGCACCTTCCGCGTCGTGCCCGCTCGCCTCGGGTGCCCGGCCCAGGAAGATCCGCAGTCGCCCCCGGTCGGCCTCGTCGGGCGCACGGAAGACGAGATGGAGCCCGTCCGGCGTGTGCCCCACCGGAAAGCGGTCCCGCCGCAGGGCCAGGACCTGCGTTCCCGGGTCGGCGAGCAGCTCCTCGGTGAGCGCGGGTCGCGTGCGTGCTGCGGCCGTCCGGTCGACGTCACCTCGGGACAGGGCGAGCCCCCGCAGCGCCGGGTAGCCCAGGTCGCCGATCACGCGCTGCTCACTCACGACTGGCAGCCTACGGCGCACACCGGCTCGGGTCGGCCGAGACCGCCCGGGCGTGCGAACCGGCTGGGAGCGCCACCGCGCGGCTTCCGCGCGCGAGGCGGGCACACGGCATACCGTGTGAGCGTGACGTCCGGGAGCGCCAGCAGCGCGGGGAGCGCCGAGAGGGTCGAGAGGGCCGCCAGCAGGAGTCCCGCCTTCCTGGCCGCCCTCGCGAGCGCCGCGGTGCCCGGGTTGGACCCCGTCTCGGCGCGCTCGGTGACCGCCGCGCCCGGGGCCGAGTTCGACGTGGCCTTCGTCGTCGACGACCGCGACCGGCACTGGGTCGTCCGGGCCCCCAGGACCGCCGCGGCGGGCGCGCGAGCCGACTCGGCCGCTGCCCTGCTCGCCCTGCTCGCACGCCGGCTGCCCTTCCAGGTGCCGCTGCCCACGGGCTTCGCCCCGGTCACCCAGGGGCGCGCGGCGGTCTATCCCTACCTGCCCGGGCGGCCCCTCCACCTGCCGGCGCTGCCCGCGGGAGCCGGGCTCGCAGCCGACGTCGGGCGGGCCGTCGCCGCCGTTCACAACCTCCCCCGCGGGCTGTTCGACGAGGCGGGTATGCCGTCCTACGAGGCCGACGCCTGGCGCGCCAGGCGGTTGAGCGAGCTCGATCGCGCCGCGGCCACCGGACATGTGCCCACCGGGCTGCTCGCCCGCTGGGAGGAGGCGCTCGACGATGTGTCCCTCTGGCGGTTCGCCCCGACGCCCGTGCACGGTGACCTCGCCGGTCATCACCTGCTCGCCCTCTTCGAGTCCGACGAGGATGCGACGACCGGGCAGGTGAGCGGCATCGTCGGCTGGGAGGACGCGCGCGTGGGCGACCCGGCCGACGACCTCGCCGCGATCGCCGACTTCGCGCCCGCCGGTGCCGTGGAGTCGGTGTTCGAGGCCTATGCGCAGGCCCGCACGGAGCCACCGGACCCGCACCTGCGCCGCCGCGCCCTGCTGTCCGCGGAGCTACGCCTGCTCGCCCCGCTCACCACGGCCGCGGCAGCCGGTGACTCCGAGCAGGTGCACCTCGCCGCTGGCGCGCTGCGCCACCTCGAGGAGCGCGTCGAGGAGGGCGAGCTCAGCGCCCCGCCGCCGGTCGTGGTCGCACCCAAACCGACCGTGCTGGCCTCCCCCCTGCCGCTGCCGCGAGCGGCCGATCCGGGCCGGGCCGGCTCCGCACCCGGCTCGGGAGCCGACCCCGAGTCGGCCACCGTGGGCCTGGACCCCGGCGAGGTGCTCGACCCCACGGAGGCGATCCCGTCGCACCAGCGGGCCAAGGCCCAGGGCGGCGGGGCCGCGCTCGAGGAGGGCGACTCCGAGCCCACCCAACCGATCTCCCCCCGCCCCGCCGCCGGTGCCGGCTCCAATGCCGCCCCCCGGGCCGCCGCGACCGGCGACCCCACCGAACCGATCGAGCGCCCCTGACCCGCCGTCGGACCGTCACTCGGTGACGAGGGCGAGCACCTCGATGAGCTCCTGCTCGGACGGCAGGTCCGGCCGGACCGTCTCTCCCGTGCGGGCGTAGAAGAAGGCCGCATCCACCTGCTCGGGTGCCAGCCCGGCCAGTCGGGCGTAGGCCAGGGCATAGGCCCCGAGCTGGATCGCCCGGTGCCGGGCAGTCGCCCCGGTGGGAGGTTCGCCGGTCTTCCAGTCAACGACGGTCACCCCGCCGTCGGGGCGCGCGAAGACCGCGTCGATCCGGCCCCGTAGCGCGATCCCGTCGAGCACCGTCTCGACCGCGATCTCGACCGCGAGCGGGGTGCGCCCGGCCCACTCACTGGCGAGGAAGTGCGCCTTGGCCGCCGGCAGGTCTGCGTCGTCGGCGCTTGTCGCCGAGTCGTCGGCCGAGCCGGGCAGGTCGGTGAGGTCGACGAGGGCCGCGCGGGCGTAGTGCTGCTCGACCCAGGCGTGGAAGGCGGTCCCCCGCCGAGCGGCCAGCGCGGGCTCACTCGGCAACGGTCGGCGCAGGGCGAGGGCGAAGCCCCCCGGGTCGCCGGCCAGCCGCACGATGTCGGAGGCGGACAGGTGCCGGGGCACGTCGACCACACCGGCGTCGCCGCGGAGCTGGGCCGCGCGCTCGGCGAGCAGCAGCTCGACCTCGGCGGCGTGGTGGTCGACCACACCCGGGTCGTCGGACCTGGTGGCGGCCGACGCCAGGATCGCCGCCCTCGGGTATGCCGCCTCGTCGAGCTGGTCGGCCCCGGCGCGGACGGCCACGGCGGCCCGGGTCGCCGCGGCCCATCGCGCGGCGTCGGGGTCGACCGGCCACAGCACGCTCACCGTCTCCTGGGCGACCGGGCTCTCGCCCGGCTGCGCCGGGTCGGGCATCGGAGCCCACTCGACCACCCGCACCCCGAGTGCCTCCCGCTCGCGGACGAGATCGCGCAGGAAGCCCGCCGTCACCCGGTGGGCCTTCGCGCCCGTCCACACGCTGGAGCTGAGCAGCAGCCGCCGACGGGCCCGGGTGAGGGCGACATAGGCCAGTCGGCGCTCCTCGGCCAGCTCGCGCTCCCCCTCGGCCGCGCGGAACCTCTTCAACCGGTCGAGCAGCTCGGCGGTGTCGGCTGCTCCGGCATAGCCGAACGTGGGGAGGCCGTCGGCGTCGCCCCGGAGGGGATAGGGGACGCCGGGGAGTCCGACCGTCCAGCCGCCCGGTCGGGGATCGGCCAGGTGCCAGCGCTCACCGTCGTGGACCGGTTTGGGCAGGGAGCGCTCCCGGGCCGGGAAGGTGCCGACGGTCAGCCCGGGGACCGCGACGACGTCCCATTCCAGGCCTTTCGCCGCATGAACGGTGAGCACCTGGACCGCCCCCGGCGCCGGCTCGAGGGTGGCCCGCTCGAGCCCACGCTCCTCGGCGATCGCGGCGTCGAGCCAGGCGAGGAAGGCCGCGAGCGTCGGCCGCTCGGCCGAGGCGGAGAAGTCGTCGGCGACGTCGGCGAAGGCGTCGAGGTGGGCGCGGGCGGCCTCCGGGGAGTATTCCGGTCGCGCGAGGACCTCGACATCGAGCCCGAGCGCCCGCTCGGCCTCGCCGGCCAGGTCGGCCAGCGGCAGCCCGGACAACCGCCGGAGGTGACGCAGCGCCGCACCGAGTCCGTGCAGCCGAGGCAGAGCCTCGGCTGCGATCCGCTGCCCGTCGCGACCGACCCAGCCGTCCGGCGGCAGCTCGTCGAGGGCCTCGACGATGCTCGGCTCGTCGACGACGTCGGGCGCGAGGTCGACCAACCGCCCCTGGGTGTCCTCGAGTCCTTCGTCCTCGTCGCGCAGCGCGGGGTCCAGCTCGAGGGCGAGCTCGCCGCGCGCCTCGGCCCGCATCACTCGCTGGCGGAACCTCGCCCACTCGTGCAGCCCGTCGAGATCCGCGGCACCGAGCCGGGCGATCGGACCGGTGAGCAGTCGCATGAGCGCGTCGCCGCGACTGGGGTCGGCCACCACTCGCAGGGCGGCCACGAGGTCGACCACCTCGGGCGTGAGCAACAGCCCGCCCAAGCCCACGACTTCGAAAGGCACGCCCGCCACCTCGAGTGCCTCGATCACCGGGGTGAACTGGGAACGCTTGCGGCACAGGACCGCTGCCGTCGTCCCCGCCCGACTGCGCGCCTCGGCCAGCCATTCGGCCAGGTATGCCGCCTCCGCCACGTGGGTGGGGAAGCGCGCCACCGCGACGTCCCCGGCACCGGCACCGGCACGGGCCTGGAGGGGGGCCACCTCGACCCGGGAGTGTTCCCGCAGGGGCCGGGCCACCCGGTTGGCCACGGCGAGCACGGCCCGGTCGTTGCGCCAGGTCGTGGACAGCTGGGCGACATCGGCCGGCCCGGCACCGTCGGCGAACTCGTCGGGGAACCGAGTGAGGGTCGAGGCGCTCGCGCCCCGCCAGCCGTAGATCGACTGGTGCGGATCGCCGACGGCGGTGACCGGCACCGGTCGACCCGGTGCGACGAAGAGGGAGCGCAGGAGCACGAGCTGGGCCTCGGAGGTGTCCTGGAACTCGTCGAGGAGCACCGCCGCGAACCGGCCCCGCTCCCCCTCCCCGATGTCGGGGAAGCCCGCAGCGAGCCGCGCGGCGAGCGCCACCTGGTCGGCGAAGTCGACCGCGTCGCGGGCGCGCTTGAGCGCGGTGAAGTCCTCGACCATCGGCAGCACCGCTCGCCGTGCCCGCAGGTGGGCGCGGACCTTGGCGAGGTCGGAGGGCAGCCCGTTCGCCTTGGGCGCCAACGGGGTTGCGTCGAGGGCGGCGACGACGCGGTCGAGCTCCGCACGCAGGTCGGCGGGGGTGAGCAGATGCTCGGCGAGCTCGCCGGCGAGATCGACGACCGCGGTGACCGCCGTCGACTCGGCCTTGTCCATCTCGGCCAGATCACCGTCGTAGCGGGCGACCGCCTCGGCGGCATACTGCCAGGCGGCCGCCTCGGTGAGCAGGCGCGAGTCGGGCTCGTAGCCCAGCCGCAGGGCGTGCTCACGGACGAGGCGCCCGGCATAGGAGTGGTAGGTCGAGACGGTCGGCGTGCCGCCGAGCAGCGCGGCCCCCGCCTCGTCGGTGCGCGGCGCCCAGAGCCCGGCCGCGGTGAGCCGGCGCAGTCGGAGGGCGACCCGGTCGGCCAGCTCGGCGGCGGCCTTGCGGGTGAAGGTCAGCCCGAGCACCTGGTCGGGCTCGACCAGGCCGTTGGCCACCAGCCAGACCACCCGGGCCGCCATCGTCTCGGTCTTGCCGCTGCCCGCCCCCGCCACGACGAGCAGCGGCCGCAGCGGAGCCTCGATGACTGCGGCCTGCTCGGGCGTGGGCGCGTGCTCGAGCCCCGCCGCACGGGCCACCTCGGCGGCGCTGTAGCGAGGGCCGGCCATCAGATCACCCCTCCCTCGGCCCGGGCCGGGCAGGAGGTGGCCACCGGGCACATCCGGCAGTGCTGCCCGGGGGTGGCGGCGAAGCGGGCGCCAGCCATGCCGTCGGCTGTCTCGACGATCATCCGCGCGGCCCACTCGGGGTCCGGGTCGTCGCCGAGAGCCACCTGGCCCTGGAGGGTCACCCCGACGTTGGCAGCGCGGCCGAGTTGGAGCAGCGCCGCACCGGCCGGCTCGATGCCCAGGTCGGCGAAGGCCCCACCGGCGACGGCCGCCTGGTAGGCCCCGAGCTGGGGGTGGCGGACGAGGTCGTCCTTGCCGGGTTTGCTCGAGCCAGTCTTGTAGTCGATCGCCCGCAGCCTGCCCGCGTCGTCCTGCTCGAGCCGGTCGACCCGGCCGCGCAGCTCGGCCCGGCCGAAGTCGGCCGCCGCGTCGAGCTCGACGCCGACGACCCGCCAGCCGGCCGCCTGCCGCGAGTGCACGTATGCCGTGAGCCGTCGCGCCATCGCGTGGGCGTCGGCGCGCTTGCGCTCGGCGACCCAGCCCCGCGGCAGTCCCAATTGCGGCCAGCGGCGGTCGATCTCGGCGATGAGGGCTTCGGCGTCGACGTCGCCCAGCTCGGCGGCGACGTCGTGGACGAGGGTGCCGATCGTCGCCGAGGGGCTCTTCACCCCGTCGCCGCCGTGCGCCCGCAGCAACCACTGCAACTCGCAGGTGCCGAACTGCTCGACCTTGGAGGGCGAGACCCGCACGGGAGCGTCCTCGCCCCGACGGGGACGGGGCTGCGGCGCGGGGATGAGCGACCACCAGCCGGCCGGGTCGGCACCGGGAACGCCGGCGGCGGCGAGGCGGGCCAGCTCGCGGCCGGCCCTCGCGCGGACCAGCGGGTCGTCGGGCGAGGCGGCGTCTCGGCGCAGGGCACCGACGAGCCCGGGCAGGGTGAGGGCCCGGCCCGGGTCGGCGAAGGGCCGGCCCTCGTCGGCGTCGGGCGGGATCGGGTCGAGCAGGTCGAGATAGACCGACGGCTGCTCCTGCTCGCTGCGCACGGCGGTGACGAGCAGCCGCTCGCTCGCCCGGGTGACCGCGACGTGGAACAGCCGGGTCTCGTCGTAACGCACCGCGGCCTGGGCAGCCCGCACCGAGGGGTCACGGTCGGTGAGCACGTCGACGAGCTGCTCGGAGCCGAGCAGGGAGCCACGCAGCCGCAGGTCGGGCCACACCCCCTCCTGCACGCCGGCCACGCAGACCAGGCGCCACTGACGCCCGGCGGCGGCCGCCGGGGTGAGCAGGGCGACCGTGTCGGTCGAGGGCGCACGCCGGGCGAGCGTGTCGCCCGCGACCTCCTCACCGCGGACGTGGTCGAGGAAGGCCGACGGGCCGGCGGCAGGCAAGCGGTCGGCATACCTCGCGGCCGCGTCGAAGAGGGCGAGCACGGCGTCGAGGTCGCGGTCGGCCCGTGCCCCGCGCTGGCCGCCACGGAGGGCATCGCGCCGCCAGGTGGCCGCGAGCCCGAGACCCGACCAGACCGCCCAGAGGACCGCCTCGGCGCTCACGCCCGGCGCCCAGCCCCGCCCGTCGGGGGCACGGCGAGCGGCGGCGAGACCGGCCTGGAGGGCACGCGTGATCCGCCTGAGGGGGTCGCCGTCGGGGCCGGCGTGCTCGGCGGCCACCGGGTCCCCGATCGCGCCGGCGAGCAGCTCGTCGCTCGTGCGCCCGCCGCCCGCGTCGAGCTCCTGGCGCCGCAGGGCCCGGCGCAGGCGCCTCAGCCCGACCGGATCGGCCCCACCGAGCGGGGAGAGCACGAGCTCGACTGCCTCGGCCGGCGTGACCCGGGTGGCGGGGTCGGCGGCCAGGCGCAGGGTGAGGTCTAGCAGGACCAGCAGCGGCCGGACGGCCAGTTCCTCGCGGACCGGCAGCTGGGTGTCACCAGGGGCGAGCGGGACGCCGGCGGCCGTGAGGACCCGGCGCAGGGTGCCGGTGCGGCCACGGCCCCGGACGATGACCGCCATCTCGCGCCACGGCATACCGTCGACGAGGTGAGCCCGCCGGAGCGTGTCGGCGACGTATGCCGCCTCCTGAGCCACCGCCCGCAGTTGGGCCACCTGCACCTGGCCGCCCGGGCGTCCGGGCCGGGTGCGCCGCGTGCGGCCGCCGCCGAGGGCCCCGATCCGCTCGGTCACCCGCGCGGCGGCCGTGTGGATGGCCTCCGGAATCCGGTGGGCCGTTCCGAGCACGACGGTGGGCGACTCGACGAGCTCCGGCCAGGCGGAGGAGAAGAGCAACCTCGGATCGGCCCCGCGGAAGGTCTGTACGGCGCTGTCCGGATCGCCGAGGAGGACCAGCTCGAGGCCGGGATGGTTGATGACCCGCAGCAATCGGGCTGCAGCCCAAGTCAACTCGTGGGCGTCGTCGACGACGACGAGGCGCAGCTGGTCGCGGACCCGAGCAAGGGCCTCGGGGTCTTCCTCGAGCCGGTCCGCAGCGGCGGTGAGGATCCACGCGGGGTCGTAGGCCCCGGGGCGCGAGAGCGCCGTGACCTCGTCGTATTCGTCGAGCAGCGCTGCAGCCGCCACCCATTCGGGCCACGCGTGTGCGACACCGAGCTCGCGCAGCCGAGGTGCGTCGACGCCGTGCTCGACGGCACGCATGAGCAAGTCGCGCAGCTCAGCCCGGAAACCACCGGTCGGCAGGGCGGCCTGGACCCGCTCGGGCCACGCCGGGCCGGAGGGGGCGCGGGTCGCGTGACCCGCGAGCAACTCACGCAGGACGACGTCCTGCTCGGGGCCGGACAACAGCCGCGGTGCGGGCTCACCCCGAAGGGCCGCTTCGCGCCGGAGCAGGGCGAAGCCGAAGGCCTGGTGGGTGCGAGCGAGGGGCTCGGTGGCGGTGCGGGCCAGCCGCGCGGTCACCCGCTCGCGCAGGGCGGCCGCTGCGAGCCGGGTCGGGGCCAGGACGAGGCACTGGTCGGGTGTGCGGCCAGCCCGGTCCACCCGGTCGAGCACCAGCTCGACCGCAACCGTCGACTTGCCGGTGCCCGGTCCACCGAGCACCCGCAGGATCGGCGCGTCGGACGCGAGCACGGCCCGCTGGTCGGCGTCGAGGGGCGGGGCCTCGACGACCAGGGCGGGCGCCCGGCGCAGGGTGAGCATGCCGCCATCCCATCACGCAGGTCCGACACGTTCGCCGCATGACGCCCCGGACCCGAGCCGAGGGGGCATCCCGCGCCTCAGTCGGCGACGAGTTCGACCTCGAAGCCCTGTCCGTCGGCGAGGTAGGCCGCGTAGTGGTCCGGCCCACCGGCATACGGATGGCGGTCGGCGAAGAGCAACTCCCACCCGTGCGCTCCCGCCGCCGCGACGAGCGCGTCCACCTGGGCCCGCGATCCGCCGTGGAAGGCGAGGTGGTTGACGCCGGGCCGGCGCCGCTCATGTACGCCGGTCAGCACGTCCGGTCCGGCCTCGACGACGAGATAGACCGCCCCGAGCTCCCACGCGAGCCCGTGCCCCCAGTCGTCCCCGACGGTCCAGCCCAACTCCCCCAGCAGCCAGCCCCAACTGGCTCGCGCGGCAGCGAGATCCCCGACCCACACCTCGAGATGGTGCAGGCCGCCGCGGCCACGACCTCCGCCAAATACCGGGTGGTCACCCTCGGTGTCACGCGGCATACCCGGCTCCGCGGGCGACCACCGGGCCGCGCGCAGCTCCACCCGATAGTCCCGCGGAGGCCGACCCCTCAGTGGCGTGCCCTCGTCCACGTAGTGCGCCCAGGCCGACTCCTCGTGCCCCTGCGGCGGGGCGCCGCCGGCGCGTAGGACCCGCCACCACGGCACGTCCGAGCCGTAGCGGGACATCACCTGTCCCACCTGTCGCGGACCGCCTTCGCCGACGAGCTGCGCGAGATCGCCGTAGGTGGCCACCCGGCCCGGCGGGATCGCCCGCACGAGTTCGAGCACCCGCTCGGCATAGTCGGGAAGTCGCCCGCTCACGCCTGGCCCACCTCAATAGGTCGCCAGGCTCGGGTCGACGTCCCGCGCCCAGGCGAGGACCCCTCCCTCGAGCGACGCGGCATAGCGCCAGCCCGCGGCGAGCGCGATCCGCGCCGCCTCCTGCGACCGCGCGCCGGTCTTGCAGTAGAGGACGATCGGGGTTGTGGGCGACCCGAGCCGCTCCACCGACAGGCCTGCGCCGCTGCGGAACTCGTCGAGCTCGACGACGACGGCACCGCGGATCGCCACGAGCGCCCGCTCCGGCGCCGGGCGCACGTCCACGAGGGTCGGGGGGTGGGGGCCGCGCAGCTCCGCGGCCAACGCGCGGGCCGAGACGGTCGGCACCTCGGGGCCGGTCACGGGAGCCGCCGCGAGTGCCGAATCGCCCTCTGCCGCAGCCTCATCGGGCGTCCCGCAGACGCGGCATCGCGGATCGGCCACGACCGGGATCGCATCCCAGCTCTGGCGCAGGCCGTCGTGGACGAGCAGCCGACCCACGAGCGGCTCCCCGACACCGAGGACGAGCTTGAGTGCCTCGACCGCCTGGACCGACCCCACCGCCCCGCAGACCGCCCCGAGCACCCCCGCCTCGGCACACGAGGGCACCAGGCCCGGGTTGGGCGGCTCCGGGAAGACGCAGCGCAGGCAGGGGCCGTGCCCCGCCCACCAGACGGCCACCTGGGCGTCGAAGCGCAGCACCGAGGCCCAGACGAGCGGCACCCCCGCGCGCACGCAGGCGTCGTTCACGGCATACCGCGTGGGGAAGTTGTCGCTGCCGTCGACGACGACGTCGTATGCCGCGACGAGGGCCGGTGCGCTCGCCGCCGTGAGGCGCTCCCGACGGGTCTCGACCCGGACCCCCGGGGCCAGCCGGCGCAGGGTCGCCGCCGCCGACTCGACCTTGGCCCGGCCGAGGTCGGGCTCGCCGTGGACGACCTGGCGCTGGAGGTTGGTGAGGTCGACCTCGTCGTCGTCGACGATCCCCACCGTGCCCACGCCCGCGGCGGCGAGATAGAGCAACGCGGGCGAGCCGAGGCCCCCGGCGCCGACGACGAGGACCCGGGCCGCCGCGAGTCTCGCCTGGCCCGCGAGGCCGACCTCGGGCAGGAGCACCTGTCGGGAATACCGGGTGCGGGTCGCGGCGTCCAACTCCGGCATGGTGGGCAGGCTACGTGATCCGGGCACGCCGCGGCAGGCCGCCCCGATGTCGCCTCCGATCTCGGCGACGCCCGGGCTACTCCTGAGTACCATGGCCGGTGGATGCGGGCCAGGCCCGTGCGACCCGGTCCGACGACCACGAGCGAGGCAGCCATGACGGTGGGCTCACGCCCGCAGGGACCGGACACCGCCACCCCCGGCCGCCCCGGCCGACCCGGCCTGACCGGTCCCCCGCCCACGTCCGCCGGCGAGCCGGCGCCCCGCACCGACCGGCCCAAACCGCCACCGCCGCTCCGCCCGCGGGGCCAGCGGCTCCCGCGATCGGCCCGGCGCGCGCAGCTGCTCGAGGCGGCCCAGGCCGCCTTCGTCGAGTCGGGCTATCACGCGGCCGCGATGGACGACATCGCGGAGCGGGCCGGCGTGTCCAAACCCGTTCTCTACCAGCATTTCCCGGGCAAGCTTGAGCTCTACCTCGCGCTGCTCGACGAGCGCGCGGGCGAGCTGGAGGCGTCCGTCGTCGGCGCCCTCGCGAGCACGACCGACAACAAGGAGCGGGTCTACGCCACGGTCGCGGCCTACTTCGACTTCGTCGCACGCGAGGGCTCGGCCTTCCGCCTGCTCTTCGAGTCCGACCTCATCCACGACCCGAGCGTGGCCGGGCGCATCGACGGC
>JAKPEG010000213.1 GCA_029552065.1 Actinomycetes bacterium
AACGACGACGCGATCCGCTCGGTCGCGCTGCTCACCCGGGTCATCGCCGACGCCGTCGCCGAGGGCCTGGTCGCCCGCTCGCAGGCTCGCTCCGGCGAGTCGGCTGAGGGCGTTGCCGTCGAGGAGCCGCTGGCCGAGTGGGAGCGCGAGCTCTACGCCGAGGCCGCCGCCGCTCCCGCGGAAGCTCCGGCCGCTGAGGCACCGGTTGCCGACGCACCCGCTGCCGAGGTCCCGGCCGAGGCCGACCCGACCGCCGTCGCCGAGACTGAGGTCGTCGTCGACGGTGCCGAGGCCCAGGTCGTCCAGGACGAGGCCTGATCCGTTCCGGATCGGCGCTCTCAGGCACACCGATACATCACTCGTGGTGGTGCACCTCGGCCGAAGCTGAGGTGCACCACCCACGACCACGCACGTCACCACCCAGCACCGAACGACAGCGATAGAGAGCAGAGACATGGCGAATTTCACCGCCGCTGACATCAAGGCCCTGCGCGAGCAGACCGCCGCCGGAATGATGGACGTCAAGCGCGCCCTCGAAGAGGCCGAAGGCGACATGGCCAAGGCCGCCGAGATCCTGCGCATCAAGGGCCTCAAGGGCGTCACCAAGCGTGAGGGCCGCTCGGCCTCCAACGGCCTAGTCGCCGCGCACGCCGAGGGCGGCGTCGGCACCCTGGTCGAGGTCAACTGCGAGACCGACTTCGTCGCCAAGGGCGAGCGGTTCATCGCCCTGGCCGACCAGATCCTCGCCCAGGCCGTGGCCCTGGAGGCCACCGACGCCGAGACCGTGCTCGGCAGCACCCTGCCCGACGGCCGCACCGTCCAGGCGCTGCTCGAAGAGGGCAACGCTGCGACCGGCGAGAAGCTCGTCGTCCGCCGCGTGGCCCGGGTCGCCGGTGAGCACGTCGTGGCCTACCTGCACCGCACCAACAAGGACCTGCCCCCGCAGATCGGCGTGCTGATCGCGACGACTGGCGGCGACGAGTCCGTGGCGCACGACGTGGCGATGCACGTGGCGGCCTTCTCGCCGACCGTGCTGAGCCGCGAGGACGTCCCGGCCGACACGGTCGAGAACGAGCGGCGCATCGCCGAGGCCACCGCGCGCGAGGAGGGCAAGCCTGAGGCCGCCCTGCCGCGCATCATCGAGGGCCGGGTCAACGGCTACTTCAAGGAGAACGTCCTGCTCGAGCAGGCCTTCGCCAAGGACCAGAAGAAGTCGGTCGCCCAGGTGCTCAAGGAGGCCGGCGCCGAGGCCACCGGCTTCGCCCGCTTCCGCGTC
>JAKPEG010000027.1 GCA_029552065.1 Actinomycetes bacterium
GGCTCGCCCGAGGAGTACCGGGACAACATGCTCCACCTCATGGTGGGCGACGAGATCAACCAGCGCGACGTCCTGCGCCGCCTGGTCGACATGCGCTACGACCGCAACGACATGAACCTGGTCCGAGGCAAGTTCCGGGTCCGGGGCGACGTCATCGAGATCCACCCGGCGTACGACGAGCACCCGGTGCGGGTCGAGCTCTTCGGGGACGAGATCGAGCGGATCGTGGCCGTCGATCCGCTCACCGGCGAGACCGTGCGCGTGCTCGACGAGCTGCTCGTGCTGCCCGCCACCCACTACGTCGCCGGCGACGAGCGGATGAGCAAGGCGATCGGGCGCATCGAGGCCGAGCTCCAGGAGCGCCTGGCCCAGTTCGAGGCCGAGGGCAAGCTGCTCGAGGCCCAGCGCCTGCGGATGCGAACCGCCTATGACATCGAGATGATGCGGACGGTCGGCTTCTGCTCGGGCATCGAGAACTACAGCCGACACATCGACGGACGCGAGCCCGGTTCGGCGCCCAACTGCCTGCTCGACTACTTCCCCGAGGACTTCCTCCTCGTCATCGACGAGTCCCACCAGACCGTGCCGCAGATCGGCGCGATGTACGAGGGCGACATGTCACGCAAGCGGATGCTCGTCGACCACGGCTTCCGGCTGCCCTCGGCGATGGACAACCGGCCGCTCAAGTGGGAGGAATTCCTCGAGCGAATCGGCCAGACCGTCTACCTCTCGGCGACCCCGGGCGACTACGAGATGGCCAAGGCCACACCGTTCGGTCCGCCGGTCGAGCAGATCATCCGGCCCACCGGTCTGGTCGACCCCGAGGTCGTCCTCAAGCCCACCCGAGGCCAGATCGACGACCTCATCCACGAGATCGGGCTGCGCACCGCCCGCGACGAGCGGGTCCTCGTGACCACCCTCACGAAGAAGATGGCCGAGGACCTCACCGACTACCTGCTCGACAAGGGCATCCGGGTCCGCTACCTGCACAGCGAGGTCGACACCCTGCGCCGGATCGAGTTGCTGCGCGAGCTGCGCCAGGGCGACTACGACGTCCTCGTCGGGATCAACCTCCTGCGCGAAGGTCTCGACCTGCCCGAGGTCTCCCTCGTGAGCATCCTCGACGCCGACAAGGAAGGCTTCCTGCGCTCGACCCGCTCGCTCATCCAGACCATCGGCCGGGCCGCCCGGCATGTGAGCGGCCAGGTCCACATGTATGCCGACAAGCTCACCCCCTCGATGAGCGACGCCATCGACGAGACCAACCGTCGACGGGCCAAGCAGGTCGCCTACAACGAGGCGCGGGGGATCGACCCCCAGCCCCTGCGCAAGCGGATCGCCGACATCACCGACCTGCTCGGTCGCGAGTCCGCCGACACCGAGGCGCTCCTCGGCAGCGGTCGCTCCCGCTCCCGTGGCAAGAGTTCCGGGGTGCCGGCCGGGCGCGATCGCGGCGCCCGGGGCGCGATGCTCGCCGACGCGGGTGTCGCCGAAGGCCGCCGACCCGAGGGTATGCCGTCCGCCGACCTCGCGGGTCTCATCCAGGAGCTCACCGAGCAGATGCACACGGCCGCTGCCGAGCTGCACTTCGAGCTCGCGGCCCGGCTGCGCGACGAGATCGCCGATCTCAAGCGCGAGCTGCGGCAGATGACCGAGGCGACCCGCTGAGGGCCGTCACTCGACGTGTGCGGACAGACCGGGTGTCGAGCCGTCGGTCGGCACTCGATACTGTGTCGTCGGCAACCCTGGGTTAGGTTGACCTAACTAAAGGCCTACCATGGATCTGTGTCGCTCCCCCCGCCTCCGCAGACGCTCGCCGACTGGCCTCTCGGCCGACCGGCCGTGCTGCTCGGCACCCGCGACCCGGGGTCCCTGGGAGTGCGTCTGGCCCACCTCGGGCTGCGGGCCGGCGCCCTCGTCACTCCGGTCCTGCGCACGTCGGGGAAGGGCGTCGTCCTCGCCTCGGGTGAGCTGCGGGTGGCGCTCGACCGGGCGACCGCGGCGGCGGTCGCCGTCGGCGAGCCCCGCCACGAGCCGGACGAGCCCGGAGGGGGTATGCCGTGAACCCGCCACCTGTGACCCCGCCGGTGCCCGCGGACCCGCCGACGGCTCGCGCGGACCGCACGGCGCCCTCCTGCCACGAGGCCCCGGCCGACCCCGCTCCGGCCGGAGCGCCGGTCGTCGCCCTCGCCGGCGCGCCCAACGTCGGCAAGTCCACCCTCTTCAACGCCCTCACGGGAGCCCGCCGGACGATGGGCAACTGGCCCGGCACGACCGTCGAGGTCGGTCGTGGCGCCTGGCGCCCCGCCGCGACACCCGCTGGCGACGGGAAGGCGGGCGGCACGGCATACGACGTGGTCGACCTGCCGGGTGCCTATTCGCTCGACCCGGTCTCACCCGACGAGGCGCTTACCCGCGACCTGCTCGTCGAGGCCGACGACCCGCCCGCAGTCGTCGTCGTCGCCACAGACGCCACCCATCTCGCGCGCAGCCTCTACCTCGTGGCCCAGCTGCGGGAACGGCCGCTGCGCCTCGTGGTCGCGCTCACCATGCTCGACATCGCCGCGCGGCGGGGTATCACGGTCGACACGGCTGCCCTGCAGGACGCTCTCGGGGTCCCCGTCGTGCCGGTCGATCCGCGGCGGCGCACGGGACTGGACGAGCTCGGCCGTCGAGTCGGCCAGGTCCTCGCCGCACCCGCGCCCACACCACGCCCGCACGCCGAGGAGGGCGACGAACTCGACCTCGCGGACGAGCGCTTCGGCTGGATCGACGAGGCGACCGGGCGGGCGGTCTCCCGTTCGGCCCACACCCGTCAGACGTGGAGTGACCGGATCGACCGGGTGGTCCTCTCTCGGGTGGGCGGGCCGATCGTCTTCCTCGCGGTCATGTGGGCCGTCTTCCAGGTCACCACGGTCGTCGCCGCCCCGTTGCAGGACGCCCTCGCCGGGCTGGTGAGCGGGCCGCTGAGCTCCGGTGCCCGTCAACTCCTGCACGCCCTGCACGCCGACCATCCGGCGGTGCTCGGGCTCGTCGTCGACGGCCTGCTCGCGGGTGTGGGCATGGTGCTGAGCTTCGTCCCGCTCATGGCGATGATGTTCCTCCTGCTCGCGCTGCTCGAGGACTCCGGCTACCTCGCCCGGGCGGCCGTCGTCGCCGATCGGTCGATGCGCGCGATCGGGCTTCCCGGGCGTGCCTTCCTCCCGCTCATCGTCGGCTTCGGCTGCAATGTGCCCGCTATCGCGGCGACCCGGGTCCTCGGCAGTGCCCGACAGCGGGTGCTCACCGCCCTGCTCGTGCCGTTCACGTCCTGCTCGGCCAGGCTCACCGTCTATGTCATGCTCGCCGCGACCTTCTTCGAGCGCTTTGCCGGCACCGTGGTCTTCGGGATGTACCTCCTCTCGGTCGTCCTCGTCATCGTCGTCGGCTGGCTGTTGCGCGCCACCTTGTGGCGGCGAATGGGTGCCGAGCCGCTCCTGCTCGACCTGCCGCCCTACCAGCGACCCACGCTGCGGGTGATCTCGTCGGTGACCTGGCTGCGGCTGCAGGGCTTCCTGCGCACGGCGAGTGGGATCATCGTCGTCACCGTGTGCCTCGTCTGGCTGCTCCAGGCCTTCCCCGTGCGCGGGGACGCGGATTTCGCCCAGACCCCGGTCCGTGACAGCGCGTATGCCGCGGTCGCCGGCTCCGTCGCGCCCGCCTTCACTCTGGCCGGCTTCGGCCAGTGGGAGGCGACCGGTGCGCTCGTCACCGGCTTCGTCGCGAAGGAGGCGGTGATCTCCTCCTGGGCGCAGACCTACGCGGTCGACGCCGACAGCGACCTCGGCGCCGCCCAGCTCGGGGAGCGGATCCGGGCCGACTTCGTCGCCTCGTCGGGCGGTCACGTCAACGCGGCGGTGCTCGCCTTCCTCGCCTTCCTGCTCGCCTACACCCCGTGCGTGGCCACCCTCGCGGCCCAGCGGCGCGAGGTCGGCCTGCGCTGGGCCGCCCTGGGGACCGCAGTCCAGCTCGTCGTGGCGTGGACCCTTGCCGTGGCGGTCTTCCAGGTCGGTAGGTTGATCGGGTGACCCGCCCGCTGCACACCGTCCTCGAGGCACTCGAGGCGGGTGTGTGCACCCGGTCCGAACTGGCCGCCCGGACCGGCCTGGATCCCGAGCTCGTCGACACCGCCGTGGACCATCTCGTCCGCAGCGGTCGGCTGCTCGCCGAGCCGCTGGGCAGCGGCTGCCCGAGCGAGGGCTGCGGCGAGTGCGGGAGCGGCACCGCGAGCGGACAGGCCGGGTGCGGCGCGCCCTCTCCGGCCACCTCGCGTGGGCCGGTCGCCCTCGTCCTGCGCACCGGCACGCGGCCGTGACCCGCGGCCCGGGTGGCCCGCGCGGCGGGCCGCTCGCCCTCGTCCTCGCTGCGATCGTGTCGGTCCAGTTCGGGGGCGCGATCGCTGCGACGCTCGTCCCGCAGATCGGCGCAGCCGGTTCGGTGGTCCTGCGCCTGGGGATCGGCGCGGTCATCCTCGGCCTCGTCGCGCGACCCCGGCTGCGCGGACACTCGGCCCAGGCCTGGCGGACGGTCGTGCTCTTCGGCCTGGCGCTCGGTGCGATGAACTGGTCCTTCTACGGTTCCCTCGGCCGGCTCCCGCTCGGCGTCGCCGTGACGATCGAGTTCCTCGGCCCGCTCACCCTCGCCGCGGTGCTCTCCCGCCGGCTGCTCGACCTCGGGGCGGTCCTCGCGGCCGGGCTCGGCGTCGTGCTCATCTCGCGGATCCTCACCGTGTCCTGGGCCGGTCTCGATCTCGTGGGCGTCGGCCTGGCCCTGCTCGCGGGGGCCTGCTGGGCGGCATACGTCGTCCTGTCGCAGCGCACGGGGGCGGCGTTCGCGCAGTTGGACGGACTGGCCCTCGCGATGGTCGTCGCCCTCGCCGTCGTCCTGCCGGCCGGTGCGGCCTCGGTGTCGGCGTGGGACGGGTCGATCCTTGCCAAGGGTGCGGCCGTGGCGGTCCTCTCGAGCGTGTTGCCCTATTCGCTCGAGCTGCTGGCCCTACGCCGGATGAGCCAACGGGTCTTCGGAATCCTGCTCAGCCTCGAACCGGCGGTCGCCGCGCTCGCCGGGTTGCTCGTGCTGGGCCAACGGCTCGATACCACCCAACTGCTCGGGATGGCCCTCGTCGTGGGTGCGAGCGCACTCGTCATGGGCGGGAGGGCGCGGCATACCCCGGCCGACGGGGCCGCGACCTGAGCGCGTCAGGCACCCACGAGCCGCGCGAGCACCCGTGGCGCAGGTTCGCGCAGCGAGGTGAGCACCGGGAGCACGGTGGCGAGCAGGGCGACGACGAGGCAGCCCAGCGCCGTCCACCCGAGCATGGCCCACGGGAAGGACACGCTCGCGCCGGGCAGGGTGATCGCCAGGCCGTAGGCGAGCACCGAGGCACCCGTGGCTGCCATGACGAAGCCGAGCGCGGCAGCCGTCACCGTGAGGATAAGTGCCTCGAGGGCCGGGACGAGCACCTGTTGGCCGGGGGACGCACCCACGATGCCGCCGAGGGCGAGTTCGGCGCTGCGCTGTCGTGACATCATCACGAGATTGCCGACGGAGCCGGCGACGGAAACGGCGAGGGCGAGGCCGATCGTGGTGAGGACGGCCATCGGTCCGGCACCGCTGATCTGCACGGGGCCGCCTGCGATCCGCAGGGCGTCCACGAGGGTGTCCCCGATCATGAGCATGCCGAAGCCCAGCCCGGTGGCGAACATGATGGGCAGGACCGAGCGCACCATCCGGTCGGCCTTGGCCACGACGGTATGCCGTGCCAGATGCCAGGCGGCTCCGCCGGGAACGAGACGGGTCCACCCCGAGGTGAGCGGCCCGACGATCCAGGGCATGATTGCGGCCAACGCCAGCCCGGCGAGGGGGACCAGCACGACCGCGAGCTGCATGAGTTGCGCGAGTGCGTCACTGCCCAGCTCGGGCGCGACCGCCCGGTAGCCCGGGAAGGCGGCGACGACGAGCAGCGCGATGAGGCCGAACCGAAGCCACCGCAACACCACCGAGGCGCGGGACAGGCGAGTTGCCGAGCCGCTGCTGGCCTCGCGCAGTGCCTCGACCGGCGGGATCCGCGAGGCCGCCCGGGCCTGACGAAGACCGCCGATCACCGAGAGGGCGATGCAGCCGAGGTTCGCCGACAGCAACGTGGCCGGGTCGACCGACATCGCGAACACGGTCACACCCCGGTCACGCGCGACCGCGTCGATGACGGTGGGCGTGACCGCGAGGGCGACGAGGTCCCCGACGATTGCGCCGGCCAGCGCGACGACGACGAGCTGCGCGCCGAGGAACCGGACGAGTTGCCCGGGAGTGGCGCCGCCGAGCAGCAGCCGGGCGATCGCGGAGCGTCGGGCCGAGACCACGAGGTTGGTCGCGGCGCCGATGACTGCGAGGGCGACGAGACAGGTGAGGACGAGGTTGAGATAGGGGAGCGCCCGGACCGCCTCGATGTCCTCACCCGTCGCGGTGCCGGCGGCGATCCCGACGGTGACGCTGTCCGCGAAGATCAGACAGGTTGCCAAGGCGGCATTGGTCACGACGAAGGTGAGGCTCACCCCGACCCAGGCGACCCACGAATCGCGCAGGTCGGCGAGCGCGAGGCGGATCACGACCGCCCCTGCGCACCGGAGAGGGCGTCGAGCCGGGTCAGCTCGGTGAGCAGGTCGGCGACTTCGATGGCGGTCGGACGGGCGACCTCCTCCACGAGATAGCCGTCGCGGAGGAATAGCACGCGGTCACAGCGCGCCGCGACCGTCGGGTCGTGGGTGACCATGAGGACGCACCGCCCCTCCCCGCGGGCCATCCGGTCGAGCTCGTCGAGCACGGTGTTCCCCGTGGTCCGGTCCAGGGCCCCGGTCGGTTCGTCGGCGAAGACCACCTCGGGTCGTTGGGCCATCACCCGGGCGAGGGCGACCCGCTGCTGCTCCCCGCCGGACATCACGACCGGCCGGGATTGGGCGAGCCGGTCCAGGCCGACCCGGGCCAGCGTCGACATGATCACCTCGTGCGGCGGCCGCGTGCCGGCGAGCCGGTGGGGGAGGGCGACATTCTCGTATGCCGTGAGCGTCGGCACGAGGTTGTAGGCCTGGAACACGAACCCGACCCGGGTGCGCCGCATCCGGGCCGCTGCGGCCCGGGAGAGCCGGTGGGTCGGTTCGCCGAGCAAGGACACCGACCCCGTCGTGGGCTTCTCCAGCCCGGCCAGGCAGTAGAGCAGGGTCGACTTGCCCGACCCCGAGGGGCCCATCACCGCGCACAACTCTCCGGCTCGGACGTCGAGGGAGACCCCGTGCAGGATCTCGATCCGTCGCTGCCCGGCGGAATAGGACTTCGTCACATCGTCGGCTCGGACGAGCTGGACGGGTGCGGTGGAGGGAGTCGGACCGGCGGCGTCGTCGTTCATACCGACGACGCTAAGCACGGGCGGCGGCGAGGTCCTCGCGCCGTGGTCACGATTCGCGGGCGATGACCCATGACCGTGGTCATGGGTCGTGCGGCCGCCACTGCTCTAGCGTGACGGGCATGGGTGGGGGAGAGCGCCGGGCGCGGACCGAGCGGGCCGGCGGCGGGACGCTCGCGCGCTCGAGGATCTTCGTCCTCGTCCTGGCCGCCGGTCTCGTGACCGCCCTCGCGGTCCCCGTGCTCGCGCTCCCGGCCGGTGGTTCTTGGGCGGTCGTCGCGGTGGTGGACTATGTCGCCGTCGTGGTCTGCGCCGGGTGGCTGTTGCGGCGCCCGTCGGCGGTCGTCGCGTGGCTGCTCACGGGGCTCGTGGTCGTCTTGCTGCTCGTGCCCGGCCCCGGGGGGTTCGCGGTCTTCCTCCTGCTCGTGGCGGCGGCCTCGGTGGGCATGCTCGCAGGGATGCGGGTCGGGACGGTCGCTGCGGCGATGGTCAGCCTCGCCCTCATGTCGACCATGCTCGTGGACCCTCAGGGACCCGGGCTGGAGTCGGCCCTGCAGCAGACCCTCGGACTGGGCCTCGTGCTCGTCTTGGCAGCCGGCTTCGGCGCGTTGGCCCGAGCTGCGGAACTGGACCGGGCGTTGGCCGCCCGCCAGCGAGCCGAGTTGGCCCAGGCACACGAGCGCCTGCGGGCCTCCATGGCCACCGAGCGGGAGCTCGTCCTCGCCCAGGAGCGCGCACGTTCTGCGCGGGAGATGCACGATGGGGTCGGACACCTGCTCACCCTTGTGTCGATGTCGCTCGAATTCGCGCAGCGCACGCGGGATCGGGACGACGTGCGCGCATGGGCGGAGGTCGAGGTGGCGGCGGCCACGACCCAGGAGGCACTCGCCGCCATGCGGTTGTGGGTGCGGGCTCTCAACCCCCCGTCACCTCGGGCAGGCGTGGGAGGAGCCGAGGCCTTCGGCTCGGTCGTCGACGCCTTCCGCGGGACCGGGCTCGAGGTGCGCGTCGACCATCGCGGCGATGTCGCCCCCCTGCCGGACGGGCTCACCCTGTTCGCCACCCGATTCCTCCAGGAGGCGCTCACCAACGTGCTGCGTCATTCGGCCGCGGGCGAGGTCGAGATCACGATTCTCCAGAGCCCGGCGCAGGTCCGGCTGGCCGTTCGGGACGACGGGACGGCCGTGGCCGCGGCGCCGGAGGGTTTCGGGCTCCGGTCGCTGCGCGAGCGCGCGGAGGCCCTCGGTGGTTCCGTGAGCGCGGGCCCGGTGGCGGGCGGGGGCTGGCAGGTGGTGTCGGTCCTTCCGCTGGACTCGGACAACGGGGAGCCGGCATGAGCCTGCGGGTCGTCGTGGTGGACGACCAGCAGCTCATGCGGCGGGGTCTGAGTCTCCTCTTGGAGACCGAGCCGTTAGTCGAGGTGGTCGGCGAGGCCGGACACGGCCGGGAGGCGCTCGCTGTCGTCGACCGGGTCGCCCCCGACGTCGTCCTCACCGACGCGCAGATGCCGGTGATGGACGGCATCGAGCTGGTCGGTGCCCTGGCCGATGCGCACCCCGGACTGCCGGTCATCGTGCTCACGACCTTCGACGACGGTGATCTCGTGCGTCGAGCCCTCGCCGCGGGAGCGGCGGGATTCCTGCTCAAGGACTCGTCGACCACCGACCTGCTCGATGCTCTGCAGGCGGTCGTCGACGGTGGCCTCGTGCTCGATCCGCGGGTGGCCAGGGCCGCGGTACGGCGCGGCGGAAGCGAGCGCCCGCCCCGCGAGGTGAGCCCGCTCGCGGTCCTCACCCGGGCCGAGCTCACGGTGGCGACGCTGGTGGCGACCGGGGCGTCCAATGCGGAGATCGCCGCGCAGCTCGTCCTCGCCGAGGGCACCGTGAAGAACCATGTGAGCGCCCTGCTGCACAAGCTCGACCAGCCCGACCGCACTCGCCTCGCCCTGCACCTGCACCGATACCTCGGCTGAGCTCGAGGGCGACCACGCCGATCAGGCGAGGGGGTTGTCGTCCCGTTCGCCCTCGGTCCCGGACCGCTCGGTCGCGTCGGCCACCGCGGCGGCCGCGCGCGCGTCGCGAGCCGACTTCACCAGGCTGGCCACGGTCGTCACCCCGAGGATGAGGACGATCGCGCCGAGGGATACCCCGATCGAGATGTCCGGGGCGCCGTGCACCGGCTGGCCCCCGTTGATGAACGGCACGGTGTTCTCGTGGAGGGCGTGGAGGATGAGTTTGACGCCGATGAAGGCGAGCAGCACTGCCAGCCCGAGCGAGAGGTAGACGAGCCGCTTGAGCAGCCCGCCGAGGAGGAAGTAGAGCTGACGCAGGCCCATGAGCGCGAAGATGTTCGCGGTGAGCACGAGGTAGGGCTCCTTCGTGAGCCCGTAGATCGCGGGGATCGAGTCGAGGGCGAAGAGAAGATCGGTCGTCCCGAGGGCGAGGATGACGATGAACATCGGCGTGACGACCCGCTTGCCGCCCTCGATCACCGTGAGCCGCGCACCGTGGAAGCGGCTCGTCGCGGGGAAGCGGCGCTCGACGAAGCGCAGCAGCCGGTTCTCCTCTAACTCCTCGTCGTCGCTCTCGCCCTCCTTCGCGAGCCTGACGGCGGTGTAGATGAGGAACGCGCCGAACAGGTAGAACACCCACGCATAGGCGTTGATGACGGCCGCGCCGAGGGCGATGAACACCCCGCGCAGGACGATCGCGATGACGATCCCGATGAGCAGGGCCGATTGCTGCAGGCGCTCGGGCACCCGGAAGTTGGCCATGATGAGCAGGAAGACGAACAGGTTGTCCACCGAGAGCGAGTACTCGGTGAGCCACCCGGCGTAGAACTCGCCTGCATAGCCGCCACCCCATACCCGCCAAACCACCAGCCCGAAGACGAGCGCGAGCGAGACGTAGAAGACGAGGTATGCCGTGCACTCGCGCATCGAGGGCACGTGCGGCCGGCGCGCGACGATCGCCACGTCGGCGACGAGGGCGACGGTCATGACGGCGATGGTCACCCACCAGACGAGGGGGCTGACGTCCACAGGAGGCCTTCCGGGTCGGGGCGTGGTCAGTCGGTGGGCGGGCGCTTCGCCCTGGGCAGGGAGGCGACGACCGCGGCATACGAGTCGTCGATGGCCTCCCGGATGGCCTCGTCGGGGATCGCCCCGCCCACGCGCAGGGTGTTCCAGCCGTGCCGGCCGACGTAGGGCATGACGCTCGCGTCGTCGGGGAACTCACGCAGCCATTCGTCGGCTTCGGCCCGGGTGCGACCGAGTTTGAGGCCCACCGAGTCCTCGCCGGTGAAGGCGAAGATCTTCGGACCGACCTTGGCGACGACGTCGCCCTCCCACGGCTCGTCCCGCCACGCGCCGGGTTTGGCGAGGCAGTAGTCGAGCAGTTCCTCGCGCGTCATCCCGGCAGGCTATCGGGCCCGGGGGCGAGCGCGATGCCAGCCGCGCCCTCCGGCAGGGAGAGTCGTCCGACGGAATGGAGGGTCGCCCGGCGATGCGCGTTCCACGGTCCCTCGGCCACCGTGCCGCGCCCCTCGGCGGCGTCGATCATGCGGCCTGGCTCGACGACGATCCCCACGTGGTCGACCGAGCCGTCCGGGCCCGCGAAGAAGTAGAGATCGCCAGGCAGCTCCGCGCCGATGCGCACGGGCCGCGCCACCCGCTGCTGGTCGTCGGCATCGCGGGGCACGACGACGCCGAACGAACGCCATACCGTGTGGACGAGCCCGGAGCAGTCCAGGCCGAGGGGGCTGCAGCCGCCCCAGAGGTAGCGCAGCCCCAGGTGCGTGCGTGCCCGGTCGAGCACCCCGGCCGGTATGCCGCCGGGCATCGGCTCGGGCGGGCCGCCGACGTCGGGTCCGAGGTGGGCCCGCCGCACCCAGCCGGGGTAGCCCCGCGGGTCCCGGCGGCTCGGCTGCCAGGGGAGGACGACCTGCACCCAGCCGTCGTCGGCGGGGGATTCGTCGGCCCCGGGTTCGACGAGGAGCACCGGCTCGCCGAGCACCGCCTGGGTGTCCACCCGACCGTGCAGGCCCAGCCGACCGGTCAGCAGGCGGTCCTCGCCGCCGCCGCCCGTCCGGTCTTGGGCGTCGAGCGTGGCCAGCCAGGCGGCCGGATCCGGGACGTCAGCCACTGCGGCGGCGTCGACCACCCGGGGAGCTGCGGGGGAGGTCCACACGGTCGCGACCGCGGCGACGACCCGCAGCGGCATACCGGGGGTGTGCACCCGGCCATCCTCACATGCGCGGAGGCGGTGCCCGATACTGCCGGGGTGGACGACACCGAACTCCCCACCCGGCTCACCACCCGACTGCAGACGATCGTCGGCGCGTCCCCGGGCCGCCTCTCGGTGTCCGTGCGGGGGGCGGGCGGCTTTCGCTTCGACCACGACGCCGACCGGGTCGTTCCTGCGGCGAGCACGATCAAGGTCGCCATCCTGCTCGCCTACCTCGAATCCGGTATGCCGTGGGACCTGCCGGTCTCGTTGGCGCCGGCCGCCCGGCGGGTCGGCGGCTGCGGCCCGCTCCAGTTGCTGCCGTCGGTGACGACCCTGCCCGCTGGGGAGTTGCTCGCCCTCATGATCGCCCTCTCGGACAACGACGCGACGAACGCGATCCTCGACGTCCTCGGGGTGGGCGCAGTCGGGCGGCTGCTCGCCCGGGCGGGCGCCCGGCATACAGCCCTGCGGCGGCGGATGATGGATTCGGCCGCCGTGGCCGGCGGGCAGGAGAACGAGACGACGGCGGGGGAGATGGCGCAGCTGCTCGCCCGGCTGCGCTCCGGAGCTCTCGTGGGGCCGCGGGAGTCGGCGATGGCGATGGCCCTGTTGCGGGCGCAGCAGTTCGACGAGGGGCTCGGGGCCTTCCGCTCCGCGGACGTCCGCTGCGGGGACAAGACGGGGAACCTGCCGGGGATCCGGCATGACGTGGGCGTGCTCGAGCGGGGCGGGCGCTGGGTGGCGGTGGCGGCGCTGTGCACCGATCTCGCCGACCCGGGCGAGGGCGGCCGCGACCGGGGGACCACGGCATACCCGGTGTTCGCGGCGATCGGGGAGGCGCTCGAGGCGCTCCTGTGAGTCAGAGCCAGTCGCGACGTCGGAAGGAGACGGAGACGCCCACCGAGAGAACACGCTCCAGACGCGGCAGCACGGGGCAGGTGGGCGGGCCCATGGCCGTTATTGTCGGCCCGGGCCCCACCCCGACCTGGTCAGGCGCGCCCGAGGTGACGCAGCAGCTTGACCGCGCCGGTCATCACCGAGGCGTAGGCCTCGTCGGTGAGACCCCAGTGCGGGCCGAAGCGCAGGAGGTATTGGGTCGCCACCGACTGCACCTCGGTGTAGCGGTGGATCCCCTCGGCGCCCTGACGGCGGCCCATCCCCGAGGACCGCATGCCGCCCATGGGGGCGTCGATGCTCGCGAAGGTCGCGCTGAAGGCCTCGTTGACGTTGACCGTGCCGCACTTGATCTGGTTGGCCACGCTCCGGGCGCGGCGGCCGTCCTTGCTGTAGACGGCGGCGTTGAGTCCGTAGTCGCCGGCATTGGCCAGGTCGATGGCCTGCTCCTCGGAGCGGAAGGGGTAGATCGAGATGACCGGGCCGAAGGTCTCGTCGGCGTGGCAGGCGGCGTCCGCGGTGACGCCTTCGAGAATGGTCGGCTCGTAGAAATAGGGACCGAGGTCCGGTCGGGCACGTCCGCCGGCGAGCACCCGGGCCCCGTGGTGGACCGCGTCGCGGACGTGCTCGTCGACCGTCTGCAGCTGCTCGGCGGAGATGAGCGAACCCATGTCGATGCCCCATTCGTGGCCCGCGCCCAGGCGCATCGCC
>JAKPEG010000032.1 GCA_029552065.1 Actinomycetes bacterium
CTCGATGGCGGCCCCGAGCGCGGTGCCGAGCAACAGTCGATAGGTGCGGATCGCGTGGTCGCCGGCCCGCGATCCGGAGGTCGGCTCGGCAAGCAGCGGCACCCCGGCGGATTCGGCGAGGACGCGAGCGGCCGACCCGGCATCGTCCCCGGCCAGCACGACGGTTCGCGGCCCTGCCACCAACGTCACGGCCTCGGCGCCGAGGGGCACCTCCTCCAGCGATCCGCCTGAGGTGCGCGCCGACGACGAATCGACCAGGTCGGAAGGATCGAGAGGGTCGGACGCGTCGAGGAGGCCGGGCCACCACGGCATACCCGGATCAGGGAGCAGCGGCGCATCGAACTGGACGTTGAGGTGCGACGGCCCGAGCCGCAGCCCCGCCTGCGTGACCGCCTGCGACACGGCGTCGTGCGACGCGTCGACCGCGACATCGACCGTCGGCGCGAACACTCCGAAGATGCCGTCTTGCCAGGTCGTCTGGTTGGCCCCCGTGGCGCGCAACGACGCCGGGCGATCGGCCGACACGACGATGAGCGGCCGCCCCGCGTGGTGGGCCTCCATGACGGCGGGCAGCAGGTTGCCGACGGCCGTCCCCGAGGTCATGACCACCGCCACCGGTGACCGCGATCCGACCGCCAAACCCAGCGCGAGGAACCCGGCGGAGCGCTCGTCGAGCCGCACGTGCAGGCGCACATCGCCGGCTGCGTCGGCGGCATGCAGCGCGAGGGCGAGCGGCGCCGAGCGGGAGCCGGGAGAGAGGACGACCTCGCGCACCCCCGCGGCGAGAAGGCCTCGCAGCACGTGGATGGCGCGCGCCGCGCTCGTGATCGTCATCAGGACGAGTATGCCGCGCGCGGGCTAACGACCGCTGAGCGCGTCGCGCATGGGGACGAACTTGGCGTCGGCCTCGCTGACCTCGCCGTCCGGGTCGGACCCGGCGACGATGCCGCAGCCGGCGAAGATCCGCAGCGATGCCGGGTCGCCGTCGACATAGCGACCCGAGCGCAGCGCGATGCCCCACTCGCCGTCGCCCTTGGCGTCCATCCACCCGACGGGCCCGGCGTAACGACCCCGGTCCATGTCCTCGAGCTCGGCGATCAACGCCACTGCGAGCGGGGTCGGGGTGCCCCCGACGGCGGCCGACGGGTGCAGCGACGCAGCCAGCGCCAGCGAGGACGCATCGTCGGTCGCGACCCCGGTGACATCGGTGGCCAAGTGCATGACGTTGGGCAGGTGTAGGACGAACGGCGACTCGGGGACGTTCATCGACGAGCAGTGCGGGGCAAGGGCATCCGCGACCGAGCGCACGGCGTATTCGTGCTCCTCAAGGTCCTTGCTGGAGCGGGCCAGCGACGCGGCGAGCGAGAGATCCTTGGCGTCGTCGCCCGTGCGTCGGATCGTCCCGGCGAGCACTCGCGAGGTGACCAGCCCGCGCTCGCGGCGAACGAGGAGTTCGGGGGTCGCACCGACCATGCCGGAGACCGAGAACACCCAGGTGTTGTCGTAGCGATCGGCCAACGCCCGCAGCACCCACCGCGGGTCGATCGGCGCGTCGGCCTGCACGATGAGGTCTCTGGCGAGGACGACCTTGTCGAGGTCGCCCGCGTTGATCCGCGCGACCGCCTCGGCCACGCGGGCAGCCCACGCGGTGCTCGACAGGGCACCGTCGGCGAAGGCCACGTTGCGGGGCGGCAGCGGGTCGTCGGTCGGGGCCGGCGTGACGGCAAGCGTCGGGACGTCGCCGACCGTGGTCACCCACCACCGGCTGCCCTTGTGGCCGACGCTGACCCGCGGGACGACGAAGCTGGCGCGGTCGGCGGAGTCGTCCGCGAACGGCAGGCTCCCGAAGCAGACGAGCCCGCTGGACGGCATACCCACCTCGTCGCGGACCACGGCGCGAGCAGCGGTATGCCGCCACCACCGGTCTGCGTCCGCGAAGCGCTCGGGTCCGGCCGTCGTGAACGTGGCGGCCTGCCCCCACCCGACGAGGCCCTCGCCGCGCCGGACCCACGACAA
>JAKPEG010000045.1 GCA_029552065.1 Actinomycetes bacterium
GAGGGGGAGCGCCGCGAGGAGGGAGGGGGGGAGGGGATGGGGGACCCCGCGCCCTTTCCTACCCTCGACTCCCCCATCCCCCCCCGTGCCTCGGGGGGTGGGGTCACCGTGAGCCCCCCGTGCGGAGGGGGGGTCGGGTCACCCTGACCCGGGGTCGGGTCAGGGCGAGCCGGGCGGGCGGGGATGGGCTCGGGAGCGAACTGCGGGCGCCGACGGAGGGGGCCCTGCCCGCCCTGCCCGATCCCCCCGAGGATGGCTCCCATGAGGCCCGCGGGCGCCGGGGTCTCGGCTTGGCCGTCAGGCGACGCCAGGAACGCGTTCCCGTTCTCGGACGGGTCTACGGTGCCACCTGCTCCCGAAACTTGATTAAAACCGATGTTGCATGCCGGCGCGAAGGCGCCGTCGGCGGGGCTCGGGACCTGGGTTCGAGGATCGGCCGACGGGACGACGAGGGGAGCCGGGGTCTCCCACCGAGCCCGGGGCGTGGCCTCGCGTGTACGCGTGGGCGCGGGGGCGCGGGTCTCTCCAGGATCCAGATCTACTCCAGCAGCAGGGATCTTCTGGGAGAGATCCTGGGAGAGCATGGGAGAGTCGGGGGTCAGATTGACCCGACCCCCGGGTCGATTTGACCCGACCCCCCGGGTCAGATTGACCCGACCCCCCCCATCGACCTCACCCGGCTCGGGGGTGAGCCGGGTCAGATTGACCCGACCTGGCAGGGTGGACCCCTGCAAATTCTCGTCGGACTGGAATGCAGCGGGCTCGTCGACGTCTGGTCGGGTCAGATTGACCCGACCCCCCTGGTGCATCGTGACCCGACCCCCCATGTCGTCGGGTCGGGTCACTTCGACCCCGGTCCCGATCCGGAGGACGTAGCCGGACGACCCCCCCGGACGGCGCTCGACCTGGACCACGCCAGCGTCTTCGAGCTGGCGGACCGCGCGCTTGACCGTCGCGACCGAGACCCGCGAGCGTCGCGCGAGCTCGGCGCGGCTGGGCCAGGCCCACGCGTCCCCGCCCTCGGGCGCCCACTCGGGCCGCTCCGTGGTCGCAAAGTCGGCGAGGACGAGCAGGACGGCGAACGCCGCCCCGGTGACATCGGGGAAGGCGCCGCCCGCGCTCACGGTGCGCATGGCGACGAGGAGGGGGAGGCGGGTCACTGTGCAGCCCTCCGCGTGGTGGCGTTCCAGAGGTCGGAGAGGTGGAGCGCGTAGCCGTGAGCGTTCCCGTCCCCCGTCCCCTGCGTGAGGATGAGCCCGGCCGCTTCGAGCTCCCGGAGGGCAGTCCGGACGGAGCGCTCCGAGAACCCGACCACGCGAGCAAGCTCGGTGAGGCTCGGCGAGGCCCACGCCGTGCCCGCGCCGCATGCCCACTCGGGCCGCTCCGTCGTCGCGAAGCTCGCGAGAGCACCGAGCACCGCACGGGCGATCCCGTCGAGGTGATCGAGAGCGTGGACGCGCTGGGCGGCGGCCACGACCACGACGGGCTCCGAGTTGGCGGGGATCGCTGAATACGTCATCGGGGGGTCTCCTTCGCGAGCACGGCAAGGCGCCGGCGGACCTCGGCACCGAGGCTCGGCGCGGAGGGGTCGAGCTCGGGCGGCGCGGGGCACACGCAGCACGGCCGGATCTGCTGGACCTGCCGCCCGGCGCAGGCGCTCGCGGCGAGGGTCGCGGAGAGGTACGAGCACCGGATCCGGTCGCTCGGGCTCGCGAGCTGGGCGAGCGTCACGTGCGCGACGCGGGCCCCCGGCGCGGGGACGTCGCACGTCGACGCCGCCACGTTCACGGGACCGAGGTCCGCCACCCGGCGGCGCCGGCCGTGGTGGCCCTTTTCGAGCGACTTCGTCCGGACCTCGCCCTCGGTCGAGGTCGCGAGCCAGCGGGCCCGGTAGTTGGCGTTCAGCGTCGAGCGCCGGTCGTGCGAGACCGCGTGCGCCTCGTGCAGGCGCCGGAGCGCCGCGCCCACGACGCCCGAGGAGAGGTCGAGCCGCTCGGCCAGGATCGCCACGGTCACCCCCTCGGGGAACTGCCGCACGAGGGCGAGGAGCCGGTTGTCGGAGGCGATGCGCGCCCGCTCTCGGTCCGCTCGAGCCGCCTTCTCCTCGTCGGCCCGCTGGCGCTTCGTGCGCCGCGCGTCGGAGGTCGTGGTTGTCGCGCTGCCCCTCGCGGCCGGTGCCGCTCGTCCCTCTCCGTCGCTCATTTCGCGCATCCGTCGAGCCAGTCACGCAGCACGAGGCCCGCCACGTGCGCGCATTGGGGCACGACCGCGTTGCCGAGGCAGCGCAGGCGGTCCTTCCACCCCCACGCCTCGCGCCGCTGCTGGCGCCGCCGGTCTCGGTCGCGCGGAATCACCGGCGGTGGCTCCCACTCGCCCCGCTCGAGCCCTCGGGCTCGGGGGAATCGATGACCGTCCACCCCGCCGGAAAGCCCATGAGCATCTCGACCCAGTCCGGGTTGAGCCGGCCCCCGTCGACCCTCGCCGCCCCATCGAGCGTCAGCGTCCCCGCCGTCGCGTAGCGCTCCCGCCCGTCCTTCGGGTTGCCGTTGTTCTGCGAGTGCCAGCGGGTCGCCGTCGCCGTCGCGAAGAGCCCGCTCCGCACCGTCGCGTCGGTCAACGTGAGCCCCTCGTGGCGCTGCGAGCCCTCCGCGCGCCGCCCCCAGTACGCCGACGTCGAGCCCGACGCCTTCGCGTCCGTCGCCGTCGCGGTCGGCCACATAGCCCCCGAGAGGGTCCCGCCCGGGCACGCACGGGCCGCCCTGGCAACCTGCTGCGCCCCCTCCTTCGGCGAGACGCGCCGCTTGGTCTCGCTCGCGGTCGCCGTCGGCCACGGCGAGGACGAAGATCCTTCGTCTGATATGGGGAGCGCCGACGTCTCGCGCCGAAAGCGGGAGAGCGCGCGCTCGATAGCCTCGCTCCCGAAGGTCTCCGAGGACGAGCGGGAGCCAGAGCGATGCGCCGCTCGCGACGTTCTCGACGACGACGAGGCGCGGCCGGAGCTCGGAGACGATGCGGCGGAACTCGAGCCATAGGCCCGAGCGGGTGCCTTCGCGGACGCCGGCTCGCTTGCCGGCGGCGCTGACGTCTTGGCATGGGAAACCACCACAGAGGAGGTCCACGGGAGGGAGAGTTGCTGCGCCTGCGACTCGGACATCGATCACGCTCCTGTCGGCCTCGGGCCAGTGGCGCGCGAGCACGGCGCGCGCGTAGGGGTCGCTCTCGACCTGCCAGCGGGTGGGGCCGAGCCCGGCGCGTTCGAGGCCGAGCTCGAGGCCCCCGATCCCCGCGAAGAGCGAGCCGATCACCGCTCGCCCTCGTCGTCCTCGTCGTCCTCGATGAACGCGACCCCCGCGAGGATCGCGAGCAGCACGACGAGGAGCACCGTCACGGGGTCGATCGTCATCGCGCGCCCGCCTGCGCTCGCGCGAGCGCCTCGCGAAGCTCCTCGGTGCACCCGCGCCC
>JAKPEG010000049.1 GCA_029552065.1 Actinomycetes bacterium
TGACGGCCGAGTCAGGCGGACATACGCTCAACGAGTTGCCCGACGCGGGCGATGCCTACACCGGGCGTCACCGGTCCTGACCCACGAAGGCGAGTGGGCGGCATACCCACGCGGTATGCCGCCCGCTCGCCGTTTCGTGGCGGACCCGCGGACGTGGGTTCAGTACGTGTCTTGCGGGCCGGGACTGCGATCCCACGGGCCGGGCGCCGCAGGGCCCGGGACGGCCGGACCCGGACGGGTGGCGCCGCTGGAGGGACCGATCCCGCGGGCCTCGTCGCGTCGGCGCAACCGCTCGGTCTCGGAGTCGATGCGGCTGACCTTGGGCTCGTCGGCCCACCGGAGGGACAGGGCGTGGAAGACCAGGCCGACGCCCCAGCCGAGGATCGGCCAGATCGGCCAGAAGTAGCCCGCGCCGGTGAAGAACCACAACAGGACGAGGAAGCCGTTGACCACGGCATAGGACGTAGCGTGCTGCCAGAACTCGTTGCGGCGCTTGATGTTGGCCAGCGCACGCGCGCGCAGCTGGTCGTCGTAGGCGGACGGCCGTCCAGGCTCCTGCGGCATCGACGGGTTCTGGCTCACGCGGTCCTCCCTCGGTCCGACCGGGCTGTCGGGCAGGTCCAGCTTGCCACGACACCGCCTCGCTCAGCCCCAGACCAGCCCGCGGGCCGGGTCCTCGAGGATGGCCGCCACCGTGGCGAGATAGCGCGAGCCCAGTTCGCCGTCGACGAGGCGGTGGTCGAAGGACAGGCCGAGCGTCGTCACCTGCCGGATCGCGATCTCGTCGACCCCGTCGGCCCCGGTCACCACCCACGGTTGCTTGCGGATCACACCGAAGGCCATGATCGCCGACTCGCCCGGGTTGATGATCGGCGTGCCGGTGTCGACGCCGAAGACCCCGACGTTGGTGATGGTGATCGTGCCACCGGCCATGTCGGCAGGTTGGGTGCGACCCTCTCGAGCCGTTGCGGTGAGCGCGGCGAGCGCGACGGCCAGCTCGCGCATCGTCATGAGATCGGCGTCCTTGATGTTGGGCACGACGAGCCCGCGTGGGGTCGCCGCCGCGATCCCGAGGTTGACGTAGTGCTTGACGACGATCTCCTGGGCGCCCTCGTCCCACGTCGCGTTGATGTCGGGGTGCCGCCGGGCCGCCAGACACATCGCCTTGGCGAGCACGAGCAACGGGGTCACCTTGACGTCGCGAAACTCCCGGTCTCCCTTGAGCCGCTCGACGAGCTCGACGGTGCGCGTGACATCGACGGTGATCCATTCCGTGACGTGCGGGGCGGTGAAGGCCGATCCCACCATCGCCTGGGCGGTCATCTTCCGCACACCCTTGACCGGGATACGGGTCTCGCCCCGCTCGCCGGCCGCACGCGGCATACCTGCGGCCACCGCAGTGTATGCCGTTGGCGCACCTGTTGATTCGTCGGCACCGGCCGCGGCGCCGAGGTAGGCGTCGACGTCGGCGCGGGTGACAACCGAGCCGCTCGACGGGACTGCGGAGAGGTCGACGCCGCGGTCTTTCGCGTACTTGCGGACCGGTGGCTTGGCCAGGACGTGGCCGTGCTCGGCCGATCCGGTCGGTCCGGCGGCGAGCTCGGCGAGTGCCCGCGTGTCTCGGCGGATCTCCGGGGCATGGGCACCGACGAGCTCACCGATCCCCATCCGGGGCTCGCTGTCGACGTGTGCCCCCGGCGGCGCGGCGACCGTGCGGACGAGGGCGTCCTTGCGCCGTGGTCGGCGCACCGCCTCGGTCGGCTTGACGCCGTAGCCCACGAGGACGGCGGTCCGGCCGGTGGCGGTCGGTTCGCCGATTACTCCACTGGGGACCGCCGGGGCGGGAGCGGGTGCCGGGGCGGGTGACGGCGCGGGGGACGCAGCAGGCGAGGCAGCCGCGGGAGGTGCGCCATCGGCATACGCCGGGTCGTCGATGGCAATGATCGGCGAACCCACCTCCACCGAGGCGCCCTCGGGCACGAGCAGGGCCGTCACCGTGCCCGCCCACGGGATGGGCAGCTCGACGAGGGACTTGGCGGTCTCGATCTCCACGACGATGTCGTTGACCTTGACGGTGTCACCGACGGCCACCCGCCAGGTGACAATCTCGGCCTCGGTGAGCCCCTCCCCCGGGTCGGGGAGGAGGAACTGGCGAACTCCCATGGTGCACAGCCCCTTTCAGAAGCCCATGAGCCGGTCGACGGTGTCGAGCACCCGGTCGAGGTCGGGCAGGAAGTCCTCTTCGAGCCGGCTGGGCGGGTAGGGGACGTTGTAACCCCCCACTCGGGCGACGGGGGCCTCGAGGGAATAGAAGCATTCCTGCTGGATCTGCGCGGCGAGTTCGGCGCCGAGGCCGAGGAAGGTCGAGGCTTCGTGGACGACGACGCAACGGCCGGTCCGCCGGACCGACCCGACAATCGCTTCGGTGTCCAGCGGTGACAGCGAGCGCAGGTCGATGACCTCGAGGCCCACTCCGTCCTCCTCGGCGGCCTGGGCGGCCTGCAGGCAGGTGCGCACCATCGGGCCGTAACACAGGACGGTGACGTCCTCGCCCCGACGCAGCGTGGCCGACTCGAACAGCCCGCGGCCCGGCTCGCCCTCGACCACGCCCTTGTCCCAATAGCGGCGCTTGGGTTCGTAGAAGACGACCGGGTCGTCGCAGGCGATCGCCTGTTGGATCATCCAGTGTGCGTCGTGCGGATTGGAGCAGGCCACGACCCGCAGGCCCGCCGTGTGGGCGAAGTAGGCCTCGTTGGACTCGCTGTGGTGCTCGACCGCACCGATCCCGCCGCCGAAGGGGATGCGCACGACGATCGGCAGCCGCACTTGGCCGAGCGACCGGGCGTGCATCTTGGCCATCGTCGAGACGATGTGGTCGAAGGCCGGATAGACGAAGCCGTCGAACTGGATCTCCACGACCGGCCGATAACCGCGCAGGGCGAGACCCACGGCGGTGCCCATGATCCCCGCCTCGGCGAGCGGTGCGTCGATGACGCGGTCCTCGCCGAAGTCCTTCTGCAGCCCCTCGGTCACCCGGAAGACCCCGCCGAGCTTGCCGATGTCCTCGCCCATGAGCAGGACCTTGGGGTCGCGCTCCATCGCCGCCCGCAGGCCGGTCGTGATCCCCTTGGCGAGGGTCGTCGTCACGGGATATGCCGTGGGCCCGTCGGCCGTCCGCCCATCGGTCCGGAGAGTGCTCATGCGTGCGCCTCCTCGAAACCCGCCTGGTATGCCGTGAACTCGGCCCGTTCGCGCCGCATCACCGGGTGGTCTTCGGCGTATACGTGGGCGAACATGTCGACCCCCGTGGGTTCGGGCAGGGCGAGGCAACGGGCCCGCACGTCGACGCCGAGCTCGTCGGCCTCGGCGGCCACCGCGTCGAAGAAGGCCCGGTCGGCTGTGCCCTCATGGGCCAGCCACGCCTTGAGCCGTTCGATCGGATCGCGCAACTTCCACATCTCGACCTCGGCGGACAGGCGGTACTTCGTCGGGTCGTCCGAGGTCGTGTGCGCGCCCATCCGGTAGGTGAAGGCCTCGATGAAGGCTGGCCCCTGGCCGGCACGGGCGCCGTCGAGCGCGAGCCGCGTCACGGCATAGACCGCGAGGACGTCGTTGCCGTCGACCCGCACGCCGGGGAAGCCGAAGCCGCGGGGCCGGTGGTAGAGCGGGGCACGGGTCTGCTTCTCGTTGGGTTCGGAGATGGCGAACTGGTTGTTCTGGCAGAAGAAGACGACCGGGGCGTTGGTGACCCCGGCGAAGACGAGCGACTCGCTCACGTCGCCTTGCGAGGTGGCGCCGTCGCCGAAGAAGGCGACGACCGCCGCGTCACGGTCGGGATCGCCGGTGCCGACGGCGCCGTCGCGTTGGATCCCCATCGCATAGCCCGTCGCGTGCAGGGTCTGGGCGCCGATGATGATCGTGTAGAGGTGGAAGTTCTTCTCGTTGGGGTCCCAACCACCGTGGTTGACCCCGCGGAACATCCCCATGAGGTTGACCGGATCGACCCCGCGGCACCACGCGACTCCGTGCTCGCGGTAGGTGGGGAAGGCATAGTCCTGCGTCCGCATCGCCCGCCCCGCGCCCACCTGGGCGGCCTCCTGTCCGAGCAGGCTGGCCCACAATCCGAGCTCGCCCTGCCGCTGCAGCGCGGTGGCCTCGGTGTCGAAGCGGCGGATCATCACGAGGTCGCGGTAGAAGCCGCGCAACTGCTCGTCGGTGAGGGAGTCGACGATCTCGAGGTATTCCGGCGCCACCCCCTCGGCGCGCTGCCCCTCCGGGGTGAGCACCTGGATCATGTCGGCGCCGCCGTCGGCGAGGCGGCGTCCCCCGGGGGGCGGTTGGGTCACGTCGAACACGGGCTCTCCTTCCGACCCCAGGGGTAGTGGGGTCGCGTGGTCCGTCGGGACGGTAAGCGGGATCGCCGGCTCCCGCCCTCGGCGCGGTGCCGGGTGGTGCGATGAACGCGTGCACGGCGGTGTCCGCCGCTGGGTGCTCACACCCTAGGCCAGTTCCGGCCGGAACTCACCCGTCCGTCGTCTCCTCGTCGGGTGCGTCGGGGCGCTCGCTCCCGGTTCACGACCCGCTGGGCGGCACCCGTGACGGTCCTGCTCGCCGCCCCTGTGGATGACCGCCGACACCCACCGCCTCGTCAAGGCATGCTTCGAGCGCGGGGAAGGAGCGAGCATGACGGAGCTGGCCGCAGCGGCCGACGAACTCGGTGTTCTCGGCATGCCCGAGTTGCAGCGCGCCGGGCTCGGGCCGCGCGAGCTCCGCCGACTCGTCAGCTCCGGTGCCCTCACACACCTGTCCCGCGGCTGGTATGCCGTCGGCCCGCTGCCCGATTCCCCCGAAGCCGCCCACCTGGTGCGTCTGCGGGCACTCGAACGCGCGTATGCCGGTACGGCCACCGCCAGCCACCACAGCGAGCTGCTGCGCCTCGGCCTGCCGGCTTTCGGCGCGGACCTCCGGGAGGTGCACCTCGTGCGCACCCAGCAGGACCGACAGCAGCGTCGCCGGCCGGGCGTCGCTGTGCACCGGCCGGTGTCGACCGAGGCACTGGATCGCGCTGGCCGCGTGCACCCGGCACTCGCGATCGTCCAACACGGGTTGACCGGCCCGGCCGTCGGGGCACTGTGCGCAGCGGACGCCGCGTTACGCGCGGAGCTGGTGACCCGCGAAGACCTGACCCAGGCGATCGGCTGGATCCGACGCCACCCACGATCGGCGCTCTGGCCGGGTTCATCATGCTGGCGGATGCTCGGTCGGCGAAAGTCACAATCCGTTCGAGGTGGAGCAGCACCGTGAGCGACCCGTGGCGTCGACGAATCGGACCGCCTGACCCGGCACGCCGCGGCGCGGCTCAGCGGGGGCCGAAGGCGCGGCATACCTCGAGGAAGCGCGAGTTGGCGTCGGTCTCGCCGATGGTGACCCGCACGCCGTCGTCGCCGTAGCGCCGGACCATGAGCCCGGCGGCCTCGCAGGCCGCCGCGAAGTCGGCCGAGTGCCCGCCGAGCGGGAACCACACGAAGTTGGCCTCCGAGGGGGCCAGTGCCCACCCGGCTGCGGCGAGCCCGGCCTGCACCCGCTCCCGCTCCGCCACGAGCGCGGCCACCCGGGTCATGAGCTCGTCGCGCGCCTCCAGGGACGCGATGGCCGCGACCTGGGCGAGGGTGTTGACACCGAAAGGCACCGCGCACTTGCGCAGGGCCGCAGCGACGGGTTCGTGGGCCACGGCATAGCCGACGCGCAGGCCGGCCAGACCGTAGGCCTTGGAGAAGGTCCGCAGGACCGTGACATTCCCGTGCCGACGCCACACGTCGATCGTGTCGGGCGCGTCCGGGTCGCGGACGAACTCGCCGTAGGCCTCGTCGAGTACGACGAGGACCTCGCGGGGCACGCGGGCGAGGAAGGCCTCGAGCTCGGCGCGGTGCACCACCGTGCCGGTCGGGTTGTTCGGCGAGCAGACAATGACGACGCGGGTGCGGTCGGTGATCGCGTCGGCCATCCGGTCGAGCTGATGGCGCTGGTCGGCGTCGACGGGGACCATGACCGACCGCGCACCGGCGAGCGCGGCGACGATCGGATAGGCCTCGAAGGATCGCCAGGCGAAGACCACCTCGTCGCCCGGTTCGCAGGTCGCCTGGACGATCTGCCCGAGGATCCCGACCGAGCCGGTGCCGACCGCGATGTTCGCCGGGTCGCAGCCGACGAACGCGGCGATGGCCGCGATCAGGTCGACGCTGGCCATGTCCGGGTAGCGGTTGACGACGTCGAGCGTCTTGTCCAACACGACCCGCACCGAGTCGAGCGGCGGATAGGGGTTCTCGTTGGACGACAGCTTGTATGCCGTCACCCCCGCCGGCGCGGCGGCTGGCTTGCCGGGCACGTAGGCCGGGACGGTGTCGAGGGCTGCGCGCAGGCGGGGCGACGGCTCGGGCGAGGTCATGGATCGAATCTAGTCCGCCAGCCTGCGCGCATCGAGGGCGATGACCCGCAGCGGCGTCCGACGGGACGGGCCCGCATGCCCGGGAACCGGGCCCGGCGATGACACCATGTGCCCATGCGCACCCTGTGGGACTTCGTCGTCAAGATCCTCGTCAACGGCGCCGCGCTGTGGGTGGCGGCGCTCGTCGTGTCGGGGATCCACTTCGGTCAGGGTGCCGAGTGGACCGGAACGCTGCGCACCGTGCTGCTCGTCGCCCTCGTCTTCGGAGTGTTCAACGCGGTGCTCAAGCCCATCGTCAGCGCGCTCTCGCTCCCGCTCATCTGGCTCACCCTCGGACTGTTCACGCTCGTCATCAACGCGGCGATGCTCCAGATCACCTCGTGGGCCTCGGGCAAGCTGGGCCTGGCCTTCCACGTCGACCACTTCTGGTGGGACGCCGTCGGCGGGGCGTTGGTCATCACCCTCGTCGCGATGGTCCTGCACGCGCTCATCCCCGACGCCACACGCTGACCACCGGTTGCCACCGGCCCGGACCCACCCGCTGCGAAACGTGAGAGTCTGCACCGCCGGGCGGTGCAGACTCTCACGTTCTCAGGACCCTGCCTGACAGCTCAGATGTGCCGCCGGCTGGTGATGATCCGGAAGCGGTTGGCGACGAAGGCGGCGTCCGTGTATGCCGCATTGGCCGCCGGGTTGGCACCCGTGCCGTGGAAGTCGGAGAAGGCCGCCGTCTGGTTGACGAAGACCCCGCCCGTGAGGTTCTCCGACAGCGCGACGCCGGCCGCGGCCGCCGCCTCGCGGGCCTCCTCGAGCACTCCCTCGTCGGTCGAATAGACCGACGCGGTCATCGCGCCGTGCTCGCGGACGGTCGTGACGAGCCGCTCGAGCGACTGTTCGGTCGAGTCGGTCTTGATGAGGAAGGCGACCGGCCCGAACCACTCCTTCGTGTAGACCGCCTCGGCGGCCGCGTCGACCGCGACGAGGCCGGGCGCGCGGCATACGGCGTCGGGGTATGCCGGGTGGTCGACTTCGCGCGACGCGAGCACGACCCGGCCACCCGCCTGCTCGGCGATCTGCGCGTGCGAGGCCGCGTTGGCGCGCACCTGGGGGTTGACGGTGGCACCGAGCAGCTCGACCGCCCGCGCATCGTCGCCGGTGAACCGCGCGACCGCGGCACCGAGCCGGTCGGCGAACTCGTCGAAGCTCAGCTCGCCCTCGTTGGTGGGGACGGTGGCCTGGACGTAGACGTTCTGCGGGGTCGTGCACATCTGACCCGTGTAGAGCGAGAAGGAGAAGGCGAGGTTTGCCAGCGCACCCTTGAGGTCGTCGGTGGAGTCCACGACGATCGTGTTGACGCCGGCCTTCTCGGTGTAGACCGTCTGGCCCGAGGCCGCGCCGTGCTGCTCGAGCCAGGCGCCGAAGGTGGGCCCACCGGTGTAGTCGATGATGGCGATCTCGGGCCGCTCGGCGAGCGTCTTGGCCAGGCCCTCGCCGTCGCCCTCGGCCGCGATCTGCACGAGTGCCGGGTCGAAGCCCTCCTCGGCGAGCACCTCGCGGGCGATCGCCGCGGTGATCGCGAGCGGGAGCACCGCGTGCGGGTGCGGCTTCACGACGACCGCGTTGCCGCAGACGAGGGAGGCAAACAGCCCCGGGTAGCCGTTCCACGTGGGGAAGGTGTTGCACCCGACGACCATCGCGACACCGCGCGGCACGACCTTGTAGTCCTTGCGCATCCGCAGCGGGGCGTCGCGACCCGGCTTCTCCCAGATCGCGGTCTCGGGCACCCGTTCCATCTCGACGAGTCCGGCGATGACCGCCTCGAGGGCCCGGTCCTGGGCATTGGGCCCGCCGGCCTGGAAACTCATGACGAACGGCTGCCCAGAGGTGTGCATGACCGCGTTGGCCAACTCGAAGCTGCGCGCGTTGATCCGCTCGATGATCTCCACACAGACCGCCGCGCGCACCCGGGCGCCGGCGTCGCGCCATGCGGGGATGGCCGCCTTGGCCGCGGCGAGACCCGCGTCGAGGTCGAGCCGCGGATAGGTCACCCCGAGCACCGGCCCGTAGGGCGATACCTCGCTGCCCACGACGCTGCCGTCGGTCGGCTGGCTCGCCAGCGCGGCGAAGGGCTTGCCGAGATAGGCCTGGTATGCCGCCTGCCCGTCGGCCGCCGCAGTCTCGCCGTAGATCTTCGGCGAGGGCGACTCCGGGTAACGCGAGTAGTAGCTGCGGGTGGCCAGGGCGGCCGTGGCCTCGTCGAGGACCTGCTGGTACTTGGTCACGAGGTGGTGGGTCGGAGAGGTTGCCAAAGTCGTCACAATCTTGATGATATTCCGATCACGGGTGGGAAAGTCCCCACGTGTGACCAAAGCTGGGCCTGACGGAGGAGCCATCATGAACGCACTGCCGACGGTCGGGGTCATCGGGGCCGGCGCGATGGGAGCCGGGATCGCCCAGGTGGCCGCCACCGCCGGGCATCCGGTGTGCCTCGTCGACGCCGTCGAGGGGGCCGCCGAGCGCGCGTGCGGACGCATCGCGACGTCCCTGCAGAAGCGGGCCGCAGCGGGGAAGATGGCCGCGGACGAGGCGACGGCGATCGCCGCGCGCCTCACCCCGATCGGGTCTGCCGCCGAGCTACCCCCGTGTGCCGTGGTCATCGAGGCGATCGTCGAGGACCTCGACGTCAAGCTCGCGCTCTTCGAGGTCCTCGGCCGCAGCCAGCCGGCCGACACGATGCTCGCGACCAACACCTCGAGCCTGTCCATCGACGCGATCGCCCCCGCGGCAGCCCACCCAGGGCGGGTGCTCGGCCTGCACTTCTTCAACCCACCCCCGGCGATGAAGCTCGTCGAGGTCATCCGGGGCCAGGTCACCCATCCCGACGTCCTGGAGCGGGCGACCCGGCTGGTGAAGGAGTGGGGCAAGGTGCCGGTCCGTTGTGCCTCCACTCCGGGCTTCATCGTCAACCGGGTGGCCCGGCCGTTCTACGGGGAGGCCCAACGGATGGTCGCCGAGGGGGCGTCACCGGCCGTCGTCGACGCGTGCCTGCGCTCGGCGGGCTTCCGGATGGGCCCGCTCGAACTCACCGACCTCATCGGCCAGGACGTCAACCTCGCCGTCGGCACCTCGGTCTGGCGCCAGACCCAGCGCGACCCGCGCTACGCCCCCACCGCCTTCCAGGAGGAGCTCGTCGGGGCCGGCCGCCTCGGCCGCAAGACCGGTCGCGGGGTCTATACCTATGCCGCCGACGGCACCGCCGTCGACGCCGTGGCCGACCCCGCCGACGTCGAGCGGATGCTCGCCGCCGGCACGGTCGGCAATCCGGTCACCCGCACCCTCGCCATGCTGGTCAACGAGGCGGTCGACCTCGTCGACCGGGGCGAGGCCGGGCCGGCCGACGTCGACCTCGCGATGACCCTCGGCACCGGCTATCCCAAGGGTCCGATCGCGTGGGGCCGGGAGATCGGCTTCACCCGGGTCCGCGACCACCTGCGCGAGCTCGACGCGGCATACCCGGGTGGTCGTTATCGCCCGAGCCCCGCCCTCGACACCCTCTCCTGACCCGGCTCCTCGTGTCGGCCCCTCTTGCCCCTGTCGGCACCCTTGCCCCCGTCGGCATGTAAGCGCTTGAGTGTTGCCGTTTAGACGCCTCAACCCGGTATTTCACGTCAAATCGGCAACATGCAAGCGCTTACATGCGGAAGTGGGGGGCGGCGGCGAGGGCGGCGAGAGCGCAGGGCGGCAGTCGCGGGTAACGGTCGGGCCACGAGGGGGGCTCGGGGCGCGGCGAGCGTAGCCAGACGCCCTCGCGAGTGGCAGGATGCGCGGAATGCAGCGGCGCCGGTATGCCGCGCGCAGCGTGTGTCCACCGGAAGGAAACCTCATGGTTCGTCGCTCCACCCTCGGCCTCGTCGCCGGCATCGCGGTCGCGGGACTCGCGCTGTCCGCCTGCGGCTCCAATTCGCTCTCCAACACCGCCGGCTCGGCAGCCTCGGGCGCCTCGTCCAAGGCGACCGCGGCGGCGAGCAGCGCCGTCGACGCCGCCATCGCAGCGACGCTGCCGGCGAAGATCAAGTCGGCCGGCAAGATCGTCGTCGGCACGGACGCGACCTATGCGCCCAACGAATTCCTCGACACCGACGGCAAGACGGTCGTCGGCATGGACGTCGACATCTTCAACGCCGTGGCGGCCAAGTTCGGCGTCAAGGTCGAATACGTGCCGTCGAGCTTCGACTCGATCATCCTCGGCGTGAGCAGTGGGAAGTACGACATCGGTCTGTCCTCCTTCACCATCAACGACGACCGCAAGAAGCAGGTCAACATGGTGAGCTACTTCAACGCCGGCACCCAGTGGGTCGTCGCCAAGGGCAACCCCAAGAAGGTCGACCCCGACAACGCCTGCGGCCTCAACATCGGCGTCCAGAAGGGCACCGTCCAGGTCGACGACATCACCGCCCGGAGCAAGAAGTGCACCGACGCGGGCAAGCCGGCGATCAACCAGATCGTCGACGGCGACCAGGGCAAGGTCACCACGGCCGTCATCGGCGGCAAGGCCGACGCGATGCTCGCCGACTCGCCCGTCGGCCTGTATGCCGTGAAGCAGACGAACGGGCAGCTCGAGGCCCTCGGCCAGATCTACGACGCCGCCCCCTACGGCATCGTCGCGGCCAAGGATCAGACCGCCTTCGCCGGTGGCATTGCCGCGGCCCTCAAGGCCATCGCCGCCGACGGCAGCTACAAGGCTGCCCTCGACAAGTGGGGCAACGCGTCCGGTGCCATCACCACCTTCGCGGTCAACCCCTGAGCCGACCACCCGTCATGACTGACATGACCACCGACCGGCCGGGCGTAATCCACGCCCGGCCGGTCCGGCATCCGTGGCGGTGGGTGGCCATCGCCGTCATCGCGACCCTGCTCGCGATGGCCGTGAGTTCCTTCCTCACCAACGAGCGGTGGGACTTCGGCTTCGCCTTCCAGATCATGCAGCAGAGCCCGGTCATCGAAGGCCTCTGGAAGGGCACGATCTTCGGCACGGTCGCCGCGATGATCCTCGGCGTCGGATTGGGCGTGCTGCTGGCCGTCATGCGACTTTCGGACAATCCGGTCCTTCGCGCCGTCGCTTTCGTCTACACGTGGTTCTTCCGGGCGATGCCCCGCTATGTCCTGCTCGCCATCCTCGGCATCGGGATCGGCTTCCTCTACAACGAGATCCGCATCGGTGTCCCCTTCGGCCAGCAGATCGCCGCGTCGCTGGGCATGTCCACCGACCTCACCTTCCTCGGCTTCTCCTGGAACGACATCGCGTCCACCATCTGGGTGGGGATCATCGGGCTGGGACTGTCCGAGGCGGCATACATGGCCGAGATCGCCCGCGCGGGCATCCTCTCGGTCGACAAGGGCCAGACCGAGGCGGCCCAGGCCCTCGGGATGAGCGCGGGTCAGACGATGCGCCGGATCGTGCTGCCCCAGGCGATGCGGGTGATCGTGCCGCCCACCGGCAACGAGACCATCGCCATGGTCAAGGACACGTCGCTGCTCGTCGCGGTCCCCGTCATCACCGAGCTCTACTACCAGGCCTATCTGTTCGGGCAGCGGGGCTTCAAGATCATGCCGGCCTTCGTCGCGGCCACCCTGTGGTACCTCATCGTCTGCTCGATCCTCATGGTCGGCCAGGCCTATCTCGAGCGCTACTTCGGGCGGGGCTTCGGCGCGGTGCCGAAGAAGACCCAACAGAAGCTCATGAAGATCGAGGCGGACCACTGATGAGCGCCACGCCTGCCACCGGGTCACCGATCGACACGACGCGTATGCCGCTCGTCCGCGCCGTCAACGTGCTCAAGTCTTTCCACGGCAACGACGTGCTCAAGGGCATCGACCTGGAGGTCCACCGCGGCGAGGTGGTCTGCCTGCTCGGCCCGTCGGGCTCGGGCAAGACGACCTTCCTGCGCTGCATCAACCAGCTCGAGACGATCGACGGCGGGCGCATCTGGGTCGACGGCGACCTCATGGGCTACGAGGACCGCGGCGGGGTGCTCTACCGCCTCAGCGACAAGCGGATCGCCGCCCAGCGCCGGGACATCGGGATGTGCTTCCAGCGCTTCAACCTCTTCCCGCACAAGACCGTGCTCGAGAACGTCATGGAGGCGCCCGTCCAGGTCAAAGGCGAGCCCAAGGCCGAGGTCGAGAAGCGGGCCCTCGGGCTGCTTGAGCGCGTCGGGCTGCTCGACAAGCCCTCGGCCTATCCCGGGCAGCTGTCCGGCGGCCAGCAGCAGCGGGTCGCGATCGCCCGAGCCCTGTGCATGCAGCCCAAGCTCATGCTCTTCGACGAGCCGACCTCGGCGCTGGACCCCGAGCTGGTCGGCGAGGTGCTCGCGACGATGCGGGAGCTCGCCGAATCGGGGATGACGATGATCGTCGTCACCCACGAAATGGGTTTCGCGCGCGACGTCGCCGACCGGGTCGTCTTCATGGACGGGGGCGTCGTCATCGAGCAGGGCGACCCGCGCCAGGTGGTGAACAACCCGCAGCATCCACGCACCCAGTCGTTCCTGCGTCGGATGGCCGCCGAACACGCCCAGGCCCGGGAGTCCGATTTCGTCTTGCCCGAGACCGAGGTCTCCGGGCGGGCGACCGACCTGCTCTAGCAGCCTGGCTTCACCGCCAGCGGCGAGCGAGAGGCCACGGCCGGCCGCCCGGCCACGGTCCGGCTCCGGGGAGGAACCAGGGCAGGTCCTGGTCCCGGTCGCGCAACGCGACCTGCCAGGGCGCGAGGACGGCCTGACCGGCCCGCACGACCGCCGCGACGGCACCCTCCGCTGCGGTCGCGACGCCGGCGACGGCCCCAAGCGCAGGGCCGGTGCCGACGGCCGACGGCTCCGGCGGCAGGGCCGGGAGGGCCGGGAGCGACCGCTCGGCCGCGTGGGCCGGCTTCCCCGCCGATCGCGTGCCGCGCCGCTGCTCGCCGTCGGGTCGCTCGGGCAACTCGATCCGCACCTGGATCGCCCCGGCCCCGTCGGGCTGCATCGTGGCCGCTCCCAGCCGCTTGAGCATGGCAAGCGAGGCGACGTTGTCCGAGGCGACGAGGGTGAGGATGTGGGTGACCCCGGCAGGTCGACGGGCGACGAGGATCGGCAACAGGGCAGTGGCGACCCCTCGACCGTGCCACGGGTCCTGGACGGTGACCGCGACATCGGCGGCGTCCGCGTGCTCGGGGTCTCGCTTGATCCGACCGATGGCGATCGGCAGGACCGACGTCGAGAGGTCCTCGCTGTCCGCGAAAACGTAGTAGGCGACATGGTCCACGCCGTCGACGTCGTCGACCAGCCGGTCGAGCATCTCCTCGGACAGGTGCGGGATCGGGGTGAGGAAGCGGTGGTACTTCGACTCCTCCGACAGCCGGTCATAGTTGGCCGCGTGCAGCTCCCGGTCGCTGGGCAGGATGGGGCGGATCCACACCGCGGTCCCGTCGCGAAGCCGCAGTTCCTCGGGTGCCGGCAGTTCGTCGCTCTCGTCTTCTCGCTCCGGCCACCACCACCACAACCACGCGCGCACGACCCCCGCCGGGTCGACGAGGTCCAGGACCGGGTGTGCACCCGGCCCGTCGCTGGGAAATTCGGACATGACCCCTCCGGGACACGAGGGCACCCGCGGCCCCCTTTCCGTGTCGCCAAGGCTACCCCCAGGCAGGAAGCACCCACGTGGTGGGATCGACAGCCATCTCCTGTTGTGCACGGCATACCGCGCTCGAAAGAATCACGACATGACGACCGACCTCAGAGACGAGGGCGAGCGCTGGTCACTTGACGAGCTGCGGGCCCACCAGTTGGAGCGCCTGCAGGACACCGTGCGGCGCTGCTATGACAACGTCCCCTACTACCGCTCGACCTGGGATGCGGCGGGAGTCCACCCGGACGACATCCGCGCGCTCTCCGACCTGGCCAAGTTGCCGTTCACCGACAAGCTCACCCTCCGCGACAACTACCCGTTCGGCCTGTTCGCCGTGCCGCGCGAGCAGGTCGTGCGGGTGCACGCGAGCTCGGGCACGACCGGCAAGCCGACGGTCGTCGGCTACACCCGCGAGGACATCGACATGTGGGCCACGGTCATGGCCCGCTCGATCCGCGCCGCCGGAGGGCGACCCGGTGACGTGCTCCACGTCGCCTACGGCTACGGCCTGTTCACCGGCGGTCTCGGTGCGCACTACGGCGCGGAGAAGCTCGGCTGCACCGTCGTGCCGATCTCCGGCGGGATGACCGAGCGCCAGGTCCAGCTCATCCAAGACTTCGGCTGCAAGATCATGATGGTGACGCCGAGCTACTTCCTGTCGATCCTCGACGAGTTCGAGCGTCAGGGGATCGACCCGGCCGACACCACCCTGCGCATCGGCATCTTCGGCGCCGAGCCGTGGACGCTGGCCATGCGCAAGGAGATCGAGTCGCGCTGCAAGATGGACGCCGTCGACATCTACGGCCTGTCCGAGGTCGTCGGCCCCGGCGTCTCGATGGAGTCCGCCGAGACCAAGGACGGCCTGCACGTCTGGGAGGACCACTTCTACCCGGAGATCATCGACCCGGTGACCCACGAGGTGCTCCCCGACGGCGAGCAGGGCGAGCTCGTCTTCACCAGCCTCACCAAGCAGGCCTTCCCGGTCATCCGCTACCGCACGAAGGACCTCACCCGGCTGCTGCCCGGCACCGCCTTCCCCACGATGCGCCGGATGGAGAAGGTCACCGGGCGCACCGACGACATGATGATCATCCGCGGGGTCAACGTCTTCCCGACCCAGATCGAGGAGATCCTCCTGGCCGAGCCCGAGCTCGCACCCTACTTCCAGTGTGTGCTCACCCAGCCCGGCAACATGCTCGAGCTCACGGTCCTCGCCGAGAGCAACAACCGACTCGACGCGGCCACCCGGGTCGAGGTGGAGAAGCGCGTCCAGGGCCGGATCAAGGCCAACATCGGCACGACAGCCAAGATCGAGATCCGCGAACCGGGCGGGATCGAGCGGTCCGTCGGGAAGGCGCGCCGGATCGTCGACCTGCGCAAGGACCCCGCCCAGCACTGATCGCACGACCGCACGACGTGGGTATGCCGCGCGCCCGCCGGGCGCGCGGCATACCGGCGGACCAGCCCTCGTAAGTGCCCGTGAGAGGACGACCGCATGCCTTCGCCCCGCTACCACCCCGACACCGACGCCGGCCTGCGCTGGTCACTCGACGAGTTGCGCGCCCGCCAGCTCGAACGGCTCCAGGACGTCGTGCATCGGGTCTATGCCAACGTCCCGCACTACCGGACGGCGTTCGACGCCGCAGGTGTCCACCCCGACGACATCCGCGCGCTCGAGGACGTCCGCCGGTTGCCGTTCACCGACAAGGGCACCCTGCGGGAGAACTACCCGTTCGGGATGTTCGCCGTGCCGCGGGAGCAGGTCACCCGGATCCACGCGAGCAGCGGGACGACCGGCAAACCGACCGTCGTCGGGTTCACCGACGACGACCTCGATTCCGGTGCCGACCTCGTCGCCCGCTGCCTCTACGCCGGCGGCGTGCGTGCGGGTGACGTCTTCCACAACCTCGGCGGCTACGGGCTGTTCACCGGCGGCATGGGCATCCATGCCGGTGCCGAGCGGCTGGGCTGCAGCGTCGTGCCCGTGTCGGGTGGGATGACCGAGCGGCAGGTGCAGCTCATCCAGGACTTCGGGCCCCGGTCGCTGCACGCGACCCCGAGCTACTTCCTCACCGTCCTGGATTACATGGAGCGGATCGGCGTCGACCCCCGTGAGACGAGCCTGCGGGTCGGGATCTTCGGCGCCGAGCCGTGGACCGAGGCCACCCGCGAGGCGATCGAGTCGCGGACCGCGATGATCGCCCACGACATGTTCGGCCTCTCCGAGATGGGCGGCCCCGGCGTCGCGGCCGAGTCCGACGAGACCCGCGACGGGCTCACCCTCTGGGAGGACCACTACCTCGCCGAGATCATCGACCCGACGACCTTCGAGCCCGTGCCCGACGGCGAGGAGGGCGAGCTCGTCCTCACCAGCCTCACCAAGCAGGCCTTCCCCATCCTGCGCTACCGGACCAAGGACCTCACCCGGTTGCTGCCGGGCACGGCATACCCGACGATGCGGCGGCTCGCGAAGATCACCGGACGCACCGACGACATGATGATCATCCGCGGGGTCAACGTCTTCCCCACCCAGATCGAGGAGATCATCCTGCGCAAGGAGGGCCTGGCCCCCTATTTCCAATGCGTGCTCACCCAGCCGGGCAACATGGTCAACCTCACCGTCGTGGTCGAGACCCTCGTCCACGAGGAGCACGAGGCCGCCAACTCGATCGCGGCCGACATCCGCCACGAGATCAAGGCCCGGATCGGCACGACGACCGAGGTCGAGGTCCGCGATCCGGGCGGCATCGAGCGCTCGGTCGGCAAGGCCCGGCGGATCGTCGACCAGCGCCCCAAGGGCTGACCCGCCCGCTGGGCAGCCCTCCTCCCCGCGGCTCCGCTCCGCGAGGGATGGGTTGTTGTCGTCACGCGCCCGGATGGCGACAGAAACCCATCCCTCGCGGGGAAACAGGGCAGCGGCAGGACGGTATGCCGCACGGCATACGGTAGGGGCATGCGCGTCCTCGTGAGCGGCGGTGCCGGCTACATCGGCTCGCACACCGTCGTCCAACTCGTCGCGGCCGGCCACGAGGTCCTCGTCGTCGACTCCTTCGCCAACGCCAAGCCCGCGGTCGTCGGCCGGCTCGAGACGCTCACCGGGGCGGCCATCCCCGTTCACGCCTTCGACCTCACCGACCACGAGAAGACCGAGCGGCTCTTCGCGCAGGAGCCCATCGACGCGGTCGTCCACTTCGCCGGGCTCAAGGCTGTCGGTGAGAGCGTGCAGCGGCCGCTGGACTACTACGAGAACAACCTCGAGTCGACCTTCTCGCTCGTGCGCGCGATGCGTCGGCACGGCTGCGGCTTGCTCGTCTTCTCCTCGTCGGCAACGGTCTACGGCGACCACGCCCCGGTCCCCTATGTCGAGGACTACGAGCCGCTGTCGGCGAGCAGCCCCTACGGGCGGACCAAGGTGATGATCGAGCAGGTGCTGCGCGACGTCGCGCACATCGACGAGGGCCTGCGCGTCGCCCTCCTGCGCTATTTCAACCCGGTCGGTGCCCACCCGTCCGGGACGATCGGCGAGGACCCGCAGGGGGTGCCCAACAACCTCATGCCCTTCGTCGCCCAGGTCGCCGTCGGCCGACGGGAGCGACTCGAGGTCTTCGGCGGCGACTATCCGACCGCGGACGGCACCTGCGAGCGGGACTACATCCACGTCGAGGACCTCGCGGCCGGGCACGTCGCCGCCCTGTCCTGGATCGCCACCCACGACCGGCGGGTGAGCACCTGGAACCTCGGCGGCGGTCGCGGCACGTCCGTGCTCCAACTCGTCGCCGCCTTCGAGCGGGCCAGTGGCCGGACGATCCCCTATGCGATCGTCGGTCGCCGCGCCGGCGACCTGCCGGCCTTCTGGGCCGATCCGACCCTGGCCAGGGAGGAACTCGGCTGGCAGACGACCCGCACCGTCGAGGAGATGTGCGCCGACACATGGCGCTGGCAGCGCGCGAATCCGCAGGGTTACCCCGACTGAACCGACGGCGGCGAACGCGCCGCGCCACGCGGCATACCTCGGGTCGATCCGACGCATCGTGGCTGGCCACGTTACCCCTGGGGGTATTTCTGTCTACTGCGTCACACCCGCTGCACAGTGGGTCGGAAGCCCCTGCGCGCCGGAGTAGCGTCGGGAGTGCGGGCACTACCTTCACACCTTGATTCCACTTCACGCGGGAGCGTCACACTCATGGATGCGCTTGACCTTGCGCGGTGGCAGTTCGCCATCACGACCGTGTATCACTTCCTCTTCGTCCCCATCACCATCGGCCTCACCGCCCTGCTCGCGATCATGCAGACCATCTGGTCGCGGGGCGGTGACGAGCGCTGGCTACGGCTGACGAAGTTCTTCGGCAAGCTGTTCATGATCAACTTCGCCCTCGGCCTCGTCACGGGCATCGTCCAGGAGTTCCAGTTCGGCATGAACTGGAGCCTCTACTCGCGGTTCGTCGGCGACATCTTCGGTGCGCCGCTGGCCTTCGAGGCCCTGCTCGCCTTCTTCCTCGAGTCGACCTTCCTCGGGCTGTGGATCTTCGGCTGGGACCGGCTGCCCCGGAAGGTCCACCTCGCCACCATCTGGCTGGTCCACCTCGGCACCGTCTTCTCGGCCTACTTCATCCTCGCCGCGAACTCGTTCATGCAGAATCCGGTCGGCTACACCTACAACCCGGCGACCAACCGCGCCGAGCTGCAGGACTTCGTCGCCGTCCTGCTCAACAAGGTCCAACTCGTCACCTTCCCGCACGTCCTGCTCGGTGCCTACATGACCGCGGGTGCCTTCGTCATGGGCATCGGGCTCTACCACCTGCGCCGGCAGGCGATGGACAACGGCAAGGACGTCGGGATGTACCGGTCGGCCACCCGCTTCGGCGCGTGGATCGCCCTCGTCGCGGCCCTCGGCGTGGTCGCCTCCGGTGACCTCCAGGGCAAGGTGATGACCGAGGTGCAGCCGATGAAGATGGCGGCGGCCGAGGGCCTATACGAGACCCGCGCCAACGCCCCCTTCTCCGTGCTCACCATCGGCTCGCTCGACGGCACCAATGCGCGCCCGATCATCGAGGTGCCCGGGTTGCTGTCCTTCCTCGGCACCGGCTCGTTCAGCGGCGAGATCAAGGGCATCAACGACGTCAACGCCGCCGAGAAGGCGCAGTATGCCGCGAGCCCCACCGCGGCGTCGTCGAGCTACGTGCCGGTCATCTGGATGACCTACTGGAACTTCCGGCTCATGATGGGCACCGGCTTCCTCACGATGATCTTCGCCCTCATGGCGCTGTGGAAGACCCGGGCGGGCGGGGTCGTCACGAGCGGGATGTGGAAGCACATCGCGATCTGGACACCGCTGCTGCCGCTGCTCGCGAACTCGTTCGGCTGGATCTTCACCGAGGTCGGCCGCCAGCCCTGGATCGTCAACGGGCTCATGACGACCGAGTCCGGGGTCTCCACCTCGGTCTCCGCCGCGAGCGTCTGGATCTCGATGATCATCTACACGCTGCTCTACGGCGCGCTCGCCGTCGTCGAGGTGCGCCTCCTGCTCGCCTACATCAAGCCGGGCGCCGTGCCCGTCGAGGCCCCCAAGGATCCGTCCGACCGGGCCGACGACGAGCCGCTCGTCTTCGCCTACTGAGCCGCGCCACGGCATACGAAATCCAAGGACTGACAATGGAACTCACTACTCTCCAGATCGTCTGGTTCGTCCTCATCGCCGTCCTGTGGACCGGCTATCTCACCCTCGAGGGCTTCGACTTCGGCGTGGGCATGCTCCTGCCGATCCTCGGCAAGGGCCGCGACGCGGCCGACACCGAGGCCCGCAAGCGCGTCATGCTCAACACCATCGGCCCGGTGTGGGACGGCAACGAGGTGTGGGTGCTCACCGCGGGCGGCGCGACCTTCGCGGCCTTCCCCCAGTGGTACGCCACGCTGTTCAGCGGCTTCTACCTCGCCCTCGCCCTCATCCTCGTCGCGCTCATCGTGCGCGGCATGGGCCTGGACTACCGGCACAAGGTCGACAGCGACACGTGGCGTCGGCGCTGGGACTGGGCGATCACCGGCGGATCCTTCCTCGCCGCGCTCCTCTGGGGGGTCGGGCTCACGAACATCGTCTACGGCACGCCGATCCGCGCCAACGCCGCCGTCAAGGGCGACTATGTCTTCGACGGCAATCTGTTCAGCCTGTTGGGGATCGTCCCGCTCCTCGGCGGTCTCACCTTCGTCGGGCTCTTCCTCACCCACGGGGCGTTCTTCATCGCGCTCAAGACCGACGGCCCGATCCGGCACGACGCCCGGGCGCTGGGAATCAAGGCCGGCCTCGTCACGGCCGTCCTCGCCGTCGTGCTGCTGCTCGCCATCGGCCTGCGTCATGGCTCGCCGGTGAGCTGGATCGCGACCGTGCTCGCCGCGCTCGCCCTCGTGGCCGGCATCCTCATGGCGGCCAAGGGCCGTGAGGGCTGGGCCTTCGTCGGGACCTTCGCGTGCATCGCCTTCGCGGTGGCGGCCTACTTCGGGGCGCTCTTCCCCAACGCGATGCCCACGAGCCTCGCCGACGGAGCCTCGCTCACCCTGGCCGCCGCCTCGAGCACGCCGACGACCCTCACGATCATGACGTGGGCGGCGGCGGTCTTCACGCCGATCGTCCTCGTCTACACGGGGTGGACCTACTGGGTCTTCCGCAAGCGGATCAGTGTCCACCACATCCCCGCGCCCACCTCGATCGGCCGCGAGTCGGTCAACCACTGACGGGCCGGCCCCGCTCCGGGCTCACCTAGCATCACCCTCGTGCGACCGTTCGACCCCAGGGTCTTCCAGGCCCTCCCCGAGGCCCGCCCCGTCATGGCGGGCCTCGGGGTTGTCGGCGTGGCCCAGGGCCTCCTCGCGGTCGCCCAGGCGCTCGCGGTCAGCCGCCTCGTCGTCGCGGTCGTCCGCTCCGGCACTGCGCAGGCCCCCGACCTGCACGTCGCGATGCTCCTCGTCGTCCTCGTCTTCGCGCTCCGGGCCGCCCTCGCCGCCTTCGCCGAGACGTATGCCGCGCGGGCCGGCATACGCGTCTCCGGGCTGGTGCGCGAGCGGCTGCTCGCCCGATGGCTGGCCGCGCCTGCGGAGTCCCGGCCCGACCCGGCCATCGCGAGTACCCTTGCCACGCAAGGCTGCACGAGCATCGAACCCTACGTCGCACGCTTCCTGCCCGCCCTGGTCGGGGCCGTCGTGCTGCCCGTCGTGGCCATCGCGACGATCGCCGTGCTCGACTGGGTGAGCGCCCTCATCGTCGTGCTCACGGTGCCCTTGCTGCCGATCTTCGCCGCGCTCTTCGGGCGGGCCACGGCCGATTCGACCGAGCGGCGGTGGCGGGCCCTCACCGCCCTGTCGGGGCACTTCCTCGACGTCGTGCGCGGCTTGCCGACGCTCGTCACCTACGGACGGGCCCAGCGCCAGAGCGAGTCGATCCGATCGGTGAGCCAGGCGCATCGCGCAGCGACGGTGCGGACGCTGCGGATCGCCTTCCTCTCCTCGGCGGCGCTCGAATTGCTCGCGACGATCTCCGTCGCGATCGTCGCCGTCACCGTGGGGCTGCGCCTCACGAACGGCGACATGGACCTCGTGCCAGGACTCACGTGCATCCTGCTGGCGCCCGAGGCCTTCTGGCCGATCCGGCGGGTCGGCGCGGAATACCACGCGGCTGCCGACGGGGTGGCTGCGCTGGGTGCCGCTTTAGACGAGCTCGCCGCGCCCGCGGCGCCTGCCGCGGAAGCGCACCGCATCTACGGGGTCGGCGACGTCGAAGCCATCCACGGCATCGGACGCGGCGGCCGCGGCGGCCGCGTCGAAGGTCTGTCCTACCGCTATCCGGGCACCGAGGCGCTCGTCCTGGACCGGGTCGACCTCGCCGTGCCCGCCGCAGGTCTGGTCGCGGTCACCGGGCCCTCGGGTGCCGGCAAGAGCACCCTGCTCGAACTGCTCGCCGGGCTGCGCACCCCGACCGCCGGACTGGTCGCCGTGCCGAGCGCCCACCTGGTCGGCCAGCGACCCCTGCTCGTGGCCGGCTCGCTGCGCGACAATCTCACCCTCGGCGTGCCGACCGACCCTGGGGACGAATCCCTGTGGGCCGTCCTCGACGAGGTCGGGCTCGCTGCGGACGTCCGGGCACTCCCCGAAGGTCTGCAGACGCCGCTCGGGGACGACGGCTTCGGGCTGTCGGCCGGCCAGCGCGCCCGGCTCGCCCTCGCCCGCGCGCTGTTGTCGGACGCCCCGCTCGTCCTGCTCGACGAGCCGACCGCCCACCTGGACCCCGAGAGCGCTCGGCTCGCGCACGCGGCGATCGCCGGGCTGGCCGACGACCGGGCCGTCGTCGCCGTCACGCATCGACCGGAGTTGGTCGAGCTGGCCGACGCCCACGTCGTCGTGGGGCGGTCTGCCGCTCCCTCCGGCGAGCTTGCCGGGGGTGGCGAGCGGTGAATGGCGGCGCGCGCACCCCCAATGCCGGGCCACCGGGCATTCCGGTCCCCGACCCGGCGGCGAACCCGGCACCGAACCCGGCCGTCGAGGCGGCCTTCGCCGCCTCCGCCCCGGGGATCCGCCGGGCCTCGGTCATCGGGGGTCTCGCGAGCGCCTCGGGCATCGCCCTCACCGCGACGGCGGGCTGGCTCATCGTCGCGGCCAGCCACCGCCCGGTGATCCTCACCCTCCTGTCGGTGATCGTCGCCGTGCGGACCTTCGGGATCGCCCGGCCGGTTCTGCGCTACACCGAACGGGTCCGATCCCACGACAGCGCCCTCGACCTGCTCGCCCGGCGCCGGGTCGCGGCATACGAAGCACTCGTGCCGCTCACGCCGGCACGGCTCGGGCGCCGCGCCCGCGCGCACGTGCTCACCACCGCGGTCGACGACCTCGAGGACCTCGTCTTCGCCACAGTGCGGGTCGTCGTGCCCGTGCTCGGGCTGGTCGTCGCGGCCGGGCTCACCGTGCTCGGACTCGCCCTCTTCGTGCCCGCCGGTGCGATCGTCCTGCTCGTCGTGCTCCTCGCCCAGGCGGGCGTGAGCGCGCTCGGCCGCCGGATGGAGCTTGCGGCGCAGGGCGATTGGCTCGCCGCCCGCGCCGACGTCGCCCGCACGAGCACCCTCGTCACCGGGTATGCCGCGGAGCTGGCCGGCCTGGGCGCGGCTTCCCAGGCACTCGGTTGGGTGCGCACGGCCCAGGCCGAGCTCACCCGCGCGACGACCCGGCTGGCCCGGGCCCGGGCGACCGGGGTGGGCCTCGGACACCTCGTCACCGCCGGGGGCACGGTGCTCGCCGCCGTCGTCGCGCAATGGGCCATCTCGGTCGGTCTCTCCGACTCGGTCGCCGCCGTCCTCGTCCTCGCCCCGCTCGCGGTCGGCGATGCGCTCGTGGGCTTGCCCGATGCGATGGGCGCGTGGGCCCGGGCGCGGGCGAGCGAGCGCCGGCTGCGCGAACTGCTCGACCAGCCACCCGCTGTCCGTGAGCCGCGCCGCGCGGACCTCGGCCCAGGCCCCGTCGCCGGCCTGGGCCCCGACCTCGCTGACGAGGGCCGCATCCCGACGACCGATCCGGCGACCGATCCGGCGGGCCTCGCCCTCGACCTCGACGGGGTGGCCGCCCGCTGGCGTGCCGCGGCCGCGGACACGGGGGCGGGCGGGCGGGCGGCATACGACCTCGCGCCGGTGAGTCTGCACGTCGGTGCCGGGGAGCACCTCGTGCTCACCGGAGCCAACGGCAGCGGCAAGTCCACCCTGCTCGCGGTGCTGGCCCGGCACCTCGACCCGGTGGTGGGGAGCTACCGGCTCGGGGGCCTCGACGTCGGCTCGCTGTCGCTGGACGACGCCCGGGCCCGGCTCGCGGCCGTCGACGACGAGCCGCACGTCTTCGCCACCTCGCTGCGGGAGAACCTGCGCCTGGCCCGCCCCGATGCCGACGACGCACAGCTGGAGGCGGCGTTGCGAGCCTCGGGGCTGGGCGGGTGGTTCGCCGGCCTGCCCGACGGACTGGACACCATGCTGGGCACCGGCGGCCGCGGAGTGAGCGGTGGTGAGCGCAGCCGGCTCTCGCTCGCCCGCGCCCACGTCTCCCGGCGTCCGGTCGTCCTGCTCGACGAGCCGGTCGCCCACCTCGACCATGCGACCGCTGTCGCAGTCCTGGCCGACCTCCGTGCCGCCTTCGCCGGACGGACGGTCGTGATGGTGAGCCACCGGCCCGACGGGGTCGAGGGCTTCGACCGGGTCATCGACCTCGTCGATCTCACCGATTCTGGCCCTGCGCCACGTCCGGCGGGCTGACGCCCGGCCGGCCCCTCAGGTCGCGCCGAGCACGACGAAACCGGCCGGCGGCACCGTGACGAAGACGGCGCGCCCGTTGCGGGACTCGACCGGTGCCGAGCGCCCGGCGAGCCCCGACTCCGGAGTGTCGGAGGCGAACAGATAGCGAAAGGCCGGCGTGCCGGCGTGGATCGCCGCGTCGACGGTCACCCAGGCCGACCGCTCGGCCGCCGTGTCGGTGTTCACCGCGCAGACGATTTCCTCGTCGTTGAGCATCCGGCTCCACGCGACGATCGAGGTCATCCGCCCGTCGCCGATCCGCCGCGGCAGCCCGAAGCCGATTCCGTCACCGGAGATGGGGCGCTGGTACTGCCGGCCGAAGCGCAGCACCGGCAACCGGCGACGCAGCACGAGGAGGCGGGCGAGGGCGACATACGCGGGGTGGGTCTCGTCGAAGCAGTGCCGGCCGGTGCTGCGGAAGGCGCCGAAAGTGCCGCCGAACATCGCCTCGCGGATGTAGCGGTCGTTGCCGCCCGCGCCGTCGAAGGCCTGCTCGGAGCCGTAGTAGAGGCAGGGCAGACCGAGGGTGGTGACGTTGGTTGCCAGCGCGGCGAAGGCGAGCTCGCGCCCGAGCTCGGTCGCGGCGAACCGGGACTTCGCGTCGCCCTTGCGAACCTGGTCGTGGTCGTCGATCGAGGTGACGACCCGCTCGCCGAACCACGTGTGCGTGCCGTGACCGACGAGCGCCGAGTTGCGGAAGAGGCCGAAGTATTCGCCCGGATCGCCCCACCCCGTCACGGTCGCCTCGAGCTTGCCCTGTAGGTCGGCCAGGCCGAGTGCCGCGTCGAGCCCGGTGAGCTCCATGAGGTCGATGGCAAAGGACCGCGGTCCGGTGATCTCCCCGACGAGGAAGAAGTTGTTCTTGCCGATGCGGCGCCCGAACTCGTGCATGGCTGAGGCGAAGAAGCGGGTCGCCCCCGGATCCATGTGCTTGACCGTGTCGACGCGCATCCCGTCGAGGTCTGCCTTCGCCACCCAATACTGGTATGCCGCTGCGAGACTCCGCAGCGCGTCCGAGGGGCGGTAGTCCTCGACCGGGCCCGACCCGTGCCACACGTCCTTGAGTCCGAAGAAGTCCCCGAGCCGGTATTCGGGATCGTCGTCCCAATGGCTGATCGGCCCGGCACACGTGTAGACACCGTCGGCCTGCAGCTCCCGGGGCCAGATCGCGGCGTCGGGGTCGGCCACCTGGGCGGGGAAGGGCAGGGTCGGGTCGCCGTGGCCGTCGCGCCATCCCCGGACCCGACGGGGTATGCCGTCGAACGGCCGCTCGTCGCCCGCGACGTAGCCGAAGGTGTCGCCGGTGTGGTTGACGATGACGTCGAGGATCACCCGGATGTCCACCGCGTGGGCGTCTCGCACGAGCTGGACCAGGTCGTCGTCGGTGCCGAAGCGCGGGTCCACCTGGAGGAAGTCGGTGACCGCGTAGCCGTGGTAGTCGGCGCGCTCCGGCCGCTGGCGCAGCACCGGGCTGATCCACAGAGCGGTGACGCCGAGCCGGGACAGGTAGCCGAGCTTGGACCCAACCCCGGCGAGCGTGCCGCCCACCCACGATGCGCCGGCGGCCCGCCAGGCGGCCGCGTCGGCCTCGGTGGTCACCGCGAGCCCGCGATCGGCCGCGGTGAGCGCCGGAGTCACCCCGGGCAGCGGGTCGCCGGCGACGTCTCGGCAGCCGGCCTCCTGGCCGTCGGAGAAGCGATCGACGAGCAGGAAGTAGAGCACCTGCTCGGACCATGCGCCCGGCGACGGGGTGAACGGCCCAGCGAGCAGCGCCTGCCAGTCCAGCTCGGCGATCGCGGCCGGCCTCGGCCCGGCTAGGGCGGCCGGCGCACCACGGCCCGCCACGGCTGCGGCCGCAGCAGCGGCCGCAGCACGGTGGCCGAATGGCCCAGTGCCCGGCGACGGCGTGAGTCGGGTGATGGGGCTGGGCATGGCGACCTCCGGGCAGTCCTCGGGGAGCAGGAGAGCAGGACCCGCTCCAGTGATACCACTCGGCGACGCGGGCAAACGAGGCGTCGGGTCCGGGACCTAGGCCCGGGAGCCGCGGGAGGGCGGCATACGCAAGAATCGTGCGTATGACGGCAGAGGCTATGGCGACAGAGGCGGCGACCGACATCCTCCGGGTGGCGCGCGAGCAGGTGCTCGACCGGGGCGAGCGGCTCACCTACGACCAGATCCTCGCGGTCCTGCAGACGACGGACGAGCAACTGCCCGAGTTGCTCGAGATCGCC
>JAKPEG010000063.1 GCA_029552065.1 Actinomycetes bacterium
CAGCCCGGCGGCCATCCGAGGTCGCCCCGGCTCCGGCCTCGAACCGGCCCGCGGCCACCCGAGGTCGCCGCGGCTCCGGCTCGGACCAGCCCGGCGGCCCCGCGCCCGGCCTCTCCCCGGTTCTCGCCCCCACACGAAGGATTTCGCACGGTCTGGTGTGCAGAATCCTTCGGTGTGCCGGACTCGCCGCGGCTCCGGCCTCGGACCAGCCCGGCGGCCATCCGAGGTCGCCCCGGCTCCGGCCTCGAACCGGCCCGCGGCCACCCGAGGTCGCCGCGGCTCCGGCTCGGACCAGCCCGGCGGCCATCCGAGGTCGCCCCGGCTCCGGCCTCGAACCGGCCCGGCGGCCACCCGAGGTCGCCCCGGCTCCGGCTCGGACGAGCCCGGCGGCCCCCCGCGCCGGGCTTCTCCCAGGATTCTTGCCCGTCTACGTGAAGGATTTCGCGCGCTCTGGTGTGCAGAATCCTTCGGTGTGCCGGAGTCGCCGCGGCTCCGGCCCCGACCCGGCCCGCGGCCACCCGCGGTCGCCCCGGCCCCGGCCTCGAGCCGGCCCGGCGGCCCCGCCGCCGGGGCGCGGAGGTGGGCGGACGGCATACGGCGTCGTTTTGATCGCGGTCTGGCCGATCCGGTAGTCTGACGCGTCGCGGCGGTGACCCGCCGTGCGAGGGTGCGAGGGCCTATAGCTCAGACGGTTAGAGCGCTTCCCTGATAAGGAAGAGGCCACAGGTTCAAGTCCTGTTAGGCCCACCACCGTCGCGTCCCACCGGGAGGTATGCCGTGCGCACGAGGCTGCTGGTCTTCGCATCGACGGCTGCCGCGGCGGTCGTGCTCGCGGTGCGCAAGTCGATCGCGTCGCAGCGGGCAGAGCGTGAGTTGTGGGCCGAGGCGACCGACGACGTGCGTGCACCCCGGGATTCGGACCGGCTCGACCCGCACTGACCGCGGGCGTTTCGTCCTCGCGGGGCCATGGCGCAATTGGTAGCGCACCTGCTTTGCAAGCAGAGGGTTAGGGGTTCGAGTCCCCTTGGCTCCACCAGCTTTGTGCGGGTCAGAGCCCGCTGTTCCCAACGCTGCTCCTGGCCGGTGACGTCTCGGGCCATCTGCGACCACCCCGATCGCTTCGGCCCCAGTGACCCCGTCAACTCAGCCCGTGGCGACCTCGACCCCCGGTGAGTCGTAGCGGCGCGCCTGGGGGATGGTGAGCACGACATGGGCGAGGGCGGTGTCGCTCAACGCCTCGTGTCGGTGGGGGACGTCGCCGGCGAACCGCACGAAGTCACCCGCCTCGAGATCGACCGGGTCGGCGACCGTGCCGGTGCGCAGGCGGCCGTCGATGACGTAGAGGTGGATGAGCGTGCCGAGGTGATGGGCCGGCAGTTCGAGGGCCCGGCGGTCCTTCGTCAGGCGCACGACCTCGGTGCGCACCTGCCCTGTCCCGAACACCTCGTCGAGCGCCCGCACGTCGACCCCGGATCGCCGGGTCCATGAGCTGTCGGCCGCGCGCCGCAGGAAGATCGGGTGCCCCCACTCGGTGACGAGCCGGCGGAAGGGCACGCCGAGGGTGGCACTGACGGCCGCGAGGGTCTCGACGGTCGGGTTCGAGTCGGCCGACTCGAGCTTGGAGAGCGTCTGCTTCGAGAGGCCGGATCGACGGGCCACCTCCCCGAGGGAGAAGCCGCGTTCGACCCGGAATCGCCGGACGTTCTCCGAGATCACTTGCACGAGGTCAGGCTGCGCGGGCGGGACCTGAGACGAGTCGGATGTCACTTAAAACATGATAGTCGTCCACTTGACCAAGCCTGTCCTTCTCCCCACACTGGATTCCGGACAACGAAGTGACGAAGCGCGTGCTGAGAGTGACGGAGGCCAGATGACCGCAACACTGAGCCCGGCAGCGCGCTCCCAGCACCGAGACGACCGGGCCGCCGTCGACAAGGCCTTCAGCCTGCTCCTCGCGCTCGGCGACGAACCGGGGTCACTCCTGGGCGTGAGCGAGCTCGGTCGTCGCGCGGAGCTCAGCAAGTCCACGGCCTTCCGCCTGCTGTCCATGCTCGAGCGCAATGGGGCCGTCGAGCGGGTGGGGCGGGACTACCGGATCGGTTCGGCGATGCAACGGCTCGTCCGCCCGGTGGACGAGGGACGACAGGAACGACTGCGCGAGCTGCTCATCCCCGCCTGTGTGGACCTCTACGACCAGACGGGCGAGGCGGTCCATCTCTCGGTGCTCGACGGGGTCGACGTGGTGGCGCTGCATCGGGTCTTCGGCGGTCGCTCGGGTCGAGGCCCGGGCCGGGTGGGCACGCGGTTGCCGGCATACGCCTCCGCCGCGGGCAAGGCGCTCCTCGCGCACGACCCGGCAGCCCTCGATCTCGTCCTCGCAGGACCGCTCAAGCCCCTCACGGCTCGGACGCTCACGGAACCGGAGGACCTGACCGCGCAGTTGGCCCGGATCCGGGGTGGGGCGATAGCGGTGAGCCTCGGCGAGGCCGTGTTCGGGATCACCGCGATCGCCGCGCCGGTCCGCGGCACCGATGGGCTCCCGCGGGCCGCGCTCACGCTCGTGGCCAACGAACAAAGCGCCGACGTATGCCGCCACGCCCTGGTCCTGCGCCGCACCGCCGCCGACGCCAGCCGGATTCTCCAGGGTGCCGAACGATCCGGACTGCTGCGATCCGCCTGAGCCGGGCCCCGCGGATCGGGACCCGAGTCACGTCACGGTGTCAGGTCGGCACCCGGTCGAGCTCCAGGTCGACACCACGGACCCAGTCGGGCTCGAGCACGAGCAACTGCAGCGTCTCCGAGTCCAGGTCCACCTCGACGACCGCACGGAAGCCCGCCTCGCTCGCCTCGTCGATCGCCACCGAGTCCTGCGGCGCATAGGCGAGCACGATCCGGCGGCAGACCGGGTCGGCGTCGAGCAGCGCCGTCGCAAGCGCCCGGATGACGTCGGCCCGCGGGTTTCCCTCGACGCGGATCTCGAGGTCGTGCCCACCGACCGGGTAGGACAGGCGCAGACGTCCGGCCACGCACCGCTCGACCACCAGCCGGGTCGCCTCGCCGCCGCCCGAGGTGACCTCGAACGTCGCCGTCCTGCGACGGTCCTGGACGAGACTGATCGCCCACGGTTCGGGCGCCCGTAGGGCTGTCGGGATCCGCGTCCGATTCATGGCGTGTCGCTGGACACGATCCCGCGGACGGCGACCTTGTCGAGCTTGCCGGACGCATTCCGGGGCAGCTCGTGCACGAGGACGATGCGGGTCGGCAGCTTGTAGCGGGCCAGTCGCTCGCCGCCGTACTGGCGGACCTGGTCGAGGGTGAGATCCGTGCCCTCCCTGGCCGTGATGACGGCCACGACCGCCTCGCCCCACTTCTCGTCCGGCATCCCGACGACCGCCACGTCGAGGACGCCCGGCATGTCGGCATAGGCCCGCTCGACCTCGGCCGGGTAGACGTTCTCCCCGCCGGTGATGACCATGTCCTTGAGCCGGTCGACGATGAACAGACAGCCGTCCTCGTCGAGATAGCCCACGTCGCCGGTGTGGAACCAGCCGTCGGCGTCGAAGGCGGCCGCGGTCGCCTTGGGGTTCTCCCAATAGCCTGGCGTGACGTTGGGACCGCGGACGACGATCTCGCCCAGGGAGCCCGAGGACGCGACGGCGTTCTCGACGTCGACGATCCGCACCTGCGTGTGCGGCATGGCGACCCCGGCCGAGCCGAGCTTGTCTCGGGTCCACTCTGCGGGCAGGTGGGTGGCGAACGGGGCCGTCTCGGTGAGACCCCAGGCCTGCTCGAGGGTGACTCCGAGGTCGAGGAACTGGCTGATGAGCGACGGCGGGACCGGGGCCCCGGCGACGATGACGGCCGTGAGGGAGGAGAGGTCCGAGGTCTCGATCCCGGGCGTGCGCGCGAGCGCGGCGAACATCGCCGGGACGCCGAACATCGTGTTCACCCGGCGCTCGACGATGTCGCCGAGCAGCTGCGCCGGGTCGAACAGCCGGCGCAGGATGGCAGTGCCGCCGCGGGAGAGCACGCGCAGCAAGAACGAGTTGAGCGCGCCGATGTGGAAGATCGGTGCGCCACAGTAGGTGACGTCGAGGCGGCGGCTGTCGACTCGCGACTCCACGTTGACCTGGTTCCAGAAGACGTTGCCGCAGGTGAGCGTCACGCCCTTCGGAAGCCCGGTCGTCCCCGAGGTGAACATGAGGATCGCGGGGGTGTCGTGGTCGCCCGCGACGTCCTGGCCGATGCGCTCGGCGTTCGCGAGCAGTCCCGACCAGCGCTCCCAGCCGATGAGGTCGGCGTCCGGCGCGACCGGGCACGCCGGGTCGTCGTCCACGAGCAGCGCCCGGATGTCGCCGAGCGACGAGCGGACCTGGTCGACCGTGGCCCGGTGACCCTCCTCGGCGACGATCGCGCGGCAGCCACTGGCCTGGAGGATGCGCTCGAGCTCCGGGCCGGCCAGGCGGAAGTTCACCGGGACGAAGATCGCGCCGAGGCGGATCGTGGCATAGAGGGTGACGAGGAAGGCCGGGCTGTTGAGCCCGAGGTAGGCGACCCGATCCCCGGGCTCGATCCCGCCCTCGGCGAGCACGGTGGCCAGCCGCGCGGATCGGTCTTCGAGCGCGGCATACGTGACGTCGCCACCCTCGTAGACGAGCGCGACCCTGTCGGGCGTGAGCGCGGTGGTGCGGACGAGCCCGGCGACCGGGCTGACGTCGACGTTGTGGCCGGAGACGGCCGAAGGCAGCAAAGGCATGATGATGTCCTTGGAGTCAGAGGTCGTCGCCACCGGCGTCGGAGCTGAAGCCCCGCACGCCCATGCCGCCGTCGATGGATATGGCGTGCCCGGTCATCGGGCCGGACTGCTCGCGGGAGGCGAGCAGCACATAGGGGCCGGTGAAGTCCTTCGGGTCGTTGCTGGAGTCGTGCAGGGGCAGGGCAGGACGTCGGTCGGGTGAGGCCTTGGCGAAGGAGGCTTCGATCGAGCGCTGGTCGAGCCCCAGCGCCCCGGGTCCACGCAGATCGGTCCGCATGCCGCCGCAGGCCACGCCGTTGACCCGGACCTTCGGCGCCAGCTCGAAGGCCAGTTCGCGCATGAGCCCGAGCGCCGCGTGCTTGCTCGCGGTGTAGACCGGGCCACCGCCGTTGACGTAGAAGGACGCATTGGACAGGGTCATCACGATGCTCCCGCGGGTGGCGACGAGTTCACGCCAGGCCGCCGCGGCCGCGAGGAGATAGCCCTTGACGTTGACGGCGAAGATCTCGTCGAAGGTGGCCTCGAGCTCCTGCGGAGTCAGCCGGGTGAGGCCCCGCTGGAAGTCCCAGAGACCGGCATTCGCCACGAGCGTGTCCAGGCGCCCGAACGTCTCCGTGGTCCGGGCCACCGCCTGCTCGAGGTCGGCCGACGAGCGCACGTCGCCGACGATCGTGAGCAGCTGGGCGTCCGGTCCGACCTGCTCGCGCAGCGTCGAGAGCTGGTCCGTGTCGATGCCGTATGCCGTGACGCTCGCGCCCTCGGCGAGGAAGCGTTGCACGACGGCCCGGCCCAGACCGGAGCCGCCGCCGGTGACGAGGGCGACGTTGCCGGTGAGCCAACCGCTGGAACCAGCGCTCACGGTGTCGCCGCGAAGTCGATGACGAGGCGCTCGAACTCGCCCTGGCGCTCGAGCTGGACCCAATGCCCGCAGTTGCCGAAGACGTGCAGCTGGACGTCCTTGATGTAGCGGAGCATGAGTTGGGCGCCGTCGAGGGTGATCGTCCGGTCGTCCCGTCCCCACAGCAGCAGGGTCGGCGCCTTGATGAGGTGCAGGTCCCGCCACAACGGGTCCATCCCGTGCCGACGACCGAAGGCCGCGTTGTAGCGGTGGTAGAACTCGATGTGGCTCGGGTCCAACGACGCCTCGTAGCGGGCTTTGACGACGTCCTCACCGAATTGCTTGTGGTCGAAGACCATGGTCCGGATGAAGGACCCCATCTTCTTCTCCGACGGGCCGCCGGCGTTGTAGTAGAGGAACATCTGCTTCTGGCCCTCGGTCGGCGTCGGGCCGAACGGCAACCAGCCGCCTCCCGGGGCCATGAGGATGAGTCGGTCGACCCGCTCCGGCCGCGCCTGGGCCATCGCGATGGCGGCGGCACCACCGAGGCTGTTGCCCAGCAGGTGGAAGCGCTCGATGCCGAGGGCGTCGATCGCCTGATAGAGGGCGTCGACGGCGATCGCCGTGATCGACCGGGCCTCGAGGTCCTCCTCGGTGGGCCGGTAGGACTGTCCGAAGCCGGGCTGGTCCGGCAGGACGACCCGGAAGTGCCGGGTGAGCGCGGGCAGGTTCTGCCAGTAGTTGCTCTCCCCGGACGCCCCCGGCCCACCCCCGTGGAGCATGACGAGCACAGGCCCTTCGCCGGCCTCGGCGACGGAGATGTCGCCGAGCGAGGTGGGGACCGAACGTCGGGTGAGCGTGGGGCGGGGGGTGTCCATCGTGGCCCTTCGGGTCGGCAAGCGGTCAGGTAGAGACAGGAGTCGAAGAAGACAGGGTCGAGAGAAGAGCTCAGAAGAAGATCGAGAGGTTCTTGGACATGAGCACGTTGTGGTCGAGGAGGATCTCCCGGCGAGCCACCTCGAAGGAGTCGCCGGAGCGCCTCAGCAGGTCCGTGCGTTGCCCGGCGAACAGGTTCTGCTCGGTCTGCAGGCGCGAGCGGTGCACGAGGAAGGCCGAGCGGACGAGGAAGTCGTCGACGATGAAGCCCGGGTGTTCCTCGGGATCGACGTGCGTCGCGATGACATTGGAGATGAGGTGGCGCGTCCGCGAGGGCGGGTCCTCGGCCCAGGCCATGCCGGAGTCGAACCGGCGGATGCGCCACCGCAGCGACTCCTTCGTCTCGTCGTAGAAGGCGGTGCCACCACGCGGTTCGATCGACAGCGACTGCTGGCGCCGCAGCCGGTTGGTCCGGGTCGGTGCCCAGTAGTCGAGGTCCTCGGCGAGCAGGTCCAGCCAGTCGGCGAACCGGCCGTCGTCCAGGAGGGCCGCCTCGTCGAAGTAGAACTGGGTGATCTCGAAGACGGTCTGGGCGTCCGCCCGCCGGCCGGCCCGGTCGTCAGGTCGGCGGCTCGGGGGACCGGACGGGCGGCCCTCGGGGATGTTCGACGGGGCACCGTCGCTGGCGATGGTCATGAGGGTCGCGGGTCCTTCCCGGTCAGGCGCGCAGCAGGCCGCGCAGCTCGGTGTGGGGGTCGGCGAGGACCGACGGGTCCACGAGGGTCTTGCGGTCGATGAGGCGACGACCGGCCTTGATCGCCATGGCGTCGTCGACGGCGGCAACGGCCACGAGTCGACCGCCCGCGAGCCCGAAGACCGCCGCCGGGCCCTCGCCGAACGAGCCGCGCACGACCCGGGTCTCTGCCTCGTCCATGTGTCCGACGCACTCGACGTGCAGGTGGTGACGGTCGGTCCAGAACCACGGCGCACCCTGGGTCGGTGCCGCCGACCCGAGCAGGGTGGCCGCGGCACGATCCGCCCCCCGCTGCGCCGCCTCCCAGTGCTCGGTCGCCCGTTGGGGTATGCCGTCCGCCCGGGTCCGCGCGACATCGCCGACGGCGAGCACGCGCGGGTGGCTCGTCACCTGCCGCTCGTCGACGAGGACACCGCCGTCGACGAGCAGCCCGGCCGACTGGGCCAACTCGGTGTCGGCGACCATGCCGACCCCGAGCACGACCACGTCGAAGGGGCGCGGCTGTGCCTCACCGGACAACGCCGCCAGGACCGTCCCGGCCCCGGGCGTGCCCGCTGTGCCCCCTGTGCCCCCTGTGCCCGCTGTGACCCCGGTGCCCGCTGTGTCCTGCGCGAGCGACGTGACCGTCCCTGTGATGACCTCGATTCCGCGTCGGGTGTGCTCGTCGTGCAGCCAGGTCGCGAGTTCGGGTCCGAGGGCGGCGACGAGTGGCACGGGCAACGGGTCGATCACGGTCACCACGCACCCGAGGTCCAGGGCCGTGGACGCGACCTCGGCGCCGATGAGACCGGCACCGATGACGAGCAGCCGTCGGCCGGGGCCCAGATCCGTGCGGAGCCGATCGGCATCCTCGGCGGTCCGCAGGACGTGGACGTGCTCCCCGTCGCCGCCCGGGATGGGCAGCCGGCGCGCGCGTCCACCCGTCGCCAGGACGATCCGGTCGGCGGTGAGGACCTGCCCGTCGGCGAGCTGCACCTGCCCGGCCTCGGGACGCAGGCCGATCGCCCGGACCCCGCGGAACAGCCGAACGTCCTGGGCGTCGAACCAGTCGGCCGCTTGCAGCGCGATCTCCGCTCGGCCCCGTCGACCGGCGAGATAGTCCTTGGACAGCGGCGGACGGTCATAGGGCTGATCGCCTTCGTCGACGAGCCACAGCTCCCCCTGATAGCCCATCCGGCGCAGTGCTGCGACGGTGCTCACTCCGCCGATCCCCGCGCCCAGGACGAGGATCCGTTCCGGATGCCCCTCCATCAGGGCCGCTCACCGGCATACAGGTAGACCTCGCCGTCGTGCACCTCGACCCGGTGGACGTTCACCCCCCGCGGGGCCGGGAGGGACTGGGCCTCACCAGTGCGCAGGTCGAACTTGCTCGAGTGCAGCGGGCACTCGACGTAGCCGTCCTCGACCCAGCCCTCGGCGAGCGAGGCGACCTCGTGCGGGCAGGTGTTGTCGAGGGCGAAAATGCACCCCTGGTCGTCCTTGAACAGGGCGATGTCGTCGTCGGCTCCGGTGAGCGCCTTGGGGATGACCAGGCCCTCGTCCTGCGGGATGTCCTCCTCGGCCGCGACGCGGATCCGGTCGCTCATGTGTATTCCTCACGCATCGGGTGGGTGGGACGGGGGCGGGTCTCGTGCCAGGCCGGGCTGTCCATGAGCTCGACCCACCGGCGGTAGAAGGACAGACCGGCGGCGTCGCTGAACAGCGCCGCGGTCCGACCGGGGTGGACCCCGTCCTCGGCGGCGGTGCCGAGCGCCATCTGGAAGTTGAGCGGCGTCTCCCGGGTGATGAACCCCTTGGAGACGGCATGGATCTCGCTCCAGTTCTCGCCGTCGTCCTGCTCGAAGATCCCGCTGGGTCCGAAGGTGCGCAGGTTGTGCAGGCGCTGTGCCTCGACTACCTCGGCGGGCATGCTCTTGTCGACGATCGTCCACGCCCAGACCTCGACCTGGTTCGGCCCCCTGGGGTGCCAGACCCGGATCGAGCCGTTGACCGGCAGGTAGGAGAAGTTGGGGAAGATCGTCGCGTGGCCGGTCGTCATCGGTCCCTGGACCCGGGCCTCGGTGAGCCGTTCGCGCAGGGCGTCGTAGTCGTACCACTCGTGGACCCGCTGGGCGTCGAAGCGGGTCTTGGTGTTGACCGGGAACCCCGCGCCATGGCCGTGATCGCTCACGAACTGCCGTCCCCGGCGGTTGATGACCGCGTCGGCGAGCTTCTTCCCGGGGGGCGTCATCACGTAGAGCGCCGAGGCGTGGCTCATGTTCACGTGGTACCAGTCGGTGCAGAACTGCTCGGCCATGAACTTCCAGTTGCCCTCGAGGACCCACCGGTGGACGTCGCCGACGACGACGGTGCCGTCCGGGTCCCGGTCGAGGAAGGCGTCCAGGTACCACGCCATGTCCCCGAGGTTGTCGACGAGGGACTCCGCCTCGGAGTCCCAGTTGCCGAAGATCAGTCCCTTGTAGGACTGCACGCTCGGCACCTCGATGAGGCCCCAGTCGCGCGGATCGAAGTGATCGGGGTAGTTGTCCCGGTCGGGGACGGAGACGAGTTCACCGTCGAGGTCGAAGGCCCAGCCGTGATAGGTGCAGGTGAAGTTCTTCGTGCGACCGGAGTCGGCGCGGCAGACCCGAGCGCCCCGGTGCCGGCAGGAGTTGAGGTAGGCCCGGATCCGGCCCTTGCGGTCCTTCGTGACGATGATCGGGTCCTCGCCCATCCACGTCGTGAAGAAGTCGCCGGGATTGCGGAACTGGTCCTCGTGCGCGAGGAAGAGCCATGACCGCGCGAAGATCCGGCGCAACTCCTGCTGATAGAGCCGCTCGTCGGTGTAGATGATCCGATCGACGACGCCCAGCTGCGGGTCGACCAGTCCGCAGGCCTCGACGTTTTCCAGTAGCCCGTCCGGGCGTCGGAGGCCACCGACGCGGGCTCCCGGGCTGCGCAGTACGCCGGTGCCGACCTGTTCGTTCGAGCTCATGGGCCGATTGGAGCGCGTCCCATCGCCTTTCACGAGTGGTCGTGCCGTCAGGCGGCACGACGGGCAGACGGCGCCGCCACGCCGATCCACGATGTCGACCGTGCGAGCAGCCATCTGCGTGAGCCAGAACCCGACGGACCCGTTGGCGGGGCTGGTCCTCGGTGAAGTGCCCGATCCCGGGGCCCGGGAGGGGTGGACCCGGGTCCGGGTCGTCGCGACGGCGCTCAACATGCACGACCTGTGGACGATGAGAGGGATCGGGCACCCCCCGGAGCACCTGCCGATCGTGCTCGGCTGCGATGCCGCGGGCCTGGACGAGGACGGCAACGAGGTCATCGTCTACCCCGTGATCGCCGATGCCGACCGGGGGCTGGGCGACGAGACGCTCGATCCGGGCCGGGCCCTGCTGTCCGAACGCCACAACGGCACGTTCGCCGAATATGTCTCGGTGCCGACGCGCTGCGTCCTGCCCAAGCCCGCCGGGCTGACCTTCGCGGAGGCCGCCTGCCTTCCGGTGGCGTGGGGCACGGCATACCGGATGTTGTTCACCCAGGCCGGGGTCCGCGCGGGGGACCGGGTGCTCGTCCAGGGCGCCGGTGGGGGCGTCGCGTCCGCGGCGATCATCCTCGCGTCCGCCGCCGGCGCCGTCGTCTTCGCCACGAGCCGCAGCGAGGCCAAGCGCGCGGCGGCGCTCTCCTGGGGGGCCACCGCGGTCGTCGAGCCCGGCGCGCGGCTGCCGGAGCGGGTGGACGCCGTCATCGAGACGGTCGGCGCGGCAACGTGGAGCCACTCGCTCAAGGCGCTCCGACCGGGTGGCACGGTCGTCGTCTGCGGCGCCACCACCGGGGACCAACCACCGGCGGACCTCAGCCGGGTGTTCTACCAGCAGCTGCGGGTGATCGGCTCGACTGCCAGCTCGCGCCCGGAATTCGTGCAGATGCTCCGGATGGTCGAGGCGACCGGGGTGAAGCCGATCGTCGACCGCGTCCTGCCCCTCGAGGCCATCCACGACGGCTTCCGGCACCTGGAGTCCGGCGACCTGCTCGGCAAGGTCGTCATCCAGGTCACCACGCCGGCCGAGACCCCGATCCCAGGCCAAGGAGGCCAGTCATGACCGCAGCGCTCGTCGCCCTGTCCCACACCCCGCTCCTGGGCAGCAACGACCCCGAGCCGGAGGTCCTCGCCGCGTGCACGGACGCGGTGACGGCCGCGCGTGACTTCGCCGCGGCATACGATCCCGAGCTCGTCGTGATCTTCGCCCCCGACCACTACAACGGCTTCTTCTACAGGGCGATGCCGCCGTTCGCCCTCGCGACGGCCGCGACGGCCGTCGGGGACTTCGGCAGCGCGGCCGGGCCGCTGTCGGTGGACTCCGCGGCGGCCACCGCCCTCGCTCGGGGAACGCTGGACCGGGGTGTCGATCTCACCGTCTCGGCCCAGATGACCGTCGACCACGGGATGGTGCAACCGCTCGAACTGCTCTTCGGTGGGATCGACAAGGTCCCCGTCGTCCCGGTCTTCGTCAACGGGGTCGCCACTCCCCTCGGACCGGTGGCTCGGGTGCGCGCCCTGGGCGCGGCGATCGGCGAAGCGGCTCGCGAGCTCGACCGGCGGGTGCTCTTCGTCGCCTCCGGTGGGCTCTCCCACGACCCGCCGGTGCCCGTGCTCGAGGGGGCGCCGCCACCCGTCGCGACCGCCCTCATCGAAGGGCTGGCCCCGACCCCGGAGCAGCGGCTGCGGGGCGAGCAGCGAGTCATCGCCGCCGGCCGCGCGCTCGCGGCCGGGGAGGCGCCGAGGATGAAGCCGCTCAACCCCGAGTGGGACAACCTCGTCCTCGACGTCTTCGCCTCCGGTGACCTCGCCCAGGTCGACGACTGGACCGTCGCGTGGATGGGCACCGAGGGCGGCGGCAGCGCCCACGAGGTCCGCACGTGGGTGGCCGCCTTCGCGGCGCTCGCGGCATACGGGCCGTATGCCGTCCGCTCGCGCTTCTACCGCGCGGTGCCCGAGTGGATCGCCGGTTACGGCGTGGTGACCGCGACGTCCTGAACCGCGACGTCCTGAACCGGGGCGGCGATCACAGCGCGGCGATCACAGCGGGGCGATCATGCCCCGCCGTTGAGGAAGACCGAGCCGAGGTGCGTGAAGTGCAGGGCCACCGAGGCGCCGGGAGGACAGGCGACCGCCTCGGTCATCCCACCGGTCAACACGATCCACCCGGCCTCGATCGCCTGCCCACGTCCGGCCAGCTCGTTGGCGGCCCAGGCGAGCGCCTCCCCGGGGTGACCCTGCACCGCGGCACCCGTCGCCGAGTCCACGACGGCTCCGCCGATCTCGACGAGGACCGCCTCGAGAGACAGGTCGAGCGCGAACGGCGGCAGTCCGATCGGGCCGGTGACGAAGGCGCCCGAGGAGGCGTTGTCGGCGACGACGTCGCCGGCGCGGAAGGAGAAGTTGCGATAGCGCGAGTCGACGATCTCCGCTGCGCCCCAGACCGATTCGACCGCCGCCATCGCCCGGGCAGCGGTGACTCCGGGCCCCTCGAGCCGGTCGCCCATGACGAAGGCGAGCTCCGGCTCCACCCGCGGATGGATGAGCCGATGCTGGGGGACCGGGTCACCGGCCGGCAGGACCATCGCGTCGGTCAGCCACGCGACGAAGGGTGAGTGCACGCCCATCTGCTGCTGCTTGGCGCGGGAGGTGAGCCCGAGCTTGACCCCGACGAGCTTCTCGCCGCGCTCGAGCCGCGCGGCGAGATTCCGGTCCTGGATCGCGTAGCCGGTGGCGAGGTCGAGCTCGGGCCATTCCTCCGTGAACCGCACCCGGTCGCGCCGCTGCGCCTCGCAGGCGAGCAGCTCGTCGCCGACGGTGTCGATCGTCCAGCCGTCCCCGGGGGCGTTGCCGGTGTGCTGAGCCATCACCGCACCCCCATCCCGGCCAGGTCTCCGAGTTCCTGCTCCTCGCGCAGCTGCAGGGCGATGTCGATGATCATGTCTTCCTGCCCACCGACATAGCCGTGTTCGCCGACCTTCTGCAGGATCGCGTGGGCCGGCACGCCGTAGCGGGTCGCCGCCCGCTCGGCGTGCAGGAGGAACGAGGAGTAGACACCGGCATAGCCCTGGGTGATCGAGGCGCGATCCATCCACGGTAGCCGCGGGATGAAGGGCCGCACGACGTCCTCGGCCGCAGAAAGGACCTCGCCGAGGTCGACGCCGGTGCGGACGCCCATCCGCTCGAAGGTCGCCGCGAGCACCTCCGTGGGGGAGTTGCCGGCCCCGGCACCGAGGGCGCACAGGGCCCCGTCGATCTGTGTCGCGCCGGCCTGGAAGGCGAGCACCGAGTTGGCGATGCCGAGACTGAGGTTCTGGTGGCCGTGGAAGCCGACCTGGGCGCCGGACCGGCCGATCTCGGCGATGACGGCCTCGACGCGCTCCTGCGCGTCGGACAGCACGAGGGCCCCGGCCGAGTCGACGACGTAGACGCACTGGGCGCCGGCGTCGACCATGATCCGGGCCTGCTGGGCGAGCACGGCCGGGCTGGCCCGGTGGCTCAGCATGAGGAAGCCGACCGTCTCCATGCCCAGCCGCCGCGCCTCGCCGAAGTGCTGGATGGAGACGTCGGCCTCGGTGCAGTGGGTGGCGATCCGGGCGACCGAGGCGCCTGCCTCGTGCGCCCTGTGCAGGTGGTGGACGGTCCCCAGCCCGGGGAGCATGAGGACGGCGATCTTGGCCTGCGTCGCCTCGTCGACGGCCGCCCGGATGAGCTGGAATTCGTCGACCAGGCTGAAGCCGTAGTTGAAGCTCGAGCCGCCGAGGCCGTCGCCGTGGCTCACCTCGATGACCTGCACGCCGGCGGCGTCGAGCGCATGGACGACCCCGCGCACCTGCTCCTCGGTGAACTGGTGGGCCATCGCGTGCGAGCCGTCGCGCAGCGTCGAGTCGGTGATCCGCAGGTCGCGCTCGCCACCACTCGCGCTCGCCGTGCGCGCAGTCTCGGCGCGCACCTGCGCCTCGCTCGGCGGCTCGGTGACGACCGGGGCGTCCCCGGGGCGGATCGTCATGTCGCCCATGTCAGGCTCCAACCTTCGCGTCGCTCGTGCGGGGGTCGGTGAGCTCGCCGAGGTCACCGGAGGACTTCCACGACGTGGCCACCCCGAGACGGTGGGCGATCATGAGGTCGCCGACCCGGGCCGCCGCCGAGGTGATGATGTCGAGGTTGCCGGCATAGTCGGGCAGGTAGTCGCCCCGGCCCCGCACCTCGATCGGGATGAACACCCGTGCCTGGTCCTTCCAGCCGGCCCGGGCATGGTCGAACTGCGGCTCTGCGCGCAGGTGATAGCCGGGCACGTATTCCTGCACCCGGGCCACCATCGCGTGGATCGACTCGAGCAGCCGCTCCTGCATCCCTCCGGGCTCGCCGGCCTCGGCCGGGATCGCACAGAAGACCGAGTTGCGCATCATGAGCGGAGGCTCGACCGGGTTGAGGATGATGATCGCCTTGCCGGTGGCGGCCCCGCCGACCTTGACCACCGCGTCCGAGGTCGTCTCGGTGAATTCGTCGATGTTCGCCCGGGTGCCCGGGCCGGCGGACTTGCTGGAGATCGAGGCGACGATCTCGGCATACGGCACCGGGACGACGTCGGCGACGGCGCGCACCATGGGGGTGGTCGCCTGGCCGCCGCAGGTGATCATGTTGACGTTCATCGCGTCGAGGTTG
>JAKPEG010000071.1 GCA_029552065.1 Actinomycetes bacterium
CCAAGGCGAGGACGTCGTCGCCGGCATCCGAAACGCCCACCCGCTGCACGAGCTCGAGGGTGAGTCGCCCGCGGCATACCGGCAGTTGCTCGACAACATGGCGCGCCTGGAGGCGCACTACAAAGACCTCTGCGACATCGAATTCACCATCGAGCGCGGCAAGCTGTGGATGCTGCAGACCCGCGTGGGCAAGCGCACGGCGGCCGCGGCCTTCAAGATCGCCTGCCAACTCGTCGACGAAGGGGTCATCGACGACGACGAGGCGCTGCGGCGGGTCACCGGTGCCCAACTCACGATGCTCATGTTCCCCCGCTTCGACAAGTCCGGTGACGTGACCACCCTCACGAAGGCCGTCGCGGCGAGCCCCGGTGCGGCAGTCGGCCGGATCGTCCTCAACTCGACCGACGCGGCCGAGTGGGCGGGGCGCGGCGAGCGGGTCATCCTCGTGCGCACCGAGACCAACCCCGACGACCTCGTCGGGATGATCGCCTCCGAGGGCATCCTCACCAGCCGCGGCGGCAAGACCTCGCACGCGGCCGTCATCGCCCGCGGCATGGGCGCCCCGTGTGTGTGCGGTGCCGAGGACCTACTCATCGACTTCGCCGCCAAGACCGTCACGGTCGCCGGCGACGGCGGCGTCGTCCTGCGTGAGGGCGACCTCGTCTCGATCGACGGTGCCACCGGCGAGGTCTTCCTCGGTGAGGTGCCGGTCCAGGCCAGCCCGGTCGTCGAGTACTTCGAAGGGGCGATCGACCCGGCCACGGCCCAGGACGACCTCGTGACGGCGGTGCACCGGCTCGTCACGGTCGCCGACGCCCGCCGTCGACTTGCCGTGCGGGCAAACTCGGACAACCCCGAGGACTCCGCACGCGCCGTGCGCTTCGGCGCCCAGGGGATCGGACTGTGCCGCACCGAGCACATGTTCCTCGGCGACCGTCGTCAGCTCGTCGAGCAGCTCATCCTCGCCGAGGACGAGGCCGGCCGGGCGGCCGCGCTCGACGCCCTCCGTCCGCTCCAGCAGGGCGACTTCGAGGGCATCTTCGCCGCGATGGACGGCAAGCCGGTCAACATCCGGTTGCTCGACCCGCCGCTGCACGAGTTCCTCCCCGACCTCACCTCCCTTTCGGTCGCTGCGGCGGTCGCCGAGGCCAAGGGTGAGCAGGGCACGGTCGACGCCCACCTGCTCGCAGCGGTCCACCGGCTGCACGAGGCCAACCCGATGCTCGGCCTGCGCGGCGTGCGTCTCGGCCTCACCATCCCCGGCCTGTTCGCCATGCAGATCCGGGCCATCCTGTCGGCCTTCACGGCGCACAAGGCGCGGGGTGGGACCGGCTCGGTCGAGATCATGGTGCCGCTCATCGGCGACGTCCGGGAGTTGCGCCTGGTCCGCGAGGAGGCCGAGGCGATCGCGCGGGAGCTGGGCTTCGAGCCCGGCGCCGGCACGGAGGTCTCGATCGGCACGATGATCGAGCTGCCTCGGGCTGCCCTCACGGCCGGGCAGATCGCCGACGCGGCCGACTTCTTCTCCTTCGGCACCAACGACCTCACCCAGACGACCTGGGGGTTCAGCCGCGACGACGCCGAGGGGGGCTTCTTCTCGGCCTACCTCGACAAGGGCGTCTTCCCGGTGAGCCCGTTCGAGACCCTCGACGCCACCGGCGTCGGTCGGCTGGTCCGGCTGGCCGTCACCGAGGGCCGCGAGACCAAGCCCGGCCTCAAGACCGGGGTCTGCGGCGAGCACGGCGGCGACCCCGAGTCGGTGCACTTCTTCCACACGGCCGGCCTCGACTATGTCTCCTGCTCCCCGTTCCGGGTGCCGGTGGCCCGCCTCGAGGCCGGTCGCGCCGCGATCATGGCGCACTGATCGAGCACCGATCGAGCACGGATCGAGCACGGATCGAGAGCTGACTTCGGCCCGCCGGAGCAGCCACGCACCATCCGGTATGCCGCCCGCGCACTTGCGCGGGCGGCATACCGCCGTCCGGGGGACCTGCGCGGGCGGCATACCGCCGTCCGGGGGACCTGCGCGGGCGGCATACCGCCGTCCGGGGGACCTGCGCGGGCG
>JAKPEG010000104.1 GCA_029552065.1 Actinomycetes bacterium
ACCGGCATCGCCCACCACGTCTTCGACGGCTATGCCCCCTGGGCCGGCCCGATCACCACCCGCCTCACCGGTTCGCTCGTCGCCGACCGCAGCGGCCCGGCCACCGCCTATGCGATGTTCAACCTCCAGGAGCGCGGCACGCTCTTCGTCGAGCCGACCACGGAGGTCTACGAGGGGATGATCGTCGGGGAGAACTCCCGCGCCGACGACATGGACGTCAACATCACCAAGGAGAAGAAGCTCTCCAACGTGCGCTCCTCCACGGCCGAGGTGCTCGAGCGGCTCGTCCCGCCGCGGCGGCTCTCGCTCGAGCAGTCCCTCGAGTTCTGCCGCGAGGACGAGTGCGTCGAGGTCACCCCCGAGGCGGTGCGGATCCGCAAGGTCGTCCTCGACCAGATCGAGCGGGCCCGCACCGCCGCACGCGCGCGCAACGCCGCCCGTTCCGGGAGCTGACATGCGCCGGTATGCCGCGCTCGCGGCGCTCACCGGCATACTCGTGGCTGGGTGCACGTCGGGCACGTCGGGCGGGTCGGGGACCACCGACGCCTCGTCGGGCAATTCCGCGGGGGGCACGCTGCGGCTGCTCTACGACCGCACGGTGACCACATGGGATCCCCAGCGGCTCGCGGGGGGCGCCGAGAGTGCCGTGGCCCTGCGCACCTTCGCCCGCACCCTCACCGGCTACCCGGCCGGTGCCGACGGACGCGCGGACCGGCTCGCCGGTGACCTCGCGACCGACACTGGGAGCACCCCGGACGGCGGACGGACCTGGGTCTTCACCCTGCGCATCGGCCCCGCGTGGGAGGACGGCACGCCGGTGACCTGCGCGGACGTGCGCTACGGCATCGCGCGGGCGTTCGCGCGTGACCAGCTCACCGGCGGGTTGCCCTATCCGAGCGCGCTGCTGGACGTCCCGACCCAACCGGACCCGCGAGGGGCGCCGGTGCCGGTCTACCCGGGTCCCTATGCGACGACCGACCCCACCGCCACGGCCGCCTTCGACTCCGCCGTCACCTGCGCAGGTCAGACCCTCACCCTGCGCTTGCGGGCCACCGAGCCGGACTTCCCCCACATCCTCGCGCTGCCGGTCTTCGCGGCCCACCGGGCCGACCACGACCGCGGTGCGGCGGGGACGCTCGACGTCTTCTCCTGCGGGCCCTACCGGCTCGAAGCGCCCTGGGAGCCCGGTTCCGGTGGGCGGTTCGTCCGCAATCCGGCCTGGACGGCCGCCTCCGATCCGCTGCGACGTGCCGCACCCGAGGTCGTCGACCTGCGCGAGGGAATCCCGGTGGCGACGATCGCGAGCCGTCTCGCCGAGGACAAGCAACCCGACGACACGGCCGTGAGCCTGGCCGATCTGCCCGTCTCGACGCAGGCGGCGCTGCTCGCGGATCCGGCGATCGCCGCACGGGTGAGCACGCCCGCCTCCGGTCTGGTCGAGTTGCTCCAACCCAACTTCGCGAGCACGGCCATGGGCAACCGCGCCGTGCGGGTCGCCTTCGCCACGGCCACGGACCGGACCGCCTTTGCCGCGGCATACGGTCCGCGCGTGTTCACCCCTGCCTATGCCGTGCTCCCCGCCGCCGTGCCGGGCCACGTCGACAGCAACCCCCTCGGCGTGCCCGAGGCGGGCGACCCGGTGGCCGCACGAGCCGCTCTCGTCGCCGCGGGCATCGCCCTGCCGGTCGCCGTGCGCGTCGCCTATCGCGGTTCTGCAGTGGCCGATTCGGCGTTCGCTGCGCTCAAGGCAGGCTGGGAGGAGGCCGGCTTCGCCGTCACGCTCGAGGCCGTTCCCGATCCCTACTACGCAACGGTCTCGGCGCCCGAGGCGGCAGCGCGATTCGACGTCTTCCGGGCCTCGTGGTATCCCGACTATCCCGAGGGGGTCGCGGTGATCCCCGAGTTGTTCGACTCGCGACTCAATCTCACCTCGGCGGGTGCCGGGCAGGATCTCGGCAGCTTCTCCGACCCGACGGTGAACGCGGCCATCGACACCTCACAGGCGACTCTCGACCCCGCGGCGCGCGCTGCTGCGTGGGCCGCCGTGGACGCGTCCCTCGTCACGGCGGGCGTCGCCGTGCCGTTGGGGGAGCGTCACCGGTTCTTCGTCCGCGGCTCGGGGGTCACGGCATACGGGGAGAACCCGGCGCTCGGTGGCTGGCCGGATCTCGCAGCCATCGTCGTGCGGTCCTGAGCGTGGATGGCCGCAGGGTTTGCGTGTCGCAGACCCTCGCGCCGCAGGGGAGCCGCGTTGGGTCACGATCCGGAGAAAAAGCGCGCCGACCGCGTGGCGTCGGCGCAGTTGGGGTCTATGGTTGCGTGCGTTCGGCAGGGAGCCGCCGACGATCCCCGAGAGAAGGGCACGCTGCGCATGTCCACAGCACCCGGTGAGCCCGAGGTCATCCCCCCCGAGGCTGCCGCCGTGCTCGACACCGCCCTGCTCGACGCGGTCGCGGCCGCCGACGGGGCCGTCGCCATCAAGGGCAGGTCGCCCGGTCAGATCGTCTGGCGCCGACTGCGTCAGGACCGCCTGACGATGATCGCTCTGGGGTCGTCGATCTTCTTCGTCGTGCTCGCCGCCATCGCCCCCCTGCTGGCCAAGTTGGGCTGGCTCAACCCGGATCAGACCCACCCCGAGCTCGTCCAGGGCCTGGGCTCGATGCCCGAGGGCTTCATGGGCGGGGTGTCCTCGTCGCACTGGCTCGGGGTGGAGCCGGGCACCGGGCGCGACCTGCTCTCGCGGATCGTCACGGGCATGACGACCTCGCTCACCGTCGCCCTGCTCGCGACCATCTTCTCGGTCGTCGTCGGCACCGTCATCGGCATCGTCGCGGGCTTCGCCGGAGGGCGGGTCGACTGGCTGCTCAGCCGGTTCATGGACCTGGTGCTGTCCTTCCCGAGCACCCTCATGCTGCTCTCGCTCCAGGCCGTCCTGGTCACCCAGATCGCCTCGGCCATGGGTCAGCCGGCTAGCGCACCGCCGCCGAAGATCGCGTTCATGGTCCTCGTCCTGGGCTTCTTCGGGTTCCCGTTCTTCGCGCGGATCATCCGGGGACAGGTGCTCTCGCTGCGCGAACGTGAGTTCGTCGAGGCCGCGCGGTCGCTGGGTGCCCGTCGTGGGCGCATCTACTTCAAGGAGCTGCTCCCGCACCTGTGGGCGCCGCTGCTCGTCTACACCACCCTGGTCCTGCCGGCCAACATCTCCGCGGAGGCGGCGCTCGGCTTCCTCGGCGTGGGGCTCAACCCGCCGACGGCGTCCCTCGGCGCGATCCTCAACGACACGGTCGCCTACGCCCTGCCCGACCCCGCGTACTTCTTCTTCCCGGGAGCCACCGTCTTCCTCCTGGTTCTGTCCTTCAACCTCCTCGGGGACGGTTTGCGGGACGCGCTCGACCCCAAGGCGGGCCGACAGTGAGGCACGGGAAGACCCACCGCTCGATCCATCTGCGGGTCGAGTCATCGACTGATCGCCGTCGACCCCGACGGCGATGAGGGACCGTTCGCAACGCCCGTTGCGCGCGACGCCCCGCCGCGAACCCTGCGGCGGACAGCACGACAAGGAGAATGCATGATGCGCACGAAGAAGGGCGCGACCGGCGTCGCCCTCGGTGCGGTGGTGGCCCTCGCGGCCGCGGCTTGCAGCGGAGGCTCGTCCACCGGGACGGCGGCCTCGTCGTCGGCACCGGCCGCCGCCAAGGGAGGCACCCTCTACCTGCTCAACCTCGGCCCGCACAACGGCCTCGACGTCCAACAGTCCTACGTCGGCGCAGATCTGGAGTTCGCCAACCGGACCTTCATGCGCTACCTCACGACGTATTCCCCGGGCGCCAACACCAAGCTCGTCCCCGACCTCGCCACCGACCTGGGCACGATGTCCGACGGCGGCAAGACGTGGAAGTTCACGATCGTCGACAACGCGAAGTGGCAGGACGGCTCGAAGGTCACCTGTGAGGACGTGAAGTACGGCGGTTCGCGGACCTTCGCGACCGACCTCATCACCAACGGTCCGACCTATTCGCTGCAGTTCCTCGACATCCCGACCGACGCCGACGGCAGTTCCGCCTACAAGGGCCCCTACAAGGGCACCGGTCAGGACCTCTACGACAAGGCCGTGAGCTGCTCGGGTCAGACGCTCACGCTGCACTTCAAGACCCCGTGGGCCGACTTCAACCAGGCCACGGCGGCTCTCGGGGTCTTCGCGCCGTTCCCGAAGGCACAGGACAAGGCCGACAAGAGCCTGTTCGCACCGTTCTCCAACGGCCCCTACATGCTCGAGGGAACTTTCGACCCGGCCAAGGGTGGCACCTGGGTGCGTAACCCCAACTGGGACGCGGCCACCGACCCGATCCGCAAGGCCTACCCGGACAAGATCGTCGACATCGAGGGCATCACGAGTGAGACCGCCTACCAGCGGCTGCTCGCCGACGGAGGGGACGACAAGACGGCTATCACCTTCGCCTCGGCGCCGCCTTCGGTGTTGCCGACCATCGCCAGCACGCCGGGCGCCGACAAGCGCACGGTCAACGTGCCGGCCCCCTATGTCGACTACATCCAGCCCAACATGACGAGCACGGCGATGTCCAACCCCAAGGTCCGTCAGGCATTCGCCATGTCGACCAACCGCGACGCCTACGTCACGGCCAACGGCGGCACCCAGGTGATGACCCCGTCCTACGCGATCTGCAACAAGGCACTGCCCTGCTACAAGGACTTCAACCCCTTCGGCGCGCCGACCGCCGGTGACCCCGAGGGTGCGAAGAAGGTCCTCACCGACGCCGGGATCGCCATGCCGGTCAACATCACCGTCGTCTACCGCAAGACGCCCACGCGGGACAAGTCCTTCTCGGCGCTCAAGGAGACGTGGGACAAGGCTGGCTTCAACGTCACGCTCGAGGGTGTGACCGACAGGTACTACCGGACGATCTCCAGCCCGGCCATGAAGACCAAGGACGCCTTCTTCGCCAGCTGGGGTGCGGACTGGCCCTCGGGTTCGACCGACATCCCGCCGCTTTTCGACGGGCGGATCAACCTCACTCCCACGAGCACGAACCAGGACTACGGCTACTACAACAGTGAGGCCGTCAACAAGGCCATCGACGCGGCATACCTCATCGCCGACGCCACGGCCCGTGAGAAGGCCTGGGCCGACATCGACGAGATGATCTCCAAGGACGGCGGGGTCGTCCCGCTCGTCAACCAGAAGTTCACCTTCGTCTACGGCTCCGGAGTGAAGAACTTCGAGGTCAACGCGCTGTTCGGCGGCTACGCCGACCTGGCGACCATCGCCGTCAAGTGACGGCAGGTCGGCGCCCTCCGCGGCGCTGACTCCAGCGGTATGCCGGCTGTGCCGGGCGGGTTCCCCCGCCCGGCACAGTCAGGCCCGAGGACCGAGAGGAAGGTGAGCGCACCCCCGGGTGCCTGACCCATGTTCTTCTACATCGTCAGACGGCTCATCTCGGTCGTCGTCATGCTGCTCATCATCAGCATGACGACCTTCCTCATCTTCTTCGCCTCCCCGGTCGACCCGGCAAGCCTCACCTGTGCGAAGAACTGCACGCCGACGATCATCGAGGGCAACCGCAAGCTCCTCGGCTTCGACAAGCCGATCACCGAGCAGTACGCCACCTGGGTCAAGGGTCTGTTCGTCGCCCGCGACTTCCCGGACGACCCGGCCCTCAAAGCCAGCAACCCCCAGGCCGTCTATACCTGCGCAGCCCCATGTCTGGGCTACTCGCAGCGGCAGGCAAAGTCGGTCACCGAGATCGTCAAGGACGGACTGCCGATCACTGCGTCGATCGCGCTCGGCGCATTCGTCCTGTGGATCTTCTCGGGTGTGCTGTTCGGCATCATCGCGGCGCTCAACCGAGGTCGATGGCCCGACCGGCTCCTCGTCGGGCTGTCCCTCGTCGGCTATTCGCTCCCGAGCTTCTTCATCGGCCAGCTGCTGCTCACCTTCGTCGCGATCAAGTGGCAGCTGTGGCCGATCCCCAACTTCGTTCCACCCTCAGAAGGGCTCTGGCCATGGGCGCAGAGCATCTTCCTCCCCTCACTCACCCTCGCCCTCATCTTCGCGGCGTCCTACGTCCGGCTCACCCGCGCCTACATGCTCGAGACGATGTCCGAGGATTACATCCGGACCGCGCGTGCCAAGGGTGTGAAGGAGTCGGTCGTCGTGCGCCGCCACGGGTTGCGAGCCGCTCTCACCCCCATCGTCACCGCCGCCGGTCTGGACCTCGGTGGCCTGCTCGGCGGGGCGATCATCAGCGAGCAGGTCTTCAGCTTCCGCGGTCTGGGGTGGACCTCGATCCAGGCGATCACCAACACCGACCTCCCGGTCATCGTGGCGGTGGTCGTCGTCGCCTCGTTCTTCATCGTCATCGCCAACCTCGTCGTAGACGTCCTCTACGGCGTCATCGACCCGCGGGTGAGGCTGGGCTGAGCATGACCGACACCACGTCCCGGCCCCGGACGCCTGCCCCGGCAGGCGACCGCACGGCATACCTCGACGTCCGCGACCTGCGGGTGCACTTCCCCACCGACGACGGCCTGGTCAAGGCCGTCGACGGGCTGAGCTTCGCCATCGAACGCGGCCAGACCATCGGCATCGTCGGCGAGTCCGGCTCGGGGAAGTCGGTGACCAGCCAGGCCATCCTCGGCCTGCACCGCCGCACCAGGGCGATGGCCTCGGGGCAGATCTGGCTCGACGGCGAAGACCTCATGACCGTCTCCGACGAGCGGATGCGCGAGTTGCGGGGCAACAAGATGGCGATGATCTTCCAGGATCCGCTGTCGGCGTTGCACCCCTACTACACGATCGGGGCGCAGATCATCGAGGCGATCCGGGTCCATCACCCGGACACCTCGAAGCAGGCGGCCAAGACTCGCGCGATCGAGCTGTTGGGGCTCGTCGGCATCCCCAGCCCCGCGCGTCGCGTCGACCAGTACCCGCACGAGTTCTCCGGCGGGATGCGCCAGCGGGCGATGATCGCGATGGCGCTGTCCAACGACCCGAGCCTGCTCATCGCCGACGAACCGACCACCGCGCTCGACGTGACGGTCCAGGCGCAGATCCTCGACCTCATGCGCAAGCTCCAACAGGAGTTCGGCTCGGCGATCATCATGATCACCCACGACCTCGGTGTCGTCGCCGAGATGGCCGACGAGATCCTCGTGATGTACGGCGGCAAGGCGGTCGAGCACAGTTCGGTCGACGAGGTCTTCTACTCTCCGCAGCACCCCTATGCGTGGGGGCTGCTCACCTCGATGCCTCGGCTCGACCGGGTCCGGCAGGCGCGGCTGGAGCCGGTCGCCGGCAACCCGCCCTCGCTCATCAACGTGCCACCGGGCTGCGCCTTCCATCCGCGGTGCACCTATCGCGCCGAGGTCGGCGAGGACCGGTGCCGCACCGTCGTGCCCACCCTCGACGACGCGGGCGGCGAGCATCTCGTGCGCTGCCACATTCTCCCGCATCGGCGCAGCGAGCTGTTCGCCGCCGACGTCAAGCCGCGGCTGTGAAAGGCGAGGACTCCATGACGACGACGACCGAGTCGCCGCTGCTGCGGGTGACCAACCTCGCCAAGCACTTCCCGCAATACCGCCAGACCCTCGTCAAGCGGCCGGACAACCCGGTCAAGGCCGTCGACGGCGTCTCGTTTGAGGTCCGCCTGGGGCAGACCATCGGGCTCGTCGGCGAGTCGGGCTGCGGGAAGTCGACCGCCGGGCGCACCCTGCTGCGGCTGCTCGAACCGACGTCGGGGACGATCGAGTTCGACGGCAGCGACATCACCCACATCGACGGGGCCGACCTGCGCCGGCTGCGCCGGGAGATGCAGATGATCTTCCAGGACCCCTATGGCTCGCTCAACCCGCGCCAGACCATCGGGTCGATCATCGCCGCCCCCTTCGACATCCAGAAGATCACCCCCGAGGGGGGAACCCGCAAGACGGTCCAGGACCTCATGGAGCGGGTCGGCCTCAACCCCGAGCACTACAACCGCTATCCGCACGAGTTCTCCGGCGGCCAGCGCCAGCGCATCGGCGTGGCCCGGGCGATCGCTCTGCGCCCCAAGCTCATCGTCTGCGACGAGCCCGTCTCGGCACTCGACGTCTCCATCCAGGCCCAGGTCGTCAACCTCCTCGAGGACATCCAAGCCGAGCAGAACCTCGCCTACGTCTTCATCGCCCACGACCTGTCGGTGGTCCGGCACATCTCCGACCGGGTCGTCGTCATGTACCTCGGCAAGATCATGGAGGAGGCCGACCGCGACGAGCTCTACGAGTCGCCCCGCCACCCCTACACCCACGCCCTCCTGTCCGCCGTCCCCGTCCCCGACCCGCGCAAGGGCGAGTCGAAGACCCGGATCCTGCTCAAGGGAGACCTGCCCAGCCCGCAGAATCCGCCGAGCGGCTGCGTCTTCCGCACCCGGTGCCCCAAGGCGGTCGAGCAATGCGCCGCCGAAGTGCCGCAGCGCCGCGAGATCGAGCCGGGGCACTTCGTCGCCTGCCACTTCCCCGAGGAGCGTTCGGTCCTCTGATGGCCCGTCTGCTGTTCGTCCACGCCCACCCGGACGACGAGACGCTGGCCACCGGGGTGACCATCGCGCACCACCTCTGCCTCGGTCACGAGGTCGAGGTCCTCACCTGCACCGCGGGCGACGAGGGCGAGGTCATCCCACCCGAGCTGGTGCATCTGGACGCCCAGCACGAGGACCGGCTCGGGCCTTTCCGCCTGGGCGAGCTGGCCGCCGCGATGGCTCGGCTCGGGGCACGGCATACCCTCCTGGGAGCCGGGCCCGACGGTATGCCGCGCTGGCGCGACAGCGGGATGGCCGGCACGCCGAGCGCAGCCCATCCGCGCGCCTTCGTCGGCGCCGACGTCGGCGAGGCGGCCGCGCTCGTCGTCGCCCGGGTGCGTGAGCTGCGGCCCCACGTGCTCGTCACCTACGACCGGCTCGGTGGCTACGGGCACCCCGACCACATCCAGACCAGACGCGTGGTCGAGCGCGCGCTCGCGGGGCTGGTGGACGAGGGACCGGTCCCGGCGGCATACGAGGTCCTCACCCCGCGCTCGTGGGCGCAGCAGGACCGCGTCTGGCTGGCGGCGCACGTGCCGGCCGAGGAGGGCCTGCACGTGCCGACCGAGGACGAGCCCTTCCCCGTATCCGTCGTGGACGACGACCTGGTGAGCCATGTCGTCATCGACCCCGCGGCCGTCGACGCCCAGGCGGCCGCCCTGCGGGAGCATCGCACCCAGGTGCGGGTCTTCGATGGCCATTACGCGCTCTCCAACGACGTGGCGGCGAGGTTGTCCGGACGCGAGGCCTTCGCCCGGTGGGATCCGCGCACCGGTCAACGGCTGGCTCGCGCACACACCCCGTGGGCGCACGACCTGCTCGGGCCGGGCGCGTGACCGACGGTATGCCGCCCCAGTCGCCTCCGCCTGTGGGCCCGAGCCCGGAGCTGTCGGCCGATCGATTCCGTGCTGCGATGGGTAGATTCGCCACTGGAGTGACGGTCGTCAGCTGCGTCGCACACGGACTGGACCATGCGATGACGGCGAACTCGTTCGCCTCGGTCTCGCTCGAGCCGCCGCTCGTGCTCGTGTGTGTCGAGCGCGAGACACGCTTCCACGGCGCGATCCTCGAAGCCGGCGAGTGGGCCGTGAGCATCCTCGCAGCCCCCGCTCGCGGTGCGGCGCAGTGGCTCGCGACTCGAGGTCGGCCCCTCGTGGGTCAGCTCGACCCGGTGCCTCATCGTCGGGGTCCGGTGACCGGTGCGGCCCTGCTCGACGACTCGCTGGCCTGGCTCGAGATGCGCACGACCGCCGTGCACCCGGCCGGCGACCACACCGTCGTCGTGGGCGAGGTCGTGGCCCTGGAGGTGGCGCTCGACCCCGGTGACGCGCTCACCCACTACCGAGGGGCCTTCGGTCGGCTGCCCTGACCGCTGACCCGGCACGCGATCCGGCGGCCGCGCTATGTCGGACGTGCGCCACCTCGCACGTCCGGCATAGCGGGGGACAGCGTCCGGTCAGCAGCCCGAGTCGATCCAGACCGAGCCCGTCGACTGCCAGTAGCCGTTGGCCTCGGCACCCTTGTACTGCGTCCAGGTCACGGCCTTGAAGTAGGCGCCACACTGGCTGATGAGGCCCGTGGCGGCAGTGTCCTGCTGCGCATGCCACCCGTCGTAGTCACCGCTGCCGGCCACCGCCTGCCACGAGCCGTTGACCAGCTTGTAGAGCATGACGCTGTTGACCGAGACGCTGAAGTCGCGCCCGCCGGCAGCGTCGTCGATCCACGAGGTCGCACGTACGCCGCCGCCGCTGCGCTGCACCTGGACGCACCGGGGCACCTCGACGCCGTCACAGTTGATGTGGTTGCTCGCATTCGCGGGGGCCATCCCCGCGAAGGCCAGGCCGGTTGCCACCGCTGCGACGGCAACGCTCCGACGGTATGTCATGGTGTCCCCTGTTCAGGCTCGATTCGGATCCTGCTGGTGCACACGATTGTGTGCCACCCGTGCCCTGCAGGTCCATAGCCACGGATACCGCCCAGCAGCCGCGGGCGATCAGGCGACCGTGAGCAGGGCGGCGAGATCGGCGAGGGCCTCGGGGCGGATCCAGTAGTAGACGAAGGTGCCTCGGCGCTCGCAGTCGACGAGGCCGGCCTCGCGCAGGGTCTTGAGGTGGTGGGAGATCGTGCCCGAGGACAGCGCGAACGCAGGGGTGATCTCGCAGACACAGACCTCGGGACGGGCGGCGATCATCGAGGCCATCCGCAGCCGGACCGGATCGCCCAGTGCCTTGAACATCGGAGCGATTCGCGCGGCGGCCGACTCGGTCACCGTTGTCGCGGCCAGCCCGCAGCAACCTGCCGCGGGCTGCCGCGGGCTGCCGGCCGGGGTCGTTTCGAGGGCCGTCCCGAGCGTCGTCCCGAGTGTGGTCGCCGTCATGGTGACTATCTTGACAGATATCGAATCAATGGTCCACACTGGGGGAGTTGATTTGATAACCATCGAGACAAGGAACGGACCATGACGAGCACCTCCACCACAGGCACCCTCATGACCGACGAGCAGGTGCGCGCCGCAGTGCAGGCCCGCTATGCCGCCGCCGCGCGGGACCAGTTGGCGGTCGCCGAGGAGCCGGCCAGCACCGACAGCACCGACAACACTGACAACGCTGACGGCGCCGCGTGCTGCGCCCCGAGCTGCTGCGGTGAGTCGGCGAAGACCGCGCCGATCGACCCGATCAGCGGCGGCCTCTACGACCCGGCCGACACTCCCTTCGACGCCGCGCTCGCCGCCTCGCTCGGCTGCGGGAACCCCACGGCTCTGGCCGAGCTGAGCCCCGGAGAGGACGTCCTCGACCTCGGCTCCGGAGGGGGCCTGGACGTGCTGCTGTCCGCGCGGCGGGTGGGACCGGAGGGCACGGCATACGGGCTGGACATGACCCCGGAGATGCTCGCTCTCGCCCAGCGCAACCAGGCGGAGGCGGGGATCACCAACGCCGAGTTCATGCTCGGCACCATCGAGTCGGTGCCCCTGCCGGACGCGAGCGTCGACGTCGTCATCTCCAACTGCGTGATCAACCTGAGCACCGACAAGGACGCCGTGCTGCGCGAGGCCTTCCGGGTGCTGCGCCCCGGTGGACGGTTCGCGGTCGCCGACATCGTCGCGCTGCGGGAGATCCCCGCCGAGCTGCGCAGCGTGGTCGCCCTGTGGACCGGCTGCATCTCCGGATCGCTGCTCGACCGCGACTACGTCGCCAAGCTCACCGCCGCCGGTTTCGTCGACGCGTCGGTCGAGGTGACCCGCAGCTACGACCGGGACGACCTCGAGGCCCTGGGCGATCAGCTCGACCCGACCGGGCTGCCGGACGGGCTCGGCTTCGCCGAGGCGGTGAGCTCGCTCGAGGGAGCCTTCGCCAGTGCCTTCGTCCGCGCAGTGAAGCCGGCCTGAGGTCTGCGCGACGACCGGGGCGCGGGTCCCCGGACCGGGTGCGCGCGTCGGTTACCGTGTCGGGGCATCGTGTCGGGGCATCGAGTCCGGGCATGGACCGGCGCAGGCGGAAGGACCGGAGTGGCACGGGAGTGGATGCGCACCCTCGCGCGGCTGCTGTTGGCCGGCCTCGTCCTCGGTGGGGTCTACCTCGGGATCGCCTGGTGGACCGGGCTGCGGCTGCCCAATTCGGTGCGCGTCGAGGGTGTGAGCCTCGGCGGACTCACGCCGGAGCAGGCGCAGGACCGGTTGGCCAAGGAGATCGAAACGCGTGCGGCCGCCCCGATCACGGTCGTCCTCGGTGACACCGGCGCCTCGTTCACCCTCGACCCCGCCCACTCCGGCCTCGGCGTCGACTATGCCGCCACCCTCGACGGTCTCTCCGGAGTGACCCTCGATCCGAGGGTGCTCTGGGCCCGACTCGCCGGCTCGGTCGTGCGCCCGCTGCGCCTTTCGATCGACACTCCGGCGCTCACGAAGGCGGTCGAGGCCGCAGCTGCGCCGGTGGACCGGGCGGTCGTCGACGGGTCGGTGTCCTTCGGCGGCGGTCGGGTGAGCACGACGGCCCCCGTCCCCGGCCTGTCGGTGCCGGTCGCCGATGCCGTGCGGCGGATCGCCGAGGCGTTCCCGCGGCAGAGCCGGGTGACCGTCGACCCGGTCGTCTCGACACCCCGCGTGGGCCAGGCCGCGGTCGACGCAGCGGTGCGTGACTTCGCCACTGCGGCCATGTCCGCTCCGCTGTCGATCGTCGTCGACGACCAGGTCGTCACCCTCGCCCCGGCGGAGTATGCCGCCGCCCTCGCGATGGTCCCCGACGCCAACGGGGGACTCACTCCGGCACCGGACGCGGCAGCGGTCGTCGACGTCGTCCTGCGGGCGAGTGCCGGTCTGCTCACGCCCGCCCAGGACGCGGGTCTGGCCGTCGAGGGCGACCAGGTGGCGATCCGCCCGGCCGTGCCGGGCAGCACGCTCGACCCGGCCGCGATCACCGCGCAGTTCCTCCCGGCGCTCACCTCGCCCGAGCGCCGGCTCACCCTCGCCCGCGTGCCGGCCGAACCGGCGGTGAGCACCGAGGCGGTCCAGGCGCTCGGCGTGACCGAGTCGGTGGCCGCCTTCGACACCGGGGTCCTCACGGAGGCGGGCGACCTCGCGAACCTCACCGTGGCGTCCCGGGTCCTCGACGGCACCCTCGTGCGACCGGGAGAGTCCTTGCGGCTCAACGCGATCCTCGGCGAACGGACCGCTGCCAAGGGCTACGTACCCGGCGCCATCCTCGACGGCGGACGGCGCTCGCTCGCCGTCGGAGGAGGCCTCTCCCAACTCGCGACGGTTGTCTACAACCTCGGCTGGGCGGCGGGGGCGCAGCTCGTCGAGCACCACGCGCACACGACCTTCCTCCCGGGCTATCCGGCCGGCCGCGACGCGGTCCTGTCCTGGCCCGACCTCGACGTGGCGTGGACCAACACGACGCCACATGCGATGTTCGTCCACGTCTGGGTGGCCTCTGGGGTGGTCCACGGACGGCTATGGAGCACCCGGACCCTCTCGGTCGAGACGATCGAGGAGGCCCGCACCGGCGTCCGCGCGGGGCCGACCGTCACCGATGCCTCGCCCGGTTGCCTGGCCACCCCCGCGACGCCCGGCTTCGACATCACCGTCCGGCGGGTCGTGCGCGAGGGCGAGCTCGTCGTGCGCTCCGACGACATCCGCACGCACTACGACCGGGGAACGGGCGTCGTCTGCGCGGCCGCCCGACCCTGAGCGATCCCGGCCGGCGGGTCAGCGGGCCGACGCGGGAGCGAGGCGGACGTGCCCGCGGTGTGTGACACCGACATCCCGAGGATCCCCGCCCACCCGGGGCGGATCGACATCCAGGCGATCCCCCAAGCCCGCGTGCTCGTCGGCCGTGTCACGCGACCCGAGGTGTCCCTGGAAGGCCGGACTCGGCATACTAGGCCCCATCACCGATCCGCCGTGGGAGGACCGCTCACCATGACCTACGTCATCGCCCAGCCGTGCGTCGACCTCAAGGACAAGGCCTGCATCGAGGAGTGTCCCGTCGACTGCATCTACGAGGGCGAGCGGATGCTCTACATCCACCCCGACGAGTGCGTCGACTGCGGCGCCTGCGAGCCGGTCTGCCCGGTCGAGGCGATCTACTACGAGGACGACGTGCCCGCCGAGTGGGCCGACTACTACAAGGCCAACGTCGAGTTCTTCGACGATCTGGGCAGCCCCGGTGGGGCCGCCAAGCTCGGCCTGATCAGCAAGGACCACGCGCTCGTGGCGGCGCTGCCTGTGCAGGAGCACGACCACTGAGCACGGCGCCTTCCACCGGGCCCGGACCGACCGGGCCGGGCGCGGTCGGTCGGCTCACCCCGCCGGCCCTGCCCGACTTCCCCTGGGACTCCCTCGAAGGCTTCCGCGCGCGCGCGAGCGCCCACCCGGGCGGCCTCGTCGACCTGTCCGTCGGCACGCCCGTCGACCCCACCCCCGAGGTCGTCCGGCGTGCGCTCGCCGATGCGGCCGACTCGCCGGGATATCCGCTCACCGTGGGCACGACGGCCCTGCGCGAGGCGATCGCAGCCTGGTTCGAGCGTCGACGCGGCGTGCCCGGTCTCGGGCCGAACTCCGTCCTGCCGACGATCGGGAGCAAGGAGCTCGTCGCCTGGTTGCCGACCCTGCTCGGTCTGGGCCCCGGCGACGTCGTGGGCATCCCTGCGGTCGCCTATCCCACCTATGACGTGGGCGCGCGGCTCGCCCGCGCCACCCCGGTGGTCGTCGACGGGCTGGCCGCGCTCGGCCCCCTCACCCCCTCGTCGACTCCCAAGCTGTTGTGGCTCAACAGCCCGGGGAATCCCACAGGAGCGGTGCTGCCCGTCGAACACCTCGCCAAGGTCGTCGCCTGGGCCCGCCGACATGGCGTGGTCGTCGCCTCCGACGAGTGCTACGCCGAGCTCGACTGGCGCGACCCGAGCGCCCGGCGCCCGATCACACCCTCGACCAACCGGCATACCACCCCCTCGATCCTCGACCCGGCGGTGAGCGGCGGCAGCCACGAGGGCCTGCTCGCGGTCTACTCGCTGTCCAAGCAGTCCAACCTCGCCGGCTACCGCGCCGCCTTCGTCGCGGGCGATCCCGCGCTCGTGCGCGCCCTGCTCGAGGTGCGCCGGCACGCGGGGATGATGCTGCCCGGGCCGGTCCAGGCCGCGATGACCGCGGCGCTGCGCGACGACGAGCATGTGACCGAGCAGCGCCTGCGCTACGGCGTCCGGCGCGAGATCCTGCGGCCGGCGCTCGAGGCCGCCGGCTTCCGGGTCGACCATTCCGAGGCCGGCCTCTACCTGTGGGCGACCCGCGACGGGCAGGACGCTCGAGAGTCCCTCGGCTGGTTGGCCGAGCGGGGGATCCTCGCCGCCGCCGGCGACTTCTACGGCCGCGCGGGGCGGGCGCACGTCCGGGTGGCGCTCACGGCGACCGACGAGCGCATCGAGGCTGCCGCCGATCGTCTGTCGGCAAGCTCACGTGAGGCCCGCTAGCGGCCTCGGGTAACGTCGCCTCCACTGTCCCGTCACCGCGGGGGGTATGCCGTGCCCCCGCCGCTCAGAAAGTGGAGGACGCAGATGAGCCAGACGGTGGAAAAGGCGGAGCTGACCCTGGGCGACACGCACGCCGACCTCGCGGTCGTGCACTCGAGCGTGGGGGAGGACGGCCTCAACGTCGGCTCGCTGCTCAAGGAGACCGGACACGTCACCTTCGACCTGGGCTTCGTCAACACCGCCTCGTGCAAGAGTGCGATCACCTTCATCGACGGAGACGTGGGCATCCTGCGCTACCGGGGCTATCCCATCGAGCAACTGGCCGAGCAGTCGACCTATGTCGAGACGGCATACCTGCTCATCTACGGTGAGTTGCCGACCGAGGCGCAACTCGAGGACTTCGACGCGCGCATCCGCCATCACACGATGCTCCACGAGGACCTGCGCAACTTCTTCTCCGGCTTTCCCCGCGACGCCCACCCCATGCCGGTGCTGTCGTCGGCGGTGAGTGCCCTGTCGACCTTCTACCAGGACTCGCTCGACCCGTTCGACCCGGTCCAGGTGGAGATCTCGACGATCCGTCTGCTCGCCAAGCTGCCGACGATCGCTGCCTATGCCTACAAGAAGTCGATCGGGCAGCCTTTCCTCTACCCGGACAACACCCTCTCGCTGCCGGAGAACTTCCTGCGGATGACCTTCGGCACGCCGGCCGAGCCCTACGAGGTCGACCCCGTCCATGCGCGGGCGGTCGACCTGCTCCTGCTCCTGCACGCCGACCACGAGCAGAACTGCTCGACCTCGACCGTGCGGCTCGTCGGCTCCTCCCAGGCGAATCTCTTCGCATCGGTCTCGGCCGGGATCAACGCCCTGTTCGGCCCGCTGCACGGGGGCGCCAACCAGGCGGTGCTCGAGATGCTCAACCGGTTGCACGAATCCGGCGAGGACCCTCGGCGGTTCATGGACCGGGTGAAGAACAAAGAGGGCAACGTCCGGCTCATGGGCTTCGGGCACCGGGTCTACAAGAACTACGACCCGCGCGCCTCCCTCATCAAGAAGACCGCCGACGACGTCCTCAGCATGCTCGGCGTCGAGGACCCGCTGCTCGACCTCGCCCGCCGGCTCGAGGAGATCGCGCTCGCCGACGACTACTTCGTCCAGCGGCGGCTCTATCCGAACGTCGACTTCTACACCGGCCTCATCTACAAGGCCCTCGGCTTCCCGACCCGGATGTTCACCGTCCTCTTCGCCCTGGGTCGGCTACCCGGGTGGATCGCTCAGTGGCGCGAGATGATGGCCGACCCGGACACCAAGATCGGCCGGCCGCGGCAGATCTACGTCGGCGCCGACTCCCGCGACTACACCCCGATCCAGGCGCGCTGACGGCATACGTCCGGTCGGGGGCGCCAGGGCTGCGCGAGCAATCGCTCAATTGGGAAGTTGCCCGGATCGGGTGCCCTTCACGGATCGGGCAATTGCCCACGTGGGAAGTTGCCCGGGTGCGCACGGAGCCGCGGGTATGCCGTTCAGCGAGCAGGCGCGAGCGCGGCGGTGACGGTGGTGCCGGTCGTGCTCGCGCCGGCCTCGGTGGTGCCGGTCCCTGCTCCGGCCGAGGTCGTCTGCCAGTGCTCTCCGTCGGCCCGGGTCCACAGCCGGTCGCCCACCTGCACCGAGGTGACGCCGTATTGCGCGGCCCGGGCGACCAGCCACTGCCCCACGGCCCAGGCCGGCACGGTCTGCGAGCTCGCGACCCGGAGCACGCCGCCCTCGACCGCTGCGGCCGCTCCGAGCTCGGCGGCCAGGGCGCTCGCCGCCGCTGCCCCAGCCCCGGCGGCGTCGGGACGGGCGAGATCGCACGTGAGGCTCCCCGGCGCGGCCCCCGTCAGCGCGGACGCGAGCGCGAGCGCCTCGTCCTCGTGCTGGGCGTATGCCGCAGGCGCGGCACTGCGCTGCACCGCCTGAGCGACCTCGGTGAGCGGCCGGGTGGCCCAGTCTTTCACCTTGACCAGCCGGTCGTAGAAGGCCCCCGAGGCATAGACCGGGTCGAGGATCTGCTCGGCGGTGCCCCAGCCCTGGCTGGGACGCTGCTGGAACAGCCCGAGGGAGTCCCGGTCGCCGAAGCGCAGGTTGCGCAACTTGGACTCCTGGATGGCCGTGGCGACGCCGATGACGGCGGCCCGGGTGGGCAGGCCCCGCGTGACGGACACCGCCGAGATCACCGCCGCGTTGCCGGCCTGCTCGGGGGAGACCTTCGCCGTCCCTCCGGGCACGAGCGCCGTGCACGTGGGGGAGAACGGCCCGGTGAGCACCCCGCGCAGACCCAGCCACCCGGCATACCCGAGTCCGAGGACGAGCACGAGAGCGAATACCCCGAACACTCGCCGGGCGCGCCGGGAGCGGGGCCGTTCCTCGGCGAGGACGAGACCGCCGCGGTCAGTCGTTGGCATGCAGGGCGTCGTTGAGCACGATCCCGTGACCTGCGCGGTCCTTGACGACCACCGCCCCGGAGACGCTGTCGCGCAGGAAGAGCATGCCCGAGCGCCCGGACAGCTCCCGGGCCTTGACGACCTGACCGTCGGGCAGGGTGACCTTGGTACCGGCGGTGAGGTAGAGACCCGCCTCGACGACGCAGTCGTCGCCGAGCGCGATGCCCAGCCCGGACTCCGCGCCGAGCAGGCAGCGCCTGCCGATCCGCACCCGTTCGGTCCCGCCGCCGGAGAGCGTGCCCATCGTCGAGGCCCCGCCGCCGATGTCCGAGCCGTCGTCGACGACGACGCCCTGGGAGATCCGGCCCTCGACCATCGAGGCGCCCAGGGTGCCGGCGTTGAAGTTGACGAAGCCCTCGTGCATCACCGTCGTGCCGCTGGCCAGGTGGGCGCCGAGCCGCACCCGGTCGGCGTCGGCGATGCGCACCCCGGTCGGCACGACGTAGTCGAGCATCCGGGGGAACTTGTCGACGCCGTAGACCGCGACCGGGCCGCGCGCGCGCAACTGGACCCGGACCTGCTCGAAGTCCTCGACCGCACAGGGCCCGTGGCTCGTCCACACGACGTTGGGCAGGATCCCGAAGATGCCCTCGAGGTTGATCGTGTTGGGTGCGACGAGCCGGTGGCTGAGCAGGTGCAGCCGCAGGTAGGCGTCCGACGTGTCGGCCGGTGGCGCGTCGAGGTCGATCTCGACCGTGACGACCTCGGTGCGTATGCCGCGGGCGGAGTCCGCGCCCGCGAGCGCGGCGAGCCCCTCGACCGGTTGCGGGTGCTCGGGCCGCGACCCCAGCGCCGGCTCGGGGAACCACGTGTCGAGGACCCGGCCACCCGCGATGGTCGCCAGCCCGTCGCCCCAGGCCCGCCGTTGCGTCGTTGGCTCGCTCATGCCGGCAAGCCTAGGCGAGTGCGGCGCCGCCCCGTGCCGCCCTGTGCCACCCGCATGCCGGGTCGCGTGCTCGGCTGCTCGTATGGGCCGGGTTGCGCGGCATACGCTTCGCCGTATGCCGCCCGCTCACCCCACGCTCGACCTGCGCCTCGACGTCGTCGACCTCACCGCCGCGGTGTGCGACATCGAGTCGGTGAGCGGGGCCGAGGGTCCGCTCGCCGACGCGGTGGAGGCGGCGCTGCGGGAGTTGGCCCACCTGCAGGTCGAGCGGATCGGCCACACCGTCGTGGCGCGGACGGAGCTGGGCCGGGCGGAGCGGGTGGTCGTGGCCGGGCACCTCGACACGGTGCCGCTCGCGCGGCTCGCCCCCAACCTGCCGACCCGGCGCGTGGGGGAGGACCTGGTCGGCCGGGGGACGGTCGACATGAAGGGCGGGGTCGCCGTCATGCTGCGGCTAGCCGCCCTCGTGCCCGAGCCGGGCCGGGACCTCACCTTCCTCTTCTACGACTGCGAGGAGGTCGACGCGGCTCGCAACGGCCTGCGGCGGCTCGCCGACGAGCGGCCCGAGCTGCTCGCCGCCGATTTCGCCGTGCTCATGGAGCCGACCGCCGGGCTGGTCGAGGGCGGCTGCAACGGCACCCTGCGGGTCGCGGTGCGCACGACAGGGATCGCCGCGCACTCGGCCCGCCCGTGGATGGGGCACAACGCGATCCACGACGCCGGGGAGATCCTCGCGCGGCTCACGGCCTACCGGGCGCGGGTGGTGGAGGTCGACGGGCTGGCCTACCGGGAGGCGCTCCAGGCGGTGCTCATCGGCGGTGGCACGGCGGCCAACGTCATCCCCGATTCGTGTGTCGTCACGGTCAACCACCGCTACGCCCCCGACCGGGGCGAGGACGAGGCGGTCGCCCATGTGCGCGAGGTCTTCGACGGCTTCGAGGTCGAGGTGCTCGACAATGCCGGCGGGGCCCGGCCGGGGCTCGACCGGCCCGCCGCGCGCGACTTCGTCGCCGCCCTCGACCTGCCGGTCCGTGCGAAGGAGGGCTGGACCGACGTCGCCCGATTCGCCCGGCTCGGCGTGCCCGCCGTGAACTTCGGCCCCGGCGACCCGCTGCTCGCGCACATGGACGACGAGCGGGCACCCATCGGGCAATATGCCGCGGCCGAGGCGGCCATGCTCCGGTGGCTGCGCGGCGCACCTGGCGGCGTCGCGTAGCGTGGGCCGCGTGAGTCCACGCGACTACCAGAAGGGGCCGGTCACCCTCCGCGGCCGCCGTGTGCCCGCGACGACGACCGACCAGCGGCTGCTCGACAGTCGCGGCTCCACCGACTGGTTGCACGCCGATCCCTGGCGGGTCATGCGCATCCAGTCGGAGTTCGTCGAGGGTTTCGGCGCGCTCGCCGAGCTCGGCCCGGCGGTGAGCGTCTTCGGTTCTGCGCGGCTGGGAGAGGGCCACCCGGCATACCAGCTCGCGCGGCGGGTGGGGGCGGCGCTCGCGCAGGCGGGCTATGCGGTGATCACCGGCGGCGGTCCCGGGCTCATGGAGGGCGCCAACCGCGGGGCACTCGAGGCCGGCGGCACCTCGGTGGGGCTGGGCATCGAGTTGCCCTTCGAGACCGGGCTCAACGACTACGTCGACCTCGGGGTGAACTTCCGCTACTTCTTCGCCCGCAAGACGATGTTCGTCAAGTACGCCGAGGGCTTCGTCGTGCTCCCCGGCGGGTGGGGCACCCTCGACGAGCTGTTCGAGGCACTCACCCTGGTCCAGACCCGCAAGATCACCGCCTTTCCCGTCGTCCTGGTCGGCACCGACTATTGGGCCGGGATGCTCGACTGGATGCGCTCGACGCTCGCCGAGTGGGGGACCATCGACGAGGCCGACGTGGCCCGACTGTTCGTCACCGACGACGTCGACGAGGCCGTGCGGCTCATCGTCTCGACCGACCGTCACCTCGCGCACGAGACCTCGCTGCAGGCAGCCGCCGTGCGGACCGAGGTCCGCGACGGGGAGGCACGCGGATGACCTGGCTCGTCCTCGTCCTCGCGGTCGTCCTCGTCGGGCTGACCGTCGCGGCCGTGCTCGGCCGGATCGACGGCTCGCTCGCCGAGCCGACGACCTCGCTGTCCTACCTACCGCTGCCCGAGGGGTCGCTCACCCACGCCGACCTCGAGGCGATCCGGCTGGACACCGGGCTGCGGGGCTACCGGATGGACCAGGTCGACGAGGTCATCGGCCGGCTGGCCCAGGAGATCGACGGCCTGCAGGCCCGGCTGGCGGCGACGTCCGAGGGCAGCCCGAGCGGTGTCGACGCGGGCGTCGTCGAGGCCCCCGAGCACCTCCCCTGACCGGCATGGCTCCCGTGCTCGTCGAGCGCACGGTCCAGCGGCCGTTGACGGCCGTCTGGGCCGTCGTGAGCGACGTCGCGGGCCACCGGCTGCCGCTCACCCGCGTCGAGACCGATCCCGGGCAGCCGTGCGTCGGGTGGGGTTTCCGGGCTGTGAGCGCCCTGGGACCGCTGCGCCTGGTCGATGCGATGACCGTGACGAGCTGGTCTCCGCCGCAGCCGGATGCGGCCACCGCCGAGTATGCCGTGGTGAAGACCGGTCGGGTCCTGGGCGGCTGGGCGCGGGTCACCCTCACGGCCGTCGGGCCGGCGCAGACGGGGGTCCGCTGGGCCGAGGAGATCACCCTGCGACCCCATGCCTTGGGGGCCCTCGCGCGCCCGGCGACGGATCTGGCCGTGGGCCGGATGTTCCGAGCCGCCGTCGACGAGATGCTGGCCCGCGCATGAGCCGGGCCGACGTCGTCACGGGGGCGGACGGCATACCCCGATGTGGGTGGGCGACCGGCGCGGTCGACTACCTCGCCTACCACGACGAGGAATGGGGGGTTCCGGTACGCGGCGAGGCGGCACTCTTCGAACGGCTCACCCTCGAGGCATTCCAATCGGGACTGTCCTGGCTCACGATCCTGCGCAAACGGCCGGCCTTCCGGGCCGCGTTCGCCGGCTTCGACCCGGTGGCGGTGGCCGCCTTCGGTCCGGCGGACCGGGAGCGCCTGCTCGCCGACGTCGGCATCGTCCGCAACGTCCGCAAGATCGACGCCGCGATCCACAACGCCCAGGCGGTGGTCGACCTGCGCACAGAGGGCGGTCTCGACGCGCTCGTGTGGGCGCATGCCCCGGCCCCGCGCCCGGGCCCGGGTCTGCAAAGTCTCGCCGAGCTGCCGGCGAGCACCCCCGAGTCCACGGCGCTCGCCCGGGCACTCAAGGCGCACGGCTTCGTCTTCGTCGGGCCGACCACGATGTATGCCGCGATGCAGGCCTGCGGGCTCGTCGACGACCACCTGGCCGGCTGCCATCGGGCCGGGGTAGTGCCGTGACCTCCGTCGCCGCACCCGTCTTCCCGCGGGCCGAGGCGGTGCTGGATCGGGTGTTCCGCGGCAACCTCACCGTGCAGGTCGTCTATCTCTACGGGATCACCCGCATCCTCACCGCGGTCTTCCTCGCGATCGTCGCCCCGGATCAGGAGCCCGCGGCGATGACCGACTGGGAGCGCGTCGGCTATTTCGGATTCACCCGGATCTGGGACGGCGAGTGGTACGGCCGGATCGCCGAGGACGGCTATCCCTCGACCCTGCCCCGCGACACCTCGGGCTCGGTCCAACAGAACCCGTGGGCCTTCTACCCCCTCTTCCCGTTCCTCTCCCGTGTTGTCATGGCGCTCACGGGAGGGTCCTTCCCGGTCGTCGGCTCGACCCTCGCCCTGGTGGCCGGATTCGCCGCCGCGGTGCTCATGGCACGGCTGCTCGCCGAACCCCTCGGGCGGGTCGGCGCCCTGCTCGTCGTCGCCCTCTACGCGCTCTTCCCCTCTTCGCCGGCGTTGCAGGTCTGCTATACCGAGTCCCTCGCCATGCTCATGCTCTGCGGCTACTTGCTCGCCCTGCGCCGGGAGCGGTGGCTCGTGGCGACCGGACTGGCCCTGCTCATCGGGGTGACCCGACCGATCGCACTCCCGCTCGGGGTCGTCACCATGGTCGCGCTCGTCCTGCGCTGGCGTCGTCGCACGCAGGAGCCGCTGACGGTGCGCGAAGGCGTCCAGGCCGTCGCCGCCCTCGTCGGATGCGGTGTGGCCGGGCTGCTCTGGCCCGCGATCGCATGGCTCGGCACGGGGGAGGCCACGGCATACGTCCAGACGATGGGCGCATGGTCGGCGGGCGGGACGGTGCGCTTCTTCGAGCCGTGGCTCACCATCCCGCCCTACTATCTCGGCGAATGGGCCCTGCCCGCGCTCGTCGTGCTCGTCGCCCTGCTCGTCGCCGGGATGGCCGGCCCGTGGGCGAGCAGGCTGGGACCGGAGCTGCGGACCTGGCCGCTCGTGTATGCCGCCTATGTCATGGCCGCGCAGACCCCGGGCACGAGCACCCCCCGCTACCTGCTGCCGATGTTCCCCTACCTCGCCGTGTTCCTCGGGGTGGCCGGCGCGCGGGGGAGGGGGCGCTGGGTGCCGACCTGGGTGCGGTTCGGGGTCCTGGCCGTCCTGTTCGTCTGGTGGCAGTGGAAATGGGTGAGCGTGCTCTGGCTGTTCACCCCGCCGACCGACTGGGCCCCCTGAGCCCCGAGCGGCTGCCGGCCCGCGCGGGCCCGCTCACCGGCCGTGGAAGACCGGCTTCTGCTTGGCGAGGAAGGCGTCGACGGCGGCCATGTGGTCGGCGCTGTAGCCCGTGTCGTTCATCCGGTCGGCCTCGAATTCCAGCGCCTCGGCGAGGTCGTGCACCGCGCTGAAGGCGACGGCCCGGCGCATCGCACCGTAGGCGCGCGTGGGACCGGAGGCGAGCCGCGCGGCGAGGGTGGCCACTGCCCCCGGGAAGTCCCCGGCCGTCACGACCGACGTAGCCAGACCGAGCTCGAGGCATTCGGCCGCGGGGACCGTCCGGGGCAGCAGGAGCAGCTCCTTGGCCTTGGCCATGCCCACCAGCCGGGGCAACCAGAACGAGGACCCGGTGTCACAGGAGAGCGCGATCCCGGCGAAGGCCAGGTTCATCCCCGCGGTGTCCACCATGATCCGGAAATCCGCGGCCATCGCCATCGACGCCCCCGCCCCGGCCGCGACCCCGTTGATCGCCGCGACGACCGGCTTGTCCATCGTCGCGAGCGCGAGCGCCACGGGGTTGTAGTGCGCCCGCACCGTCGCCCCCAGCCCCTCGTCGCCGCTCTTGAGGCCCTCGATGTGCTCCTTGAGATCCTGGCCGGCGCAGAACGCCCGGCCGGCACCGGTGAGGACGACGCAGCGGATCTCGGGATCGGCGGCCACCTGAGCGACGACCGAGACGAGCACCTCCTTGGTCTGCAGGTCGAGGGAGTTCATCGCGTCGGGACGGTTGAGGGTCACGGTGCCCACGCCGTCGGCGACGTGCAGCAGGACGGGAGCGGGGGCCGCGTCGGGGGAGGTCATGGGTCCCATCGTGCCCGACGTCGATTTCGTCACAGTGGGTGCGACGCGTGATAATGGTCTCTGGCCGTCCGTCCGCCGCGTGCGCGGTGGCTTACCAGAGGACGTCGGCCCGTGTTTCCGAGGAAGGGGAACCCATGGCGGCGATGAAGCCGAGGACCGGGGACGGTCCGCTCGAAGTCACCAAGGAGGGGCGCGGGATCGTCCTGCGCATGCCCCTCGAGGGTGGTGGACGCCTGGTCGTCGAGATGACGCCCGACGAGGCGGCCGCGCTGCGCGACGCCATCAAAGGATGTGACGGGGTTTCCTGAGCTTCTCCCACTTTCGAAGGGCCCTCGACTCGCCGAGTCGAGGGCCCTTCGCATGGCGCCAGGTCGCCCCGGCACGGGTCTTTCGCGCGGTATGCCGTCCGCCCGCCTCAGCGCTTGACCGCCACGAGCAGCCCGTCACCGACCGGCAGGAGGGTCGTGTGGAAGCCTTCGTCCTCGCGGATCGCCTTGCCCAGCTCGCGCAGACCACGGGTGACCTCGTCGCGGGCGGCGGGGTCGGCGACCTTGTCGTGCCAGAGCATGTTGTCCAGGACGAGCGCCCCCCCGGGACGCAGGAGCCGGGTCGCGGCGGCCACGTAGGCGGGATACTCGGACTTCTCGGCGTCGACGAAGGCCAGGTCATAGGCACCGTCGGTCATCCGGGCGAGCACGTCGAGCGCCCGGCCGGTGATCACTCGGGTGCGGGTGTGCGGGACCCCGGCGGCGGCGTAGGCCTCCCTGGCGGCACGCTGGTGCTCGGCCTCGACGTCGATCGTCGTGAGCACACCGTCGGGCGGCATACCGGCGAGCAGCCACAGGCCCGAGGTGCCGGCCCCCGTGCCGATCTCGACGACCGCCCGGGCCGGCAGCGCGGCGGCGAGCATCCGCAGGACGGCCCCGACGGCCGGTGCGACCGGGGCGGCGCCGAACTCCTCCCCGCGCAGGCGCGCCGCCTCGGCGACGGGGTCCTCGGCGACGAAGTCCTCGGCATAGGCCAGGCTGGACATCCGGTTGGCGCTCATGGACAAACCCTAGAGGCGTGGGGGTCCGATCCGGGGGAGGGTAGGGGTCGATCCGGGGTCCTCCCGGATGGCCAGAGGATCCTCAGGTGCCTCACAGTCGACTCGTGACATCCTCGGGAACCCTGGACCACGTCCAGACGTCCATACCGACAGACGACGAAAGGCTTGAGGCACTCGTGACCGACACCCTCACCCTCCCGGCGGCCACGCCGGCGACCGGCGAGCCACGGGCGGACGCCGACGCGCCCTGGGCGCCGCCGACCTGGGAGGAGATCGTCGTCCAGCACTCGGCGCGCGTCTACCGCCTCGCCTACCGGCTTACCGGCAACCCGCACGACGCCGAAGACCTCACCCACGACGTCTTCGTCCGGGTCTTCCGGTCCCTGCACTCCTACACGCCGGGCACCTTCGAGGGATGGCTGCACCGGATCACGACGAATGTCTTCCTCGACCGGATGCGCCGCAAGCAACGGATCCGTTTCGACGCGCTCCCCGAGGACGCGGCCGGGCGGATGGCGACGAGCGAGCCTGGTCCCGAACAGGTCTACGACGCCACCCACCTCGACGACGACATCCAGCGGGCGCTCGACGCGCTCGCGCCGGAGTTCCGCGCGGCGGTCGTCCTCTGCGACATCGAGGGGCTGTCCTACGAGGAGATCGCCGCGACCCTGGGCGTCAAGCTCGGCACGGTCCGCTCGCGGATCCACCGTGGGCGCGCGGCGTTGCGCGAGTCGCTCGCCCACCGTGCCCCCACCCCGGCGACGACCGGGCCCCGTGCGGCGTCTCGCCCCGGCATACCCTTGCCGTCGTTGTCCGCACCCGCGCGCCAAGGAGCGTGATGTCCCGGCATCTGGGCGACCGAGTGAGCGGCTACGTCGACCGTCGGCTTCCGGCGAGCGACCTGCTCGGCTGGGACCGGCACGTCCTCGTCTGCCAACACTGCCGGTATGCCGTCGACGCCGAACGGCGCGTCCTGGCCTCGCTGCGTGCCGCCCCCGAGCCGGGGGTTTCGCCAGGCCTGCACGCGCTCCTGCTCCAAGTGGCTGCTGCCGCGGTCGCCGACCCTCAGCCTGACCCGCCCGTGCCGCAGGCACCGGCGCCCGCCCGAGAGCTGCGGCTGCCCGTGCTGCCGCCGTCGACGCCTGCCCAGCACCGGTCCACCCGCCGGATGGCCGCCCTCGTCGGCCTCGCCGCGAGCGCGTCGACGGCCGCGGTCTGGTCGTTCGGGGCGGCCCCGGTCACGCAGGCGACGGTGAGCGTCTCCCCAGCCCCCCGGGCGGTGCTGCCGACCGGGATCAGCGCAGGCGTGGCCTTCCTCGGCGGCCTTCCCGACCCGAGGGTGGTCACCCAGGGTTACGTCGCCCGGGTCGCCTCCGCGCGGGTGGACCAGCTGGGTCGCTGAGCCGCCGACCCGCGACACCGGCCGGTCGGGGATACTGGGGCCGCACAGCAGCACCCACCCACGGCCCTCGACGGCGAGAAGGAGGCTCCCAGTGTTCGACATCAACGGCTGGGAAGTCATCATCCTCGCCGTCGTCGCGGTGGTCGTCCTCGGGCCCGAGCGCCTGCCCGCCTATGCCTCGCGCCTGGCCCAACTCGTCCGTCAGCTCCGGACCCTCGCCGAGGGCGCCCGGTCACAGCTGCGTGACCAGTTGGGGCCGGAGTTCGACGACGTCAACTGGCGGCAGTTCGACCCGCGGCAGTACGACCCGCGGCGGATCGTCCGCGAGGCCCTCGCCGAGCCGTGGAACGGCCCGGCCGAGGCCGGCGGCTCGACTGCCGAGGCGGCATACGACCCCACGCGCCCGACGCCCTGGGACCGCGAGGCGACCTGAGCGCTGACTGGCGGTGACGCGCCGTGCGCGAGCGGTGCCTCAGCGGCGCGTCGGGCTGAGCCCGAGGCTGCGCCCGGAGAGCCCGCGGGCTCGCTGCGAGAGGCCCCGCGCGACCGCCCGCAGCGCCACGGCGGCGGGGGAGTCGGGATCGCGCAGGACGACCGGCGTGCCCTCGTCGCCGCCGAGCCGCAGCTGGGTGTCGAGCGGGACCTGACCGAGCAGGGGCACTTCGGCACCGATCGACCGAGTGAGCGAGTCGGCCACGCTCCGACCGCCGCCGGAGCCGAAGATCTCCTGCCGGGAACCGTCGGGCAGCTCGAGCCAGGACATGTTCTCCACGACCCCGACCACCCGCTGGTGGGTCTGCAGGGCGATCGAGCCGGCCCGTTCGGCGACCTCGGCTGCGGCCTGTTGGGGGGTGGTGACGACGAGGATCTCGGCAGTCGGCAACAGCTGGCCGATCGAGATCGCGATGTCACCGGTGCCCGGGGGCAGGTCGAGCAGGAGCACGTCGAGGTCTCCCCAGAAGACGTCGGCGAGGAACTGCTGCAGCGCCCGGTGGAGCATCGGGCCGCGCCAGACGACCGGTTGGTTGCCGGGGACGAACATCCCGATCGAGATGACCTTCACGTCGTGCGCGAGCGGGGGCAGGATCATGTCGTCGACCTGGGTGGGCCGGCCGGTCACGCCGAGCATCCGCGGCACCGAGAAGCCGTGGACGTCGGCGTCGACGACCCCGACCTTGAGCCCGTCGGCAGCCATCGCGGCGGCGAGGTTGACGGTGACCGACGACTTGCCGACGCCGCCCTTGCCGCTGGCCACGGCATACACCCGGGTGAGCGAGCCGCTCTTGGCGAACGGGATCTCGCGCTCGGCGGTACCGCCGCGCAGCTTGGTCCGCAGGGCGGCGCGCTGTTCGTCGCTCATCACGTCGAGCGTGACCGCGACCTCGGTCACCCCGGCCAGCCCCGCGACCGCGGCCGTCGTCTCGCGCCGGAGGGTGTCCTTGAGCGGGCAACCGGCCACCGTGAGGTAGAGCTCGACGAGCACGCGCCCGGCGTCGTCGCAGGTCGCCGACTTGACCATGCCGAGCTCGGTGATCGGTTTGCGGATCTCCGGGTCATTCACCCGCGCGAGCGCGGTGAGCAGGTCGTCCTGGGTCGGTCGGGTGACGGCAGACATGGTCGCCATCGTATGCCGCGGCTCCGCCCCCACGGACCACCGTTCACCCGGCGGCCGCAGCGCCGCCGGGCGCTCCGGGGTCGGGCAACACGTCGTCAGCGGGCCGGTCGGCGGCCTTCTCGGCGGCGCGGGCGGCCTTCTCGGCGGCGCGGGCGACCTTGCCGGCCTTCGCGCGTTGTCGTGCCCGCTCCTTGGCCCTCGTCTTCGCCCGGGCCTTCACCTTGGCCGCCTTGATGGCCGACGCGCGTTCCCGTTCCAGCTCCTCGACCAGGTCGCGTAGCTCCGAGCGGACGAAGTCACGGGTCGCCACGTCGCGCAGGGCGATCCGCAGGGCCGCTACCTCACGGGTGAGGTATTCGGTGTCGGCAAGGTTGCGCTCGTCGCGATCCCGGTCCTGTTCGAGGGCCACCCGGTCGCGGTCGGCCTGGCGGTTCTGCGCGAGGAGGATGAGCGGGGCGGCATACGAGGCCTGCAACGAGAGGATGAGCGTGAGCAGGGTGTAGTTGAGCGTGCGGGGGTCGAACTGCCACTGCTCGGGCGCGAGCGTGTTCCACGCGAGCCAGGCGACGACGAACACCGTCATCCCCACGAGGAACTGCGCCGTGCCCATGAAGCGGGCGAAGGCCTCGCTCCACGCACCGAAGCGCTCTTGCGAGATGGGAGCGACCGGGAGCGCGAGGCGCCGCCGTTCCACCGGCTGGTCGAGCCGGGGCAAGCGCTCGCGCCCGCCCCGGCGTGGGCGGAGTTCAGGCACGGTTCTGCCCACCGCGGCCGCGCCAGTCGTCCGGGAGGATGTGGTCGAGCAGGTCGTCGACGGTCACCGCCCCGACGAGGTGGTTGGCGCTGTCGACGACGGGCAACGCCACGAGGTCGTATGCCGCCAACCGCCGATGGACCTCGTCGACCGGTGCCGACGGGGCCAGCGGCTTCACTTTGTCGAGCACCGATCCCACCGAGGTGTGCGGCGGCTCGCGTAGCAGCCGTTGGATGTGGACGAGCCCGAGATAGGCGCCCGTCGGGGTCTCCAGCGGGGGTCGGCAGACGAAGATCGTCGTCGCCAGCGTGGTCGGCACCTCCTCGCGGCGCACGAGTGCGAGCGCCTCGGCGATGCTCGCCTCCGGTCCGAGGATGACCGGCGCCGGGGTCATCAGGCCGCCGGCGCTGTCCTCGTCGTAGCTCATCAGCCGGCGCACGGGTGCGGCTTCGTCCGGTTCCATCCGCGCGAGCAACTGCTCCTGCCGATCGGCCGAAAGTTCGCCGAGCAGGTCGGCCGCGTCGTCGGGCTCCATGATCTCCAGGACGTCGGCGGCCCGCTCGGTGTCGAGCTCGCTGAGGATGGCCACCTGGTCGTCCTCGGGGAGCTGCTCGAGCAGGTCGGCCAACCGGCCGTCGTCGAGGGCGGCGGCGACGGCGACCCGCCGGTCCGGGGTGAGCCCCTGGATCGCCTCGGCGAGGTCGGCCGCGCGCAATCCCTCGTAGGCCTGGACGAGCAGGCCGGCGTCGCCACCCTGGATGCCCCGCTCGAGCCCGGAGACGTCGGCGAGGTCCACGAGCCTCGTCTCCCCCCGGGAGCGACCGCCGAAGCGCAGGCCGAGCGGCCCGGCGCCGGCCGGAGGGGGCAGTCGGCAGAAGGCCTTGGTGACGACCCAGTTCTTGCGGCGCAGGTCGATGGCGAGGTCCTCGACGACGGCCTCCGCTGGGCCCTCGGCGCCGTGCACGACGACCCGCCGACCGACGACCTCGGCGAGGGCGAGGCTCTCGTCCGGGCGTTGCTCGAAGCGGCGCAGGTTGACCAGGCCGGTCGTGATGACCTGGCCCGGGGCGATCGAGGTGACCCGGGTGGCCGGCACGAAGACCCGGCGGCGGCCGACGACCTCGATGACCAGGCCCACGGCCCGCGGGCCCTTGGTCGACCGCCCGCCGAGGAGCAGGACGAGGTCGCGGACCCGCCCGACGGGGTCCCCGAGCGGGTCGAACACCGGCAGCCCGGCCAGCCGCGCGGCGAACAGGCGAGGGGGCAGGGTCACCAGGCCAGGCTAGTTGCACCGCTGGCGGCCGACGGGTCCTCGGGTGCCAGCGGTGCGCCGTAGGGCCGCAGGGCCGTGATCGTGCAACGCTCGCGCCAGCGGGTGAGCTGGTCCTCGTCGCCGTTGCGCCGCTTGGCGGCGAGGGCCGCCGAAGCCGTCGTCCACTCGTCGCTCCCGGGTTCGACGAGGGCACGGCGCGCACGCAGCCGCAGCACCCGCCCCCCGGTCGAGGGGTCGCGCACGACGACGACCACCTCGTCCGGCAGCCACGGCAAGGCCTGTTCGCCGGGTCCGTTGACGACGTATGCCGCCGCGCCGCCCGGCGCGTCGGGCACCCAGGCGAACCACACGGCATACGTGCGCCGGCCGTCCTGGACCCAGAGCAGACCCGAGCTCGCGTAGAGCTCTCGCACGGCGGCTCCGACGTCGATGCCCACCCGACCAGCCTAGGGCGCACGACCCGGCGTGGCCCGCGTCATAACGGTCGGGCGTGCCCCGCTGCTAGCGTCGCAACTCAGGCCTGTTCGCGTCCCACCCCGCCTGCGAAGGAGCGCCATGCGCCACCCCAAGGACTTCTACGCCCCCCTCGCCGTCGGCGCCCCCATGCCGCTGCGCGCCGTCCCCGCCCGCCCGTCGCGGGTCATCCACTTCTTCGACCCGAGCAACCCCAAGATGGCGGCGAAGATCCCCGAGATGGTGGGGACCGTCGACGTGCTGCTCGGCAACCTCGAAGACGCGGTGAAGGCCGACAACAAGGAGGCCGCGCGGGCCGGGCTCGTCGAGATCGGCAAGAACACCGACTTCGGTGACCTCACCCAGCTGTGGACCCGGGTCAACGCACTCGACAGCCCGTGGGTGCTCGACGACCTCACCACGCTCGTCACCGAGATCGGCGACAAGCTGGACGTCGTCATGGTCCCCAAGGTGCAGGGACCCGAGGACATCCACTACGTCGACCGGTTGCTCGCCCAGCTCGAGGCACGCGCCGGGCTCACCCGGCCGATCCTCGTCCACGCGATCCTCGAGACCGCCCGCGGCATGGCCAACGTCGAGGAGATCTGCTTCGCCTCCCCGCGCATGCAGGGACTCTCGCTCGGTCCGGCCGACCTCGCGGCCGACCGACGGATGAAGACCACTCGCGTGGGCGGTGGACACCCCGGCTACCTCGTGCGCGAGGACCCGCCCAAGGACGCCGCGGGCGAGACCGACATTGCGGCGCCCCGGGCGATCTTCCAGCAGGACCTGTGGCACTACACGATCGCCCGGATGGTCGACGCCTGCGCGATGGCGGGGATCTTCCCCTACTACGGCCCGTTCGGCGACATCAAGGACGTCGTCGCCTGCGAGGACCAGTTCCGCAACGCCTTCCTCCTCGGCTGTGTGGGCGCGTGGTCGTTGCACCCGGCCCAGATCACGATCGGGAAGAAGGTCTTCAGCCCGTCGGCCGTCGACGTCGCCCACGCACGCCGGGTCGTCGCCGCGATGGGGGACGGCACGGGGGCGGTCATGCTCGACGGCAAGATGGAGGACGACGCGAGCCTCAAGCAGTGCCTCGTCATGCTGGAATTGGCCCAACGCCTGGCCGCCACCGATCCCGAGCTCGCGGCGCTGTATGCCGCCCCGGCCGACTGATCCGCTCGCCCACCGCTGTCCGCCCCGACGATCCCCCGACACACGACCCGACCGCCCGCTCGATGACCCACCCGCGACAGGAGACGCCGCGATGGCCCAGAAGAAGACCGTGACCGAGCACCCGGCATACCGGCCGCGGCGGTCGGTGCTCTACATGCCCTCGTCCAACGAGCGGGCCCTGGAGAAGGCCAAGGGCATCCCGTGCGACGCGCTCATCCTCGACCTCGAGGACGCCGTGGCCCCCGATGCCAAAGAGGCGGCGCGACAGGCCGCGTGCGCCGCCGTGGTCTCCGGCGACTACGGGCGCAGGGAGCTCACGATCCGGGTCAACGGCTTCGGCACGGAATGGCACTGGGGCGACATGATGGCGGCCTGCAAGGCCGGCCCCGACGGCATCGTGGTGCCGAAGGTCAACTCCCGCAAGGAGGTCCACGACCTGGTGCGGGCCATGGAGCGTTTCCACGCGCCCGACCACACGAAGTTGTGGGCGATGATCGAGACGCCGAAGGCGATCCTCGATGTGGCCCGGATCGCGTCGGCCTCGGACCGTCTGGCCGTGCTCGTCATGGGCACGAACGACCTGGTCAAGGAACTCGACGCCCTTCATGTGCCCGGTCGGGCACCGCTGCTGTCGGCGCTGGGCATCGCGATCCTCGCGGCGAAGGCTTCTGGTGTGGTCATCGTCGACGGGGTCTACAACAACGTGAAGGACCCCGAGGGCTTCGCCGCCGAGTGCGCGCAGGGCAAAGCGATGGGCTTCGACGGCAAGACCCTCATCCACCCCGACCAGGTGGGGCCGTGCAACGACGCCTTCGCGCCGAACGACGAGCAGGTCGAGGACGCCAACGGGCTCATTGCCGCGTTCGAGGACGGGCTCGCCCACGGCAAGGGCGTCGTCACCTACAAGGGTCAGCTCGTCGAGAGCCTTCACGTGGCAACCGCCCGCAAGGTGCTCGCCACGCGCGAGGCCATCGACACCATCACCGCCCAGCACTGACGCGGGCGGCCGATCGGCCGGTCACATCCTGCCGTGCACCGTCCCGCTATGCCGATCGTGCGTCTTCGCGCACGTTCGGCACAGCGCCGGAGGGACGGTCAGGGGGAGGGGTCAGCGGGAGGGGAAGCGGGAAGGCGTGGGCCCGGCCGCGGGCAGAACCGTGGCCGGCCAGTTCGTGGTTCACCAGCGCGAGGTCGCGGCAGCGAGCAACTCGGCGAAGAACTCCCCGTGGTCGACGGCATAACCGCGCCGGCTGAACCACGAGGCCATCGTCGTCGCGTCGCGCTCGAGGAAGGCGAAACCGTTGGGATTGCCGATGACGTCGACGATCTGCGGCCAGTCGATGAGCACGAGTCGGTCCCCGTGGAGCAGGACGTTGTAGGGCGAGAGGTCGCCGTGGGCCCAGCCGAGATCGGCGAGCGCGAGCATCGCGACCCGCAGTTGGGTGAACAGCTCGGGGAGCAGCCCTGCGTCTGGCCGGCTTTGGGCCAGTCGTGGGGCGGCCAGGCCGTCGGTGCCGACGAACTCCATGAGCAGTTCCCGGCCGTCCAACTGCACCGGGTAGGGCACTGGCAAGCCGGCGGCCCACAGTCGCCCGAGGGTCTCGAACTCGGCGAAGGCCCACTGACCGGAGATCACCTCCTTGCCGAACTCGGTGCGCCGCGCCATCGCGCGGTTCTCCCGTGAGCGACGGACCCGGCGACCCTCGAGATAGCCGGCATCGCGGTGGAACATCCGGTGGCGGCTGTCGCGGAAGCGCTTGGCCGCCATGAGCACGTCGCGGGTCGGCTCGTCGGTGCCGTCGGGGACCCACCGGCGCACGACGTGGACGTCCGCCTCCTTGCCGGTCTTGAGCACGCCGAGGTCGGCGTCGACTGCTCCGAGTGCGGTGATGACCCAGTCGGGTCGGGGACTGGGTCCGTGGCTGGCGCCGTCCCAGGTGGACCAGCGCTCGCCCTCGGACGGGGCGTCAGGATGCGAGTCAGCCGCGAAGCGGGCGTCCTCGCCGGGCAGGGCAGAAGGCATGGGTGGACTCCGAGTGGTGGAAGGACAGGACGGGGGCAACCCCCCGGACGGTGTGCGACATGTCGTCCTCCTCGCTCTCGGGACTCCGCGGCGACTGGTATGCCGTCGTGCCCGACCAGCGTGTCGGCTCGCCGGCGTGATCGCAACGGATTTCCGAATCGCTCGGCGGGTTGTATCTCGTTTGGCCCCATCGGCTCCTCTTCCCGCGAGAGAGTTGTCCCTGTCGGCCCCTCGTGCGGGGGTCGCGGCATCGCCGGGTGATGCGCGCCCGGTGCCGTCCGCGACCGCCGGGCGCGGACTCTCCCCTCGACTACGAAGGAGACGGTGTGCCCGAGAAGCGGCTCGACCGAGGAACCCTGCGGGTGAGCTGGCCGGACAGCCACTCGATGGCGCGGACCGTGCCGTCGAAGGAGCGCTCGCTGGACCCCGGTGACACCCATGCCATGCTGCTGGATGCCTTGCGGGACAACGACTTCGAACCCATGAGCGAGCTTCGCCTCGCCCCGCGGCGCACCCGGGGGATCGACCAGGCCTCGCCTGGTGTCGTCGCGCTCGACCTGCAGGTCGGTGCGGACGAGGACGCCGTCCTGCTCGTCGAGCAGGACGGCTGCTATTCCTGGCACCTGCCCGCTGCACCGGCACCCGCGACCTCGTCACGGGCAGCGCGGTCGGCGGCTCTGGGCGCATCGACAACGAGGCGGGCACCCCGGCGCACCCGCGGGCTGCCGGGCGAGAAGCGGGACGTGCACTTCGAGGTCGACCTTGCGGTGACGAGGGCGGCATACCCGACTCGTCGTTCGCGGGCGCTGCCGACCGGCACCCGGCCGCGCGGGATGTTCGGCGACCTGCTCTCCGGCGCCCTGCGGGTGGTCGTGCTCAAGTTTGCCGCGCCGTGGCTCGTCGGCCACGCGGTGAGCTTCCTCGAGCGTCACGTCCAGCCGGGGCTCGTCCACATCGCGGCGCCCGATCCCGGCACGTGGACGCATCTGGACCGCCTCGAGGAGCTGGGTCTGCGTCCCGATGCGCGGGTGCTCCTGCTCGTGCACGGGACCTTCTCCACGACCGCGAGCGCCTTCGGGGCGCTCGGGGTCACCTCCGAGGGCAAGGCGCTGCTCGCCGACCTGCTCGGCCGCTACGACGCCGTCGTCGGCTTCGACCACCCGACGCTGTCGGTCGACCCGCTCGTGAACGCGACCGACCTGCTCGCGCGGGTTTCCTCGGTGACGACCGGGGTCACCTTCGACGTCGTCACCCACAGCCGCGGTGGGCTCACGACGCGGAGCTTCGCCGAATCGGTGCTGCCCGGATCGGGGTGGAACGGCGGGGTCGGCACGGTCGTGTTCGTCGCCGCCACGAACGGCGGCACCCACCTGGCACAGGCGCAGCGCTGGAACGATCTCGTCGACCTCACGACGAATCTCACGATGGTGGGTGCGGGCGTGCTCGCCGCCCTGCCGGGTGGTGTCCTCGTTTCGGGCCTCATCGCCGGCGTTGTTCGCGGACTCGGGGCCTTCGTCAAGTACCTCGGCGCCTATATGGTCGACGAGGTCGGCGTCCCGGGGCTGGCCGCGATGCGTCCCGACGGACCCTTCGTCACCGAGCTCAACCGGACCCAGCCGGGTCAACCGGGCCCCGGGACGGCGTGGTACGTCGTCACGAGCGACTTCCACGTCACGCTCAACGACCTCGTCCAGAGCCCCCACGAGTTCCCGAAGGAGTTGCTGGGGCGGCTCGCCGAGGGCCTCGCCGACCGGATCTTCCGCGAGGCCAACGATCTCGTCGTCGACACCTCGTCGATGTCGGCCATCGACGAGGCCGTCGGGGGATTCGTATGCGGCCGTAAGGATTTCGGCAGCAACGACACCGTCTACCACACGAACTACTTCCTCCAGGACGAGTTTGTCCAGACCCTGCGATCCTGGCTGCTCGACTGGTCCGATCGAGGAGCCGAGGCGGGTGCCGAGCCCGCGCCCGAGTTCGCCGAGGAGGCGGCTCCGCCACCCGCCCCAGCGCCCGCTCCCGTGCCTACCCACGTGCCCACTCCGGCCCCGACCCGATCGGAGCCCACGAAGTCTCGCAGTCGTGAGTCCGCCACCCGGGGCAGGCGTGCCCCCAGGCGTGAGCCGGCCGCCGAGCGGCCGACCAACGGTCAGCGCGCCGAACCGCCGGAGCCCGCTCCCGCCGACCCGGTGACCGCCCACCTGCGGGGGGAGCTGCCGGCCGAACCACTCGTCGGCGCACCGGCGACCCTGCGGGTCATCCTGTCCCGCAAGGAGATCGAGGCAGCCGTGGGGTCCGCCGGCGACGCCACGACCTTCCTCGCGACACCCGGGCGCACGCTGTCCGTGCAGGTCGTGCCCAAGGCCAACGTGACGATCGCCGGTCCCGATCGCGACGAATTCGCCCTGCCTGCCGGAGGCGGCACCAACCAGGTCACCTTCGAGATAGTGCCCACGGCCGCCGGACCGATCACCGTCGGGGTGATCGTCCGCGACGGCGCGGTGCCGCTCGGCATGCTCACCGTGCGTGCCACAGCGGTGGCGGCAGCCCCCCGGCGTCGGCGGACACCCGCTCCTGCGGTTGCCACGGGCACGCTCGAGGCGGGAGGGGACACGCCCGAACTCGACGACCTCGTCCAGCTCGAGGTCCTGGAGAGTCGTCGCGGCGAGGACACCGTGCTCATCTACACGGTGCGTGCCGCGCGGCGCGGCCTGCTCGAGCGCTACGAGTCCCCACCGCTGCACGACCGCGAGGGCTACGTGAGCGAGCTCTACCGTGACCTCGCCCGGCTCTGGGCCGACCACGGTGCGGGCGCGGCATACCTGCAGGGCTTGCAGGACCGCGGAGCCCAACTGTTCGACGAACTCTTCCCCGAACCCATGCAACGGCTGCTCTGGGCGGAGCGGGACAACCTCGCGCCGCTCGTCCTGCTCACCGACGAGGCCTACCTCCCGTGGGAGCTCGTCCACCTCAAGCAGGTGGGCAAGCCGCGTCCGAAGGAGCCGATGTTCCTCGGCCAGCGGGGGCTCGTGCGTTGGCAGTACACCGGATTCCCGCGTCGCACGCTGCGGGCTCGGGCCGGCAAGGTGTGGGCCCTGTGCCCGTCTTATGCCGACCCCCAGTTCGTGCTTGCCGAGACAGCCCGGGAGGCCACCTTCCTCGACGACCGGTTCGGTGCGCAGGCCCCCAAGGGGACCGGGCGCGAGGTCACCGCGTTGCTGCGCAAGGGCGGCTTCGACCTGCTGCACTTCAGCGGTCACGGGATGGCCGACCCCACCGACGCCGAGGCTGCCAAGGTCCTGCTCGCCGGACGACTCGTGCGGGGGAAGGTCTCCCACGACTACCTCTCGGCCACCGCCGTCGCCCAGAACGCCCGCCTTCGCGCCACTGACGGGAGTGGTCCGCTCGTCGTCCTCAACGCCTGCCAGGTCGCCCGCGGCGGACAGGGGCTCTCGACGATGGGGGGCTTCTCTCGGGCCTTCCTCGAGACCGGGGCGGCGGCATACATCGGCTGTCTCTGGTCGGTCGGCGAGGCGCCCGCCCGCGACTTCGTCGAGACCCTCTACACCCGGCTGCTCGCCGGCGACACGATTGCCGTCGCGGCCGCTGCGGCCCGTGAGGCGGCGCGCGACGCCGGCGACGCGACCTGGCTCGCGTATGCCGTCTATGCCCGACCCGACGCCGTCCTCGTCACCACCTGAGCCACCGACCCGACCACCCAACGATCGCGCCACCGTCCACCCTCCACCCTCAGCACCGACCCGAAAGGACCCTCCCATGGCCAAACGCGCCGTCTGCGTCGGCATCAACCAGTTCGCCCACCTGCCGATGGCCTCGTGGCTCAACGGCTGCGTCAACGACGCCAACGACATGGCCGCGATGCTGCGCAGACGCGGCTTCACGGCCCGGGCCACGACGGTGCTCACCGATGCCGGCGCCACGAAGGTGGCCGTCATGGGGGCGCTCACCTCGATGGTCAAGGCGGCCAAGCCCGGCGACCACCTCGTGTTCAGCTTCTCCAGCCACGGCACCCAGGTCCCGGACACCGACGGCGACGAGGCCGACGGAGCCGACGAGGCCTTCGCCTGCCACGACATCGCCCAGTCGGGCAACCAGTGGGACGCCGACACCGTCATCGTCGACGACGAGTTGCGGGTGTTGCTCACGACGCTGCCCAAGGGTGTGCTCTTCGAGGCATTCCTCGACACGTGTCACTCCGGCAGCGGGCTCAAGCCGCTCGACCTGCTCTCCGGCCGGCGCCCGAAGTTCCTCCCGCCGCCTACCGCGATCGGCCTCAAGGAGATCAGCGCGCTGCCCTCGCACGGCGGCGTGAGTGGGGCGATGCGGGCCGTGCCCGCCGCGCTGCGCCCCGTCCTCTACGCCGGCTGCCGGGCCGACCAGACCTCCGCCGACGCGACCTTCGACGGCCGCGCGAGCGGTGCCTTCACCTATTACCTGCTCAAGGCGCTCGCCGCCGACCCGAGCGCGTCCCGGGCCGACATCCACAAGGCCCTCACGGCCTCCCTGCGGGCCGGCGACTTCGACCAGCGTCCCACCCTCGAGGGCCCGGCCAAGGCGAAGAAGTCCGGCATCGGCGACCCCTGGTGACCGGTCGGGGTCTGCGATGAGCCACGAGAGCTGCCCCGGGTATGCCGTGGCCCCCTTCGCGGGGCTGGTCGCGGCATACCCGGGTGAGGACGTCTACCCGGCGGGCGACTTCCGGGTCGAATGGGGGCCGATCTTCCACCGCGGTCGGCTCGACGGCAGCGCACGCGTGCTCGTGCTCGGCCAGGACCCGGCCACGCACGAGTCGATCGCCCGGCGGATCCTCGTCGGTGAGGCGGGCCAGCGGGTCCAGGGGCTGCTGGCCAAGGTGGGGATCGGGCGGTCCTACGTCCTGGTCAACACCTTCCTCTACAGCGTTTTCGGCCAGGGTGGCGGCCAGCGGCATGCCAAGGACCCGGCCATCGCCGCATATCGGAATGCCTGGCTCGACGCCCTACTCGTCGGCTCGCAGGTGAGCGCGGTCGTCACCCTCGGGCAGCTGGCGCACACGGCATACGACATGTGGGCGGCGACCCAGCCGGGCGCGGCCGCGGGGCTGCACCTGGCCGCGATCCGCCATCCCACCTATCCGGAGAGCAGCGCGCGGGCGAGCGGCAAGAAGCTCTCGGAGACGACGGCAATCCTCCTCGAGGACTGGAACCGTGCGCTGCCCGCGCTCGCCGCGCACGTCACCCCCGAAGGCCCGGTCGACACGACTCCGTATGCCGTGCAGTCGGGTTGGCGTGCGGGTGACCTCGCGCCGATCCCCGAGGTCGACCTGCCCGCCGGTTCGCCACCGTGGTGGCTCGATCTGCGCTCGTGGGCGACGCGGACGGGCGAGGACGCCCAAGCGAAGCGGGCGACGATCCAGGTGACCGTGCCCAGGGCATACCGGGCCTGGCCGCCGCTGGGGTGAGATTGACGGCGCCCCGCGCGGGCCGCCGGTGAGCAGGGAGGAGCGCAGGATGAGTGACCGAGGTGCCTTCGCGCGGGCCTATGCCCGGGGCGTCACCGAACCTGTGGGGCCCCCGCCGAGCCGCCCGCGCGCACTGCCGCCGATGCCCTTCGCCCTGCACGGCGCGGTCATCGCTCCCGACGGCGCGTGGTCGAGCGGCTACGTCACCGTGGCCCAGGGGGTCGTCGACGCCGTCTCGCGGCGCAAGCCCACGAGCGTGCCTGTGCACGAGACCGACGGGGTCATTCTCCCGGGGTTGCTCGACCTGCACGGGCACCCCGAGTTCAACGTCTTCGCCGCGTGGGAGCCGCCGAAGCTCTACGCCAACCGCTACCGGTGGCGCGCCTCCGACGCCTATCACGCCCTCGTCCGCGACCCGCAGAACGTCTTGCTCACCCAGGTGCCGGCCGGCACCCAGACCCGCTATGCCGAGGTCCGCGCCCTCGTGGGAGGGGTCACGGGCATCCAGGGGGCCTCGGCGGCGAGCACCGCGACGCGCGAGCCGCTCGTGCGCAACCTCGACCTGTGGGCCTTCGGGGCCCACCGGGCACGCGCGATGATCGATCTGCCGAGCGCGTCCTCGCGGGACATGCCACGGCTGCGCACAGTGCTCGCCGGCGTCGCCGCGGGCGAGGTCGACGCCTTCTACCTCCACCTCGCCGAGGGGGTGCGTGGCGACGAGCGCTCGGCCTCGGAGTTCACCCGTTTCCTCGACCTCGGGGCGGCCACGGCGGCCACGAACATCATCCACGGGTCGGCGCTCTCGGCCGACGACCTGCGCACGGTCGCTGCGGCCGGCTGCCGGCTCGTCTGGTCGCCGCAGTCCAACCTGCGCCTCTACGGCGAGACGACGCTCGCCTCCGTCGCCCTCGATGCCGGTATGCCGGTCGCCCTCGGCGCCGACTGGCTGCCCTCGGGTTCGACGAGCCTGCTCGCCGAGCTCAAGGTCGCCCGGCGCGAGCTGGCACGCCAGGGCCGTCCCCTCCCGGCCGCCGAACTCGTGGCCATGGTGACCTCGGTGGCCGCGCGGGTCGCCGGGCTCGAGGCTCACCTGGGCTCGCTCAGCGCCGGTCGGCCCGCGGACCTGGTCGTGCTCGAGCGTCACCACGCGGACCCCTACGAGTCGGTGTGCCTGGCCGACCCGTCCTGGGTGGAACTCGTGTGCATCGGCGGGGACGTCACCTACGGCCGGGCGGACTGGTTCGACGCGCTCTCGGGAGCGGCCCGGGGTTCGACGATCGAGCCGCTCACCGCGTGGGGCAAGCCCATGCTCTTGGACACCGGCTTCCAGTCGCCGGGAGCCGATCCCACCCCGGGACTGTCCGTCGTCCGCGGACTGCTCACCGCGGCATACCCGGCGGTGGGGCCGATCTTCGCCTGACCCGCCGTGCGCAAGGCGTCGCCGTTGCCCTCGTCCGTTGCCCTGGTCGCGACCGGGGCTGGCAGTAGGGTCGGCTCATCGATGACGCCGGCGACGAGGAGTTGGGATGAGCCACGGCAAAGAGGTGCTCGACGGGCTGCGGGACGAGACGGCCGCCCTGCGGGAGCTCATCCCGGAGGTGTATGCCGGTTTCGCCCACACGCACAAGGCGGCCCTCGGCGACGGGGCGTTGCCGACGAAGGCGAAGGAGCTCATCGCGTTCGCGATCGCGGTGAGCAAGCAGTGCGACGGCTGCATCGCCTCGCACGCCCGCGGCGCGGCCCGGGCAGGGGCCACGCTCGAGGAGGCGGCCGACGCGATCGGGGTGGCGATCCTCATGAACGGCGGCCCGGCCACGGTCTACGGTCCGCGCGCATTCGCCGCCTTCACCGAGTTCCACGCCCAGTTCGCCCGGCTCAACGCCGCCAAGCACCAGGGCTGAGCGTGCTCGCGCGGCCGGCCCGGCCGCGCGGCATACGGACCCGGCCTTGCGCTAGCCGGCGAGGTGGCCCCAGGCGGAGGACAGCTCGGACCAGGGCCCGGTGGCGGCGATCCGGCCCCCCTCGAGCACGACGACGCGGTCGGCTCGCTCGAGGGCCGCGCGTTTGGAGGTCGCGCCGACGACGGTAGCCGAGCGGTCGCGCAGCGCCTGCCAGAGCTCGATCTCGGTGCGGGCGTCGAGAGCACTGGAGACGTCGTCGGCGAGCAGCAGTTCTGTGTCGGCGGCGAGCGCGCGTGCGAGCGCAAGTCGCTGGACCTGGCCACCGGACAGGCGAACCCCGCGATGGCCGACGAGGGCGCCCGGACCCCCGGCGGTGTCGACGTCGATGCTCAGCCGGGCATCGGACACCGGCCCGTCGAAGTCGCGGCCGAAGCCGAGCTGGACGTTGTCGGCGAAGCTGCCGGACATCACCCGGGGAACCTGGGCGACGTAGGCCACCTGTCCGGGACGCAGGAACGCTTCCGCGTCATGGACCTCGGTGTCATTCCAGCGCAGCGACCCGGTGTAGTCGGTGAGTCCCGCGAGGGTCCGCAGGAGCGTCGACTTGCCCGAGCCCACCTGTCCGAGGAGGAGGACGAGTTCGCCGCGCGCGATGGAGAGCTCGACATCCTCGACGCCGATCGTGCCGTCCTCGTGGACAGCGGTGAGGTCGCGCAGCGTGAGCCGTTGGAGAGGCACCTTGCGGATGGCCGGAGGTGGGGGAGCGGTGCCGGTAAGCAAGTCGACCCCCTCGGGCAGGCGCATGAGGTCGACCCCGCCCGCCATCCGGCTGGTCGCCTTCTGCCACGAACGGGTGCCCGGGGCCTCGGTGACCACGGCGCTGGCGACCCGACCGAACCACTCGAAGCCGTTGACGGCGTTGACGACGAGCAGGGCGGTCGCCAAGCCCCACAGGTCGGCGACCACGGCGGCCCACGCACCGACAGCGCCCACGCGCACCATGATGCCGGGCACGCCGTCGAGCACCGCCTGGACCCGGTGTTCGCGGACGGCGGCCTCGACGCGACCGTGGTCGACCTGGCGCAGGTGCGCGGTGACCTCGGGGGTGCGACCGGCCAGTTTGACGGTCTGGGCCGAGTCGAGGGCCGAGACGAGGGCACGGCCGAACCGGGCCCGGGCCGCCGCCGCGACGGTGGCCGATCGGCCGGCGATCGGCCGGCCGATGAACGAGGTGACCGACGCCGCGACGAGCACCGTGAGCAGGACCAAGCCGGCGAGCGCCGAGCGCGCCGCGACCGCGGTGACGAGGACGACGGCGAGGCCGTTGACCATGTCGACCCAGCGGTCGGCGTAGCGCGCATAGCGGTCGGAGTCCATCGCCCGTGCGACGACCTCGCCGGGCGGGACCTTCTCGAGCCGGTGGGTGCGGGTCTGCCCCACGAGGACGTTGAGCCGCACCCGCAGCAGGGTCTCGACCCACCACCGCGGGTAGCGCGAGATCGCCTCCGCGAGGAGCAAGGGGCCGACGAGGATGACCAGGACCGTCGCCAGAGCCCACCACCACGGGCTGGTCCCGGCGGCGACCGCCTCGACCGTGCGCCCCCAGACGAGACCGGTGATCGCTCCGGATCCTCCGGTGAGTGAGAAGAGCAGGAAGAGCGCGACGGCATACAGGCCCCACCAGGGCCGCACACCGATGAGGCTGAGCACTCCGCGGGTGAGCGAGGGTCCCGGGCCGGTGGCTGGCCGGTCGGGTGCCGGCCCGCGGCGTCGGGCGCTGCCGACTCCCTCGCCGCCGGGGTTTGCGTCGGTCGCGGGACCGGACAGCCCCGCGGGCGGTGTCGCGACGGCGGACCCGGCCGGGGCGAACCCGTCGGATCCGATTTCGTGACCCGAGGAGCCGAGCAGGTCGCGGAACGGGCCGGGAGCCTGTGCCAACCCGACCTGGGGGCCGAACTGGCGCAGCCGACCGGCACCGAGCACCGCGACGAGGTCGGCGCGACGAATGGTCGTGAGCCGGTGCGCTACGAGAATGCCGGTGCGCCCGGACAACAACCGCTCGGAGGCGGCGACGATCCGCGACTCGGTGACCGGGTCCATGCGTGCGGTGGCCTCGTCGAGCACGACGACCCGCACGTCACGGATGAGCAGACGCGCGAAGGCCACCAACTGTTCCTCGCCCGAGGACAGCGTCGTCCCGCCCGGCCCGAGCAGCGTGTCGAGTCCCTTGTCGAGCCCGTCGACCCACTCGCCGAGCCCGAGCTCGTCGACGACTGCCTGGACGCGGGTGCGGGGCTCCTCGGCGAACATCGTGATGTTCTCGTGCAGGGTGCCGGCGAGGATCTCGGTGCGCTGGGTCACCACGCCGACCGCGCTGCGCAGGGCCTGCAGGTCCAGGTCGAGCACGTCGGTGCCGCCGAGGAAGACACTCCCGCGCTCGGGGGCGACCGCCCGGGACACGAGCGAGGCGAGCGTCGACTTGCCCGAGCCGGTCCGGCCCACGAGCGCGAGGGTCTGACCGGCGGGCACGGTGAGGGTGACCCCTTCGAGGGCGAAGACACCGGTGGGGTAGGCGAAGTGCAACTCCACGAAGCGCAGGTCGAGCGGCCCCTTCGGCAGTGCACGCCCGCCGCCGGGCTCGGAGGGGAGGGCGAGCATCTCACGCAGGCGTAGCACCGCTCCGAGGCCGGCCTGCAGGTCGGGAAGTTGCTCGGCGACATGACCGACCACCCCGACGAAGGTGCTCGTCACGAGGAAAAGGGTCACCAGCTGTGCGACCGACACGGCCCCACGGGTGGCGAACGCGACCCCGAGGATGGCAAGCCCAGCGAGGAGGGTGTTGAGCAGCAGCACCGCACGCAGGAGGATCCTGCGCTCCTGGCGGATGACGGCGAGGAAGCGACGGTGGATCTCGGCGGAGAGCGTGACGAGGCGGCTGATCGCGAAGGACTGACCCAGGCTCGTGCGCAGGTCGTCACGTCCGGCGATGCCCTCTTCGAGCGCGGCGGCATGGTCGGTCCAGGCAGCCTCTTCACGGACCTTGAGCCCGGCGATCACCGGCAACACGCTGCGCATCGCCAACCAGGCCGCCAGGCAGACGATCGGGAAGAGCACCCAGGCCGGCCACCAGGTGAGCCCGGCCACGACCCACATGGGGATCGCACCGGCCGCGGCACGTAGGGCCATCCACGCCTGTTGACGGACAAGTGCACCCACCTCGCGGGTGTCGTCGTCCACGCGGTCGAGCACCTCGCCGACGGCCTGTTCGGTGAGCGCGGAGAGGGGTTGGGCCAGCGCTGCCCGCAGCACGTCGGTGCGCAACCGTCCCTCGGCCCGGTCGACGACCCCGGCCCAGAGGAAGCGGCCGCCGGTGTCGAACAGTGCCCCCCCGACGAGGCAGAGCGCGAGCCACCAGACCAGGCCGGTCGACGGGGTCTCGGCAAGGCGCCCGGCCACCACCGATCCGAGTGCCTGGGCGAGGGCGCCCACGACGAGGACGGTGAGCGCGAGCGCGCCCGCCGGGTGCCGCAGTCGTCGCCAGGTCACCTCGCGGGCGGGGTCCTCGGTCGGTCGCGCGGCGGCGGCGGACGCGGGGACGGGCTTCGTGGTGATGGCCATGGCCCCTCAACGGTAGATGGCCGCACCGTCATGCCACCTCCTGTTTTCGACCTCCTGTCTTCGTCCGCTGGGCCCGGCGCAGAAGTGACCAGTTGAGCGCGTTTCCCGTGACCAAGGCCCTGAGTCACGGGAAAGGTGACCAGTCAAGCGGTTACTCGTGGAGAGGGGGGGGTATGCCGGGACTCACACCGGGGCCACGGGCCGACGGGGGCGCGCCACGGCATACTCGCCATTAGCCCCCTTCGAACACGCGAACGCGAGGTAGACGAATGTCCCGGCTGCAGACGACCGACGGCCTGACCGACGACCAGAAGGAACTGCTCAAGCTGGTCAAGCAGTTCGTCGACGAGCAGATCATCCCGGTGGCGACCGAGCTCGAGCACCGCGACGAATACCCGCAGGAGATCGTCGACGGGATGAAGGAGATGGGGATCTTCGGGCTGATGATCCCCGAGGAATACGGCGGGCTGGGGGAGAGCCTGCTCACCTATGCGCTCTGCGTCGAGGAGATCGCGCGCGGCTGGATGTCGGTGAGCGGCATCATCAACACCCACTTCATCGTCGCCTACATGCTGCTGCAGCATGGCACCGAGGAGCAGAAGCAGCGCTACCTGCCCCGCATGGCCACCGGCGAGGTCCGCGGCGCCTTCTCGATGAGCGAGCCGGCCCTCGGCTCGGATGTCTCGGCGATCTCGACCAAGGCCGTGAAGGACGCCGACGGCGACGGCTGGACGATCAACGGCCAGAAGATGTGGCTCACCAACGGCGGCTCGTCCAACCTCGTCGCCGTCCTGGTGAAGTCGGACACCGGGGCTGCGCCCGATCCGTCGGTCTACAAGAACATGACGACCTTCCTCGTCGAGAAGGAGAGCGGCTTCGGGCAGACCGCCCCGGGGGTCACCGTGCCGGGCAAGATCGAGAAGATGGGCTACAAGGGCGTCGACACGACCGAACTGGTCTTCGAGGGCTACCGGACGACCGACGCGCAGATCCTCGGCGGGGTGCCGGGCAAGGGCTTCTACCAGATGATGGACGGCGTCGAAGTGGGCCGGGTCAACGTGGCCGCCCGGGCCTGCGGGGTGTCGATGCGGGCCTTCGAGCTGGGCATCACCTATGCCCAGCAGCGGGTGACCTTCGGCAAGAAGATTGCCGAGCACCAGGGCATCCTCTTCCGGCTGGCCGACATGGCGGTGCGGGTCGAGGCCAGCCACCAGATGATGGTGAAGGCCGCCAAGCTCAAGGACGCGGGCCAGCGCAACGACCTCGAGGCCGGCATGGCCAAGTACCTCGCGGCCGAGAACTGCGCCAACGTCGTCGAGCAGTCCTTCCGCATCCACGGCGGCTATGGCTACTCCAAGGAATACGAGATCGAGCGGCTCTACCGCGAGGCGCCGATGCTGCTCATCGGCGAGGGCACAGCCGAGATCCAGAAGATGATCATCGGGCGGCGACTGCTCGAGGACTACAAGCTCAAGGGCTGAGCCTGGGCCTCGGTCAGACCATGACGCCTATCGGCGTGACCGTCCAGCCGCCCAGGACCGAGGACGCCTGCGAGGTCGTGAGCGCGAAACGCTTGACGAGTAGTTCGCCGAAGAGGTTGCGCCAGTCGTTGCTGCCGGGCACGTCGCCGTTGTCGAGGGCCGCGGGGGCCAGCCCGGACCATGCGCCCTTGACGCCGCCCTTGACTCCGCCGCCGAGGACCATCGCCACGCCGCCGTGACCGTGGTCCGTGCCGCCGTTGCCGTTCTGTTCGACCCGCCGACCGAACTCGCTCATCACGAGGACGGTGGTCGTGTCGACGGCCGCACCGATGTCCGTGAAGAAGGCGGCCACTGATCCGGCCACCTCACCGAGCAGGTCGCTCAGGGTGCCGAACGTTGCTCCTTGGGCATCGTGGGTGTCGAAGCCGTGGAGGTCGATCGTGGCGACCCGAAGGCCGGCTCCGGCCTTGACGACCGTGCCCAGGTCGGCCATCTGCTCGCCGAACAGGGTGCCCGGATAGCCCCGGGCAGCGGCGCTGGGCGCGGAACCGGCGAGCGTCCGGATCTGGGCATAGGACTCGACCGCAAGTCGAACCTGTGCGGCCTGCAGACCCGCCGTCCCCGAATAGAGGGTGGACATCGCGCTGACGAACGGCGCATCACCGTCGAAGACCATGTCGGCCAGCCGTCGCACGGTGAGGCTGGGATTGGCACCGAGCAGGGCACGGTCGGTCCGCGTGCCCATCCCCATGGAACGCAGGGCGGTGCCCGGCCCCAGCAGGGTGACGGCCTGGTCGAGCCAGCCGGTGCTCGCGCTCGGCACCCCGCCGCGCTCGAGACAGTCCTGAGCCTCGAAGTGGCTGCGCTTGAGGTCCGGGGTCGCGATGGCAGGCACGGCGGCCACCCGCCCCGCCTTGACCAGCGGGGCCAGCGGAGCCAGCGCGGGGTGCAGACCGAAACCGCGGTCCATGGGGACGAGGGTCGACGAGGGGATGATGAGGCCGGGCCGGACCGGGACGAGGTTCGGATCGTCGGCGGGCACGAGGGTCGCGAGTCCGTCGAGGCCTCCGCGTAGGAAGATCGCGATGAGTGTCCCGGTGGAGGCCGGGGCGGCATACGCCTCGCGGCTGAACGCGACCTGCGAGGCGAGCGCGCCGCCCGCGACGCCGAGGCCGGCGAGGAAGCGGCGCCGACCGAGCGCACCGCTCGTGTGACGCCGGGCGACGGACGCGGTCTCCGCGTCGCCTCGGCCGGCAGCGCAGGCCTGGCGGAGGGGGCGGGTGTTGGTGTCCACGGAGGTGTCTCCTGAGCTGGCTCGGGCGTCGTTCAGCGGTTTTGGAAGGACGGCGTCGCCCAGACGAAGTTGAGCGCCTGGCGGGTGCTGTCGTCGTTGCCGACGGCCGCAGCATCGGCAGTGAGGCCGAGATAGCCCAGCGCCGCGGAGCGCTCCGCAGCGGGCAACGGCTGGCCGGTCACCCGATCGGCGAGTGAGTCGATCCACTGTCCATTGGTCTGGCCACTCGTCGGGCGGAAACCGGCCAGTCTCGCCGGGTCCGGCTTGAGGGCGGTCCAGCCGAAAGCGAAGTCCCAATGGAGGTTCCATCGGGCGAAGACGCCGCTCGGGGACAGCCACGCCGCCGCGACATCGGGGTATCCGTTGGGGGCACTCCAGTCCCAGGGCGCGTGACCCTGTCGGCTCAGCACCCACGAGAGTGCCTCGAACCCCGCCGGAAGGTCGGAACCGAGGTCCGGCCCCAACTGCCGGACGACGGCGATGTGGTCCTCGAGAGGCCTGCGTGTCTTGGCCCCGGACGAGGACCAGAACTCGGTCGAGCTGAACAGCACCGTGAGCATGGGGACGATGCGGGTGTCGTTGGCCAGGTATGCCTCGGCCATCCGGGCGACGAGGGCGTCGGGTGGGTTGTCCGCGACGAAGCGCGTCGCCAGTTCGCGCGCGACGGTCCGGGCAGTCGCGGGATGGCTCGCGAGGTAGGCGATGTAGGCGTCGCCGACCGCCAGCCCACCCGCGGCCGAGTCGTTGACCGAGGAGAAGCCCAGGACGGACACCGGGCCGGTCCAGTGGTCGGCGGCGGTGTAGCGGAACCCCCAGTCCGCCGGGTTCATCCCTCGCCCGGACAGGATGTAGGAGCTGTTGCGGACGTCGGCCTCGGTATAGCCGGCCGCCACCCCGACCGTGTGCAATTCGAGCAGTTCACGCCCGAGGTTCTCGTTGACGCTGGCCTTGGTGGACTCGTGGTTGTCCAAATAGACGAGCATCGCGGTATGCCGCATGGCCGCCTGGAGCATGTCGGCATAGCGCCCGAAGGCGTACCGGCGGATGACGTTGAGGTAGTAGTCCGGTGCAGCGATCCCAGTCTTCTCCGGCGTCTGCACGTAGAGCAGGTTCGTGAAGACGTCGACGACCACTTCGAAGAGTTGACGGGAACTGGTCGCCTGGAGGGCCAGGGTGCACGCGGCGGAGGTCGTGGACGAAGGCCACCCCTGGGCCGCCGCGTCCTGGCCGGCGGGAGGGAAGGCACCCGGGAACTTCGTCCGAACGGCATCCCCGACCGGGTCGGGGAGCGCGGGGTCGAGCTGGCCGGCGAGCCAGGCGTCGACGCCCATGCTCTCGAGCGCAGCCCTCTCCTCGGCGCGGATCCCGAAGGTCGCCCGGTTGAGCAGGTGCCGGGTGATCGTGGTGGGGCCGGTCGGCGGCCCGGCGGTGGTGCTGCTCGTCGTGCTCGTCGTCGGGGGTGCGGTGGTGGTGGGCGGTGCGGTGGTGGTCGGTGCCGTGGTGGTCGGCGGTGCCGTGGTGGTCGGGGGTGCCGTGGTGGTGGGCGGTGCCGTCGTGCTCGTCGAGGGCGCCGCGCTCGTGGTGGAACTCGACGAGGAGGACGAACTCGTCCCCGGGCGACGGGGCGTGGTGGGCTTCGGTCGGCGGGGACCGGCGCCGGGGGCCCGGCGCCGGTGGTCGGCGTCGAGGACGACGCCCAGCACGGCCTCGGCCGCCAACGACGGCGAATCCTCGAGGTATCCCTCGACGAGGGGTTCGAAGGCGGCAGCTGAGACGTCTTCGAGTGTGGCTGGCGACGACGGTATGGTCCGATCGCCGGCTGCGTGGGCGATGCCCGCCAGTCCCGCGGCCGCCGTCACACCCGCGCCCACGAAGAGTCGACGGTCCAGCGCCCTCGGTTGCGAATGGCGCCCCTGGTATGCCGCCCGACGTACGGTGCTGCGGGGCGCTCGGATCGAGGCTCGCGTCGGCGGGTTCGCTTCCTCGGGAGCAGGCTGACCGTCTGGTGCGCTCGCTCCACCCAAGTCGTGTTCGGGGTTCAACCGGACACCTCTCTTCGGGCAGCCCGGGGCGGGGCCGCACGTTCAACGGTGTCTGCGACCGGGATCCCGGACACCGCCTGACAGCGCACGTCCCCCCCGGGAGGTGGCGTCTATGCCCTTCGAACCCTCATGCGACGTCAATGCTAGCCCTCTCAACGGGAGGGAAGTCCACCCTGGCTCGCGATCCTGTCAGCTGCTGCCACACCTGGAGCGCGTCGCCGAGGCAACCCTCCCATCGCATCCGTCCGAGCTGTCCGCTGCGCCCCGATCGCGCGATTCGTTCGGCGGTTCGCGGGTCCCGAGGTCCCGCAGCACGCGGCATACCTGGTTGACTGCAGAGGTGAGCACGAATCCGAACCGCAGCCGGGTCCCGTTCGCGGGGCTTGCCCTTGACTACCCGATGTCGATCGGGGTCTTCGCGACCTATCCGGAGGCACAGAAGGCGGTCGACACCCTGTCCGACGAGGGCTTCCCAGTGGAGAACTGCCTCATCGTCGGCACCGAGTTGCGCCAGCTCGAGCGGGTGACCGGCCGGCTCACCTGGGGGCGGGTCCTCCTCGGCGGTGCCCTCTCCGGCATGTGGCTCGGGTTGTTCGTCGGCTTCATCTTCTCGATGTTCGAATCCTCGACCAGCCCGTTGGCCGTCGTCGGCTCGACGATGGTCTTCGGCGCGGTGTTCGGCACCATCTGGGCGGCCTTCGGCTATGGCCTCACCCGGGGGCAGCGGGACTTCACCTCGGTGAGCCGGATCGTCCCCGGACGGTTCGAGGTCCTGGCCGAGCACAAGGTCGCCCAGCGCGCCCGGGAGATCCTCGCCGCCGCGGGGATCGCCGTCCCGCGGCCGTGGGAAACGCCGCCCGAGGGCCCGGCGTCCGGGCAGGCTCCGTCGGCGGACTCCACCGGTGGTCCCACTCCCGGCGCCGGGTGACGCCCGATCAGCTATTCAGCCGGGCCCCCAGCAGCTGCCCGGCGCGAGCGAGCGGCATACGCGGCAGTATGCCGCGGCCCGCCGACGACCGCGCGCGGGTGGGGAAGGGGTGCGGTCAGGCGGAGGCGCGCGCGAGCACGTAGCCGGGCGCGTGGTCCTCGGCGGCGCACAGGCGGCATACCCGGGAGGCCAGTTGCGACCCCGGCACGGGGGCCCACCGTCCGTAGGCGTGCCCGGTGCGTTCGCAACCGACCCGCCGCGCGCAGGTGGCACAACGCAGCCGACCGTCGACGAGCTCCCAGGCCAGTTCGGGGCCGAGCAGGTCGGCGAGGGCGGCCTCGCGGCTGGTCCACGTGCGGATGCCCAACGGGGTGACCGGTGCGGCAAGGCACCGGTCGCAGCGCACCTCCACGTGCCCCCGTTCGTTCGTGCTGACCATGATGGGCCCTCCCGCTCACACCGCAATACGACATCTGATGGGTGAAGGAGCTCCCGCGCTCCTCCGGTGATACCGCGGGTACCAGCGTCCCCCACTGGGTTCCCGCGATGACCCGCCCACGATACGCCTGTGAGTCAGATCACATCGAAGAATCGTCCACAACCCCGGCCGCGTGCGCCGGGCGGTCGGATTCGGCGGGCAAGCGGTTACATCCGGCCCTGGACGCGCCGGATCCACGCCTCCACGTCGCCGGAGGTACGCGGCATGCCGGCCGAGAGGTTCTCGAAGCCGGTCTCGGTGACGAGCACGTCGTCCTCGATCCGCACCCCGAGCCCACGGAACCGCTCGGGCGCCAACAGATCGTCCGCCTTGACATAGAGCCCCGGCTCGACCGTGAGGACCATGCCTGGGCGCAGCTCGGCGTCGGTGTAGTCCTCCCGCGTCGCGAGCGCACAGTCGTGGACGTCGAGGCCGAGGTGATGGCTCGTGCCGTGCACCATCCAGCGCCGGTGGAACATCCCCGTCTCCGGGTCGAGGGTGGCCTCGACGTCGACGCCGTCGGGGAGCATCCCCCAGGCGTGCAGGTGCTCGGCGATCACCCGGATCGCCGCCGCGTGGAGGTCGGAGAACTTCGCCCCCGGGCGCACCGCCTCCATGGCCGCCTGCTGCGCGGCATACACCGCGTCGTAGAGCTCGCGCTGCGCCTCGGTGAAGGTGCCGTCGACGGGGAGGGTGCGGGTGATGTCGGCGGTGTAGAGGCTGTCGACCTCGACCCCGGCGTCGAGGAGCACCATGTCGCCGGGGCGCACCTGCCCGGTGTTCTTGATCCAGTGCAGGGTCGTCGCGTGGTCGCCCGCCGCGCAGATCGAGTCGTAGCCGATCCCGTTGCCCGTGTGGCGCGCGTGCAGTCCGAACAGTCCCTCGACCCAGCGCTCGCCGCGGCCCCGGTCGACAGCGCCGGCCAGGTCCGCGATCACCGCCTCGAAACCCACCTGGGTGGCGGCCACCGCCGCGCGCATCTGCTCCACCTCCCAGTCGTCCTTCACCATCCGTGCGAGCGAGAGGTATGCCGCCAGGCCCTCGTCGGCCTCGGCGGTCGCCTCGCTCGCGGGCTGCCCCGCCTCGGCGCGCACCTTGTCGACGAGGGCGGCGATCTCGGGGTCGGCGTCACGCACGAGCAGGAGCGGGACGGTGCCCGCGTCCTTGGCGAGAGCGTCGGACAGCTCGTCGATGTGCCGAGCCTCGATGCCGAACGTCGCCCGGACCTGCTCGAGAGTCGGGCGGGCACCGACCCAGAACTCGCCGTAGCGCGTGTCGGCGAAGAACTCCTCGGTGTCCCGACCGGCGAGCGGTCGGAAGTAGACGACGGCCTCGTGCCCGGCGTCGGTGCCGTCGGCGTCGCGCACTGGATGCAGGACGAGCACCATGTCGGGCTCGGTCTCGCTCCCCATCCCGGTCAGCCAGGCGAAGGCCGAGTGGGCGCGGAAGACGTAGTCGCAGTCGTTGCTGCGGATCTTGAGGCCGCCCGCGGGGACGACCAGACGCGAGCCCGGGTATGCCGCGCTGAGCCGCGCGCGGCGGGCGGCGGCATACCGGGCCACCTCGGCGGGCGGGGGCAGCTCGGTGGAACGGGGGGCCCAGCCGTCCCGGACGAAGGCGCGGAAGGCGTCCGTCGTGGGCTGGGTGCGGCTCGGGCTCTTCTTCTGCGCTTCGCTCACCGGCCAATCTTCACACGGCCGCCGGTGTGTGGGTATGCCTGCCGGGTGCGCCTGTGCGGCGCACCCGGGCGGGAATCCGCGACCACATCCCCCGTGTGTGTGGCAACGTTTGGCGGGGCCGCGTGTCACGCGATGGCGACGTTGCCGGTCGCGGGGCGGCCCCAGGACGCGACTGTAACCCGTCCGTGCTGTGCGTGCGGCAGTTAACCCAGGTGAATTCTCGGTGAATCGGCCCGAAGAGCACCGTGCAAGCGGTTGCAGATCTCTCAGCCCGCGTCGGGGGCGGCGAGCCGGGCGGCGTCGGCAGACGCGTCGTCGGGCATCGTCTGGCTCATCCGCTCCGCCTCGACCCGCTGTCGGTAGTGCTCGACCTCCTCCTCGATCGCCGCGGCATCCCAGCCGAGGACCGGGGCGACGAGCTCGGCTGCGGGCCGGGAGGCCGTGATGGCCCGGTCGAAGGACTCGATCGACAGGCGGGTCCGGCGGGCGAGGATGTCGTCGAGATGGAGCGCGCCCTCGTGCGAGGCGGCGTAGACGATCTCGGCACGCAGGTAGTCCTCGCCGCCGGGCAGCGGCTCCCCGAGGGAACGGTCCGCCGCCACGAGGTCGAGGATCTCGGCGGTGAGCACGCCGTGGCGCATGAGCATCTTCTCGATCCGCTCGACGTGCAGTCCGGACTGGGCGGCCAAGGCACCGCGCCGGTTCCACATCGCCTGGTAGCCCACCGCGCCGACGAGCGGGATCGTCTCGGTCGTCGACTCTGCGATGCCGCCACCGAGGCCGCGCGCCGCCTCGTCGATCGCGTCCCTGGCCATCACCCGGTAGGTCGTGTACTTGCCCCCGGCGACGACGACGAGCCCCGGCGTCGGGTGGGCGACCACGTGCTCCCGCGAGAGTTTGGAGGTCTGGTCGCTCTCGCCGGACAGCAGCGGTCGGAGCCCGGCGTAGACGCCCTCGACGTCGGCGTGGGTGAGCTGCGTGGCGAGCATCCGGTTGACGTGGCCGAGGAGGTAGTCGATGTCGGCGCTCGTCGCCGCGGGATGGGCCTTGTCGAAGGCCCAGTCCGTGTCGGTCGTCCCGATGATCCAGTGCCGGCCCCAGGGGATGACGAAGAGCACCGACTTCTCCGTGCGCAGGATGAGGCCGGTCGTCGAATGGAAGCGGTCGCGCGGCACGACGAGGTGGACGCCCTTGCTCGCCCGCACGTGGAACTGTCCGCGCTCGCCGACCATCGCCTGGGTGTCGTCGGTCCACACGCCGGTCGCGTTGACGACCTGCCTGGCCGGGACGTCGAACTCGCGTCCGCTCACCTTGTCGAGGGCCCGGATGCCCGTCACGCGCTCGCCTTGACGCAGGAAGCCCACCGCCGCAACGCGACTGGCCACGTGAGCGCCGTAACTCGCTGCGGTGCGTGCGAGTTCCATCGTATGCCGTGCGTCGTCCACCTTCGCGTCGTAGTACTGCACGGCGCCGACGAGCGCGGTCGCCCTGAGCGCCGGGCAGATCCGCAGGGCCTGGCGTCGGGTGAGGTGCTTGTGCCACGGGAGTCCGGCGTCGTGCTTGGCGGCGCGGGCCATCGAGTCGTAGAGGCTGAGCCCAGCCTCGACATAGGGTCGTTCGACGACCGCCTTGGACAGCGGGTAGAGGAAGGGCACGGGTCGCACGAGGTGGGGGGCAAGACGAGTGAGGAGCAGCCCCCGTTCCTTGAGGGCTTCGGCGACGAGCTCGAAGTCGAGCATCTCCAGGTAGCGCAGCCCCCCGTGGATGAGCTTGCTGCTGCGACTGGAGGTGCCCGAGGCGAAGTCGCGCTGTTCGACGAGTCCGGTGGTGAGGCCTCGGGTCACCGCGTCGAGGGCGCAGCCAGCCCCCGTCACGCCCCCGCCGACGACGAGGACGTCGAGTTCCCGCCCGCTGGAGAGCTCGTCGATCGCCGAGCGCCGGTATGCCGGTGAGAGGGCCTGCGGGGTGCTCATCGATGCAGCCTGCCAGATTCAGCGGCGGGGCATGAGGACCGTGTAGTCGAGGTCGAGGACGACCTCGGGCAGGTAGCGCCCGTCCTGCCCGCGCAGGGGGAAGTCGGCGCACGCCCGGTCCTTCGTGGCGACCGTGCGCACCCGCAGGGCACCGACGTCGGTGCGGCCGGGCAGCTCCATCCGGTCGAGTACCTCGGACCAGCAGTAGACGGTGTGCCCGGCGAAGGTCGGGTTGGCGTGGGTGCCCCCGTTGATCGCAGCGACGGATAGGGCGTTGCCTAGGCCGTTGAAGGACAGGGCCCGGGCGATCGAGATCACGTGGCCGCCGTAGACGATCCGCCGGCCGTTGCGGCCCTGACCCTCGACGTGCTGGTTGAAGTGGACCTTCGCCGTGTTCTGGTAGAGCCGGGTGGCCATCATGTGCTCGGCTTCCTCGATGGTCATCCCGTCGACATGGTCGATCCGCTCGCCCACGGCATAGTCGTCCCACAGATAGGGCGAGCCGGCCAACGCCGTGTCGTAGCGCTCGATCGCAAAGGGCACGACGAGCCGGTCGACGGCGACCGACTCGGGCAGGTCGGGCACGACCGTCTCGGGGGCGGGGGCGCTCGTGTCCCGCTTGTTCACCATCACCCAACGGACGTAGTCGAGCACGGTGGCGCCGTCCTGGTTGACCCCGGTCGAGCGGACGTAGACGACCCCCGTCCTGCCGTTGGAGTTCTCCTTGAGCCCGATGACCTGCGAGGTCGTCGTGAGGGTGTCGCCGGGCAGCACGGGCTCGCCGAACACCCCGGCGGCATAGCCGAGGTTGGCGACCGCGTTGATCGAGACGTCGGGCACCGTCTTGCCGAAGACGACGTGGAAGACGAGCATCGAGTCCAGCGGCATCCGCTCGAGCCCGAGGCTGCGGGCGAAGGTCTGGCCGCTCGTCACCGCGAACCGCGAGCCGTAGAGCGCCTGGTAGAGCGCGGCATCCCCGACGGTGACCGTGCGGGGGGTGGCGTGCACGAGGTGCTGCCCGACCCGGAAGTCCTCGAAGAAGTTGCCGGTCATCACCTTTGCGGTCATTCCTCGTCCCGTCCGTTCGCGTGCGCGGTCGCCTCGCTCCGATCCTGCCACCGCGGCTCCCGTCGCGGCTGCGCCGGTGGGTATGCCGCGCGCCACGTCCACGCGCGTGCGCGCCGCCTTGCTCAGACCCAGTCGAGGGTGCGCGCGACGGCCTTGCGCCACCCGGCATACCCGGTCTCGCGTTGTGCCTCGCTCCAGCGCGGCGACCAGCGGCGGTCCTCCTGCCAGTTGGCGCGCAGTTCGTCGGTCGAGCGCCAGAAGCCGACCGCAAGGCCGGCGGCGTAGGCGGCGCCCAGGGCGGTCGTCTCCGCGACGACCGGCTTGACGACCTCGACGCCGAGGATGTCGGCTTGGATCTGCATGCACAGGTCGTTAGCGGTGACCCCGCCGTCGACCTTGAGGGTGGTGAGGTCGAAGGGCACACCGCTCGCGGCGACGTCGCTCACCATCGCGTCGGCGACGTCCTTGGTCTGGTAGCAGATCGCCTCGAGGGTGGCTCGCGCGAGGTGGGCGTTGGTGTTGAACCGCGACATGCCGACGATGGCCCCGCGTGCGTCCGAGCGCCAATAGGGCGCGAAGAGCCCGGAGAAGGCCGGCACGAAGTACATGCCGCCGTTGTCCGGCACCTGCGCGGCGAGCCCTTCGATGTCGGCGGCGCCGGAGATGATCCCGAGTTGGTCGCGCAGCCACTGGACGGCCGAGCCGGTCACTGCGATCGAGCCTTCGAGCGCGTATGCCGCGGGCGCGTCACCGAGCTGGTAGGCGACCGTCGTGAGCAGTCCCGCCTGGGAGTGCACGAGCTCCTGCCCGGTGTTGAGGAGCATGAAATTGCCTGTGCCGTAGGTGTTCTTGGCCTCTCCGGGGGCGAAGCACACCTGGCCGACGGTCGCGGCCTGCTGGTCGCCGAGGTCACCGGCGATCCGGATCTGCCCGCCCCAAGCCTTCGCGTGGGAGTCCGCCGTCGCGGCATACCCCTGCGGGTCGCTGCTCGGGAGGATCTCGGGGAGCATCGCCCGGGGCACCCCGAAGAAGCCGCACAGCTCGTCGTCCCATTCGAGCGTGCGCAGGTCCATGAGCATCGTGCGGCTCGCGTTGGTGACGTCGGTGACGTGCCGGCCGCCGTGCGGGCCACCGGTGAGGTTCCAGATCACCCACGTGTCGGGGGTGCCGAAGAGCGCATCGCCGCGCTCGGCGGCGGCGCGCAGGCCCTCGACGTGCTCGAGCAGCCACTGGAGCTTGCCGCCGGAGAAGTAGGTGGCCGGGGGCAGGCCGGCCTTGCGCCGGATAGTCGCGCCACGCTCGTCGGCGTCGAGGGCGGCGGCGATCGCGGCGGTGCGGGTGTCCTGCCAGACGAGCGCGTTGTGCCACGGGCGCCCGGTGTGCCGGTCCCACACGATCGTCGTCTCGCGCTGGTTGGTGATCCCGATGGCGGCCAGGTCGGAGGCGACCAGACCGGTCGCGGCAAGCGCCGACCCGATCACCGTCTGGGTGCGCTCCCAGATCTCCCACGGGTTGTGCTCGACCCAACCGGCCTGGGGGAGGATCTGCTCGTGCTCGAGTTGGTGCTTGCCGACCTCGCGCCCGCTGTGGTCGAAGATCATGAACCGCGTGCTCGTCGTCCCCTGGTCGACCGCACCCACGAAGTCACCCATGCGCCTCACCCTCGCACACCCCCCTCTCCCGGAGTAAGCGCTTAAGTGTGCGGGTTTCCCGAAACTCAGGCCTCAAGTCACAGGAAAAGTGCACAGTCAAGCGCTTACTCCGGAAATCGCCTCGGGAGGAGGAAGCAAGGGCCCGAGCGGTCAGTCCTCGTTCCAGCTCGACAGGTACCGGGCGTCCTCGACCGCGCGGGCACCCTCGCCGATGAGCAGGGGGGCGAAGGTGTCGACCATGACGGCGGTCTCGTCGAAGGCCTCGATCCCGATCGAGCGCTCGTATGCGCCCGGCTGCGGCCCGTGGGCGTGTCCCATCGGGTGCAGCGAGATCGACCCCGCCTCGATGCCCGAACCACGCCGCGCCTCGTAGTTGCCCGCGGCGTAGAACATCACCTCGTCGGAGTCGACGTTGGAGTGGTAGTAGGGCACCGGGATCGCGAGCGGGTGGTAGTCGACCTTGCGCGGGACGAAGTTGCAGAAGACGACGTTGTGCGCCTCGAAGACCTGGTGGGTCGGCGGTGGCTGGTGCACCCGCCCGGTGAGCGGCTCGTAGTCGGAGATGTTGAAGGCATAGGGATAGAGACAGCCGTCCCAGCCGACGACGTCGAAGGGGTGGTGCGGCTGGACGTGGATCGTGCCCGCGATGCCACCGGGCGCCCCGGACCGCCAGTGCTTGATGTGGACGGGGACGTCGCGTTCGTCGACGAGGCGGGGCTCGGTCGGCGGGCGGAAGTCGCGCTCGCAGAACGGCGAGTGCTCGAGCAGCTGCCCGAAGCGCGAGAGGTAGCGCTTGGGCGGCGTCACGTGCGAGTTGCACTCCATCGCGTAGATCCGCACCGGTGCGTCGCCGGTCGGGACGATCCGATGGGTGGTCGCCCGGGGGACGATGACGTAGTCGCCCTCCCACACGTCGAGGTCGCCGAAGACCGTCTCGACCCGCGCGGTGCCCCCGTGCACGTAGAGGAGCTCGTCGCCGATCGCATTGCGGTAGTAGGGCGAAGCGTCGCGAGCGATGACGTAGGAGATGCGCACGTCGTTGTTGCCCAGCAACAACCGCCGACCGTTGACCGGGTCGATGCCCTCGCCCGAGGCCGGCAGGTCCTGGGTCTTGAAGTGCCGCGGAAGCATGGGGTCGTTGGGCACGAGCGTCTGGTCGGGCAACTGCCAGGGCCGAGTCTCGCGGATGGCCGCGGGGATGAACCGGTGGTAGAGCAGCGAGGAGTCCGAGGAGAAGCCCTCCTCACCCATGAGCTCCTCGTAGTAGAGCTTGCCCTCGGGGTCGCGGTGCTGGACGTGCCTCTTGTGCGGGACGTTGCCGGAGCTGCGGTAGTAGGCCATGTCTGCCTCCTTGCCTGTCGGGGTCGGGTCGAGGTCTCAGGCGCCCGTGGGCGCGGTTTGGCGGACGGCTCCCACAGCACGGTATGCCGCCGCGACGGCTTCGTCGACGCTCGTCGCCACGGCGGCGATGTGGGCGTCCGGTCGGATCACCCAGGCCTCGGCGGCGGTGGACCCGAGCGCGGCGGCGACCGACCCGTCCGGGTCGGCGTCGGTCAGGGCCAGGACGGTCACCGGGCAGCCCACCGTCGAGAGCCCGGCACGCACGGCGTCGGCGTCGAGGTCGGCGCCGACGAGGACGAGCAACCCCCGACGGGCCAGGGAGCGGACCCGGGCCTTGCTGCCGCCGGCCAGCGTGACGGTGACGTCCGGTGCGATGACGCCGGGCGCGGGGGCCGGGTCCTCGCCCTTGGGTGGACGTCCCTGGAAGGGGTGGGTGGCCGAGGCGGTCGTCAGGGGGGAGTCGACGTACCAGAAGGGCTCGGCCATTCGCCCCGAGTTGACCTGGGCCCGCACGGCGAGGTCCTCGGGAGCCGCCTGGGCGGCCTCGAGGATCGAGCGGCGCTGGGCCCACTCGGCCTCGGTCTGCGGCACGAGGAAGCGCATCGTCGCCGCGGTGACCTCGAGGTTCTCGGCGGCGGCCGCGTGTCGTTCGTCGTGGTAGGTCGCGACGAGCGAGGGATCGGCCCACCCACGCATGACGAAGGCGACCTTCCAGGCGGCGTTCTCGGCGTCGGGCACCCCCGAGTTGAGTCCGCGCGCCCCGAACGGTGCGACGAGGTGGGCGCCGTCGCCGGCCATGAGCAGCCGGCCGGCCACCATCTGGTCGACCTGGCGGGCGTGGAAGCGGTAGACCGATTTCCATACGATCTCGTAGTCGGCGTCGCCGATGATCTTGCGGATGCGTGCCTCGAGGGCGCCGGAGGCCTCCTCGGCGTCGACGTCGTAGGCGGGGGGCACCTGCCAGTCGATCCGATAGACCGAGTCGGGACACGGGTGGATGAGCACCTGGCGTCCCGGGTTCCACTCGGGGTCGAAGTAGAAACGCCGCTCGAGCTCCCATCCGGGCAGGGTCGTGCGGATGTCGCAGATGAGGAACTGGTCCTCGAAGGTCGTGCCCTCGAAGCTCATTCCCACCATGTCGCGCACGAGGTGGCCCTTGTTGCCGGGTGCGGCGATGCACCATGCCCCGGACACCCGCTCGAGCGAACCGTCGGCGAGGCGGCATACGAGGGTGATGCCCTGGTCGTCCTGCTCGACCGATTCGACGGTGTGTCCCCACTTCTCGGTGATGAGCGGGTTGGCGTGGATGCGTTCGTCGAGGAGTTCCTCGGTGCGGTTCTGGCCGATGTTGACGAACGGCGGGAAGGGCGAGCGGCCCCGGTCGACGAAGCCCTGGGTGAACAGCTCGCGGCCCTGGTAGAGGGTGACCGCACGGGTCCACGTGACGCCCTCGTCGGCGATCTGCCGGCCCGCGCCCACGTGGTCCCAGACGTCGAGCACGTCCCGCTGCTGGCACAGGGCCTTGGAGCCGATGGGATCGCGTGCGGGGCGCGCGTCGAGCAGGACGACCGGCACGCCCCACTCGGCGAGCAGGAGGGCGGCGGTCTGACCGACCGGTCCGGACCCCAGGACGAGGGCGGGGCGATCGGTCTGCAGGGCGGGGAGGGAGGTCATCAGTGTCTACCGTGCCTTCCGGTGGGGAGTTGCGTGTGGTTGGGGCCGTTGACGATCATGGTGAGGGCCCTCCGTTCCGCTGAAAAGTTCGATAAGTCGCCAAACAATCGCAACGAGAGTGCGTTTGCCGGACCCGTCGTCATCGGCTCTGAGCGGTGCGGGCGACGAGATGGACGAAGGCCTGGGCCGATCGGGACAGCGGCGCCTCGCGCGGCCAGGCGACGACGATCTGCACGGGGGGCGGGGCCGGGTCGACGACGTCCTTGGCGACGACCCGGCGGCCCTCGTAGGTGACGTCGGTCGCGGTCCGTTGGACGAGGACCGCCCAGCCCAGGCCACGCCCCACGAGTGCCCGGGCCGTCTCGTAGTTGCTCGTCCGCAGCCCGACCCGCGGTTCGAAACCCGCGGTCCGGCAGATGTCGAGCACATGCTCACGACTCGGCGGGGCGTCCAGCAGGATCATCGGCTCGTCGGCGAGGTCGCGCAGCCGGACGGGCCCGTCGCCGGCCGCGAGGGGATGATCGGCCGCGAGGTGGACCCGGGGGGCGTTTGCCTGCCAGGGGACCGTGCTCCAGTGCCTGGGCAGGTCGATGTCGTAGGCGATCGTCACGTCGACGTCGCGGGCGTCCACGGCCGTGCGGAGGCGGTCGAGGGTGTCCTCACGCAGGCTCACCCGGGTGGCCGGATGGCGCCGACGGAAGGCGTCGAGCAGCGGCGGCAGCACCGAGGGTCCCAGGGTCGTGTAGCACCCGACGTGCAGGACGCCCGTCACCTGTCCCGGCTCGCCCCGCACGTCGAGCTCGAGTTCGTTGGCCTCGTGGAGCACGACCCGTGCCTTGGCCAGCACGGTCTTGCCGGCGCTCGTGAGCTCGACGCCCTTCGCCCGTTGTCGCAGGGCCAACTGGACCCCGAGGGCCCGCTCGAGGTCGCCGAGCGAGGCGCGCACGGCGGACGGCGACAACTGCAGGCGCACGGCGGCCGCGGCGATCGTCCCGGTGTCCGCGACCGCGACGAAGGCAGCGAGCTGTTGAACGGTGTATGCCGGGACCCCGCTCGCCTTGGGCATGGCGCGACTCTAGCGACGCCGAGGGTGCCTGCCCAGCCGCGCGGCCCGGTGAGCGCGTGGCGGTCAGCCCCGGCGGACCCACCAGAGGGCCTCGGCCTCGCCGCCCACCTGGAGGAACTGGGTGCGCAGGACGGTCGTGGTCGCCTCGTCGAGGAAGCCGGTGCCGCGCGTGACGGCGGCGTCGGCGGCGGCGAGCTCGACGAGCACCCGCGCCTGGACCGCGGCCGACTCGGCCTGCACCCGGGCTCGCCCCGACTGCACGGTGACCTCCTCGGCGAGGAGCACGGCATACAGGTCGGGGGTGCGGGGGCAGCCGTCGGCGAGGTTGCGGCTGAGCACGTCTGCGCGGATCTCCTCGGCGGCCGTGAGGAACCACGTGCACCGGTGCGCGGCGGCGAATGCCCGGACCGTCGCCGGTGAGTCCGGGGGTGCGACGGCACGCAGCTGGACGAGCGCGCCGAGTGCGACGAGCGCGACGAGCCCCACGCCGTATGCCGTGCGGCCCCAGACCCCACGCTCGGACCCGTCCGCCAGCGGCCCGCGCGCGGGTGTCGGCAGTGCCGCGCAGGCGCCGACGACGAGCAGGGGAGCGGCGAAGGCGAGGTAGTGGTACCAGTAGGTCGGCCCGGCGAGGACGAGCGCGACGTCGGCCGCGGCGAGCGCGACCACGGGCCGGGCAGCGGGCACCCGCCAGGCGCGCACGACGACCAGGACGAGGACGAGTGCGGCCGTGCCCGGCAGCAGCCACGGAGCCCGCTCGCCGATTGTCGCGTAGGGCAGGGACCACAGGTCGCCGAGCCGGGCGAACCGGTCGGCGAGCGGCACCGGGACGGCGGCCCGTTGGGCCTGGGCGCGGACCACCTGCTCGACGAAGGCGCCGGGTGCCGCGAGCGCGGCCGGCCCCACGAGTGCGGCGGACGCCGCCGCCACCCCGCCCGCGAACGGCCGCGCTCGAGCGGTATGCCGCCACAGCAGCCAGAAACCGAGGACGACGACGGCGACCGCGGCCCACACCTTCACGGCGAGCGCCGCCCCGACGAGCAGCCCGGCGCCCAGCGCCCGCCGACCGCTCGGGCGGGTCCCGTCGGGCGACACGAGCAGGACGAGCGCGGCCAGGACGAGGACGGCCAGGAGGGGTTCGAGCAGCAGGGTCCGCTCGGTGAGCACGGGAAGCCGCCACACGGCATACCCGAGGCCGGCGAGCAGCGACCAGGCGGGGGCGATCCGCGCGACCAGCCGCAGGACGAGCACGGCTGTGAGCGCGCCCACCGCGCAGAGGACGATCCGCGCGACCGCGAGACCGACCACGTCGCCGGCGACCCGTCCGATCGCCGCGAACGGCAGCGCGAACCAGATGACCCCGGGGGGATGGACGAAGGCGAAGTCGCGGTAGGGCAGTTCGCCGTGCAGGGCGTGGGCGGCGGCCGCGTAATAGACCCCGTCGTCGTATTCGATCGCGTCGTCGAGCGTGCCGCTGGCGAGCAGGGGTCCGAGTCTCGTGGCGAAAGCGAGGGCCGCGACGAGCAGGGGCCCGGCCCAGGGGGTCCACAGCCGACGCACCGGGTCAGTCTAGGCAGCGCCCGCACCCGACCCGGCCTAGGCTGACGGGCGTGCTGATCGACCTGCACGCACATTCGACCGGCTCCGACGGCACCGACTCGCCGGCGGGGTTGGTCGCGGCTGCGCGGGCGGCGGGGCTCGATGCGATCGCCCTCACCGACCACGACACGACAGCGGGCTGGGCCGAGGCCGCGACGGCCGTGCGCGAGGCTGCGCCTGGTGGGCAGAGTGGGCAGGGTGGGCCGGTGCTCGTCCCGGGCGTCGAGATCTCGTGCGAGCGCGAGGGCCGTTCGATCCACCTGCTCGGCTACCTCGTGGACCCGGCCGAGCCCGAACTCGCAGCCGAACTCGCCCGGGCCCGCGAGTCCCGCGCCACCCGGCTCGAGCGGATGGTCGAGCGGCTGGCCGCGGACGGCATACCCGTGACGTATGCCGCGGTGCTCGCCCAGGTGCCCGCAGGCGCCACCCCGGGGCGGCCGCACATCGCCGACGCCCTCGTCGCGGCCGGGGCGGTCCGCGACCGGGACGAGGCGTTCGCGCGCTGGTTGCGCGACGACAGCCCCTACTACGTCCACCACTACGCACCGGATCCCACGCGGGCGGTGGGCCTGGTCCTGCAGGCCGGCGGGGTGCCGGTCCTCGCCCATCCGTTCACCCGGGCGCGGGGGGTCCCGGTGCTCGGGGAGGACGTCGTCGCGGAGCTCGCGGCAGCCGGCCTCGCCGGGCTCGAGGCGGACCATCCCGACCACGACGAGCCGACCCGGGCGCGGGCGCACGAGCTCGCCCGCAGGCTCGAGCTGCTGGCCACCGGCTCGAGCGACTACCACGGGCGGGGCAAGACGGTGCGGCTCGCGGCCCACACGACGCCGGCCGAGGTCCTCGCCGAGATCGAGCTGCGCGGCACGGGATCCGCGGTCGTGCGCCCGTGAGCGCACCGGTGCAGGGCAGCTTCTCGGGGATGCCCGAGCCGCTCTATACCGCGAGCCCCTCCCGCCTGCTTGCCTGGCTCGACTGTCCCCGGCGCTATCGGATGGCCTACCTCGACCGGCCCAGACCCACCCCAGCACCGCAACGGGCCCACACGACGATCGGGATCGTCGTCCACACGGCCCTGCGCGAATGGTGGGACCAGCCGCGGCGCACGCCTGCCGCCGGGGCGGATCTGATCACCCGGCACTGGTCGGACACGGGCTTCCGGGACGCCGCCCAGAGCGCGCACTGGCGGGCCCGCACGGGAGGCGAGGTCGCGGCATACCTCGTGGCCGCCCCCGGAATCGACCCCGGCCGCCTGCCGCTCGGTGTGGAGCGACCCGCCGCCTTCAAGACCCGCGAGCTCGCCCTCGCCGGCCGGCTGGACCGGCTCGACGACCGGGCGGGCGAACTCGTCGTCGTCGACTACAAGACCGGTCGGCGGCCGCCCACCGTGCAGGACGCCCACACCTCGTTGCCGCTGGCGCTCTATGCCGCCGCCGTGTGGAAGATGTTCCGGCGGCGCTGCCTGCGCGTCGAATTGCACCACGTGCCGACGGCGACGGTCGTCGCCCACGAGCACAGCCCCGAGTCGCTCACCCGCAAGGTCCGCGAGGCCGAGTCCATCGCGGCCGACCTGCGCCGCGCCGACGCCCGGTATGCCGCCCATGGTCCGGGTCCCGAGGCGGCGGCGTGCTTCGCACCACGGGTGTCGCCGTTGTGTCAGTGGTGCGACTACCGTGCCCACTGTCGCGAGGGTCAGACGGCCGGGCCGGCGAAGTCGCCGTGGGCGGCCTTGGAGGGCCTGGCGGAGCCCGAGGAGATCGGAGGAGAACAGGATGAGCGAGTCACCGACGTCGAGCACTTCGGCGGCGACGGCGCGTCCGACGACAGCGGCGCGCTCGACAGCCGCGCGGTCGACAGCGGCGCGGTCGAAAGCCTCGCGCTCGACCGACGCGCGGTCGAGGGCCTCGGGGAAGCGGACGGGCCGCTCGCGCCGGGCGGCCCGTGAGGGTGCCTACGTCCTGGCCGTGGCCAACCAGAAGGGCGGGGTGGCCAAGACGACGACGGTCGCGAGCCTCGGTGCGGCCTTCGCCGAGCAGGGTCGCCGGGTATTGCTGGTCGACCTCGACGCCCAGGCCTGTCTCACCTTCTCGCTCGGCGTCGACCCCGACTCCGTGCAGACCTCCGTCCACGAGGTGTTGCTCGGCCAGGCCGCCCTGCGCGAGGCGATCGTCGCCGGAGCCGAGGGGGTCGACCTCGTCCCCGCCGTGATCGACCTGGCCGGAGCCGAGGCCCAGCTGCTCACCCGGCCCGGCCGCGAGTTCGTCCTGCGATCGCTGCTCGAGGAGGTCGCCGGAGATTACGACCTCGTCCTGCTCGACTGCTCGCCGAGCCTCGGGGTGCTCACCCTTGCGGCCCTCACCGCCGCGCACGGGCTGCTCATCCCCATGCCCTGCGAGATGCTCAGCCATCGCGGCGTCGGCCAACTACTCGACACCGTCCGCGACGTCACGCGGCTGCTCAACCCCGGCCTCGAGGTGGTCGGGGTGTTACCCACCCTCTTCGACGGTCGCTCCACCCACGCCCAGGCGGTGCTCGCCGACGTGGGGGAGCGCTACGGGCTGCCGGTGCTCTCCCCGCCGATCCCCAAGACGATCCGGTTCGCGGAGGCCCCGGCGGTGGGGCGCTCGATCCTCACGACCTCACGCCGGTCCAAGGGGGCCCTGGCCTATCGCGAGGTCGCCGCGGGATTGGCCGCCCGACTCTGGGGCTGAGCGCCGACTCACGCCCCGCCCTCGCCCGGCGCGGGCGGCAGGCGACAGCCGGGGTCGCGACGACCCGACGAAGGTCAGGCGGACGCGGGACCCCGGCGGCCACGGCGTCGGCGCCGGCGGGGGTCATCCGAGCCGCCCGACCTCTCGACCTCCACGTGGACCCCGGGTCCGGACGATCCGTCGGCGGCAGCCCGGTCGGTGCCACCGGTGCCGCCAGGGCCGCCGAGGCCGGACACGCCGACAGCCGCGCCTGCGGCCGCGGCACCCGAGCCTCGGGTGCGGCGACGGTTGCGCAGGCGACCCGGGCGAGCGACGGCGTCGCTCGCCGCTCCGTCGGGGGCGCCGTCGCCCTCGGCCTGGGAGCCGGCCGTGCGACCGGAGGTCGGGCGAGCGGCATACCCGTCGCCGCGACGACCGCCGCGTTCACCCCGCGCGCCACGTTCACCGCGCTCGCCACGACCGCCGCGTCCGTCCCGGCCGCCACGTCCGTCACGACCCCCGCGTCCGCCGCGGCCGTCCTCGCGAGGACGGCCGGCGCCGTGCCGCCCGGTCTCGCCGAGGTCCTCGAGTTCCTCGGCGTCAAGGCCGGCCCGGGTCTGCTGCGCCGACGGGAGGTAGCCCTTGACGTCGGTGGGGATGTCGAGGTCGGAGTAGAGGTGCTCGGAGGAGGAGTAGGTCTCCTGGGGCTCGGGGATGCCCAGGTCGAGCTGGCGGTCGATAAGCGACCAGCGGGGCATGTCGTCCCAGTCGACGAGGGTGATCGCGATGCCGGTATTGCCCGCGCGTCCGGTGCGTCCGATGCGGTGGACGTAGGTCTTCTCGTCCTCGGGGCACTGGTAGTTGACGACGTGGGTGACGTTGTCGACGTCGATCCCGCGAGCCGCGACGTCGGTGGCGACGAGGACGTCGACGTGGCCGTGCCGGAAGGCACGCATCGCCTGCTCCCGTGCTCCCTGGCCGAGGTCGCCATGGATGGCCGCGGCGGCGAAACCGCGCTCGACGAGCTCGTCGGCGACCCGCGCCGCGGTGCGCTTGGTGCGGGTGAAGATGAGGCCGAGCCCACGACCCCGGGCCTGCAGGACGCGGCTCAGCAACTCGACCTTGTCGAGGCTGTGGGCCCGGTAGACGAACTGCTCGATCGCCTTGACGGTGTGCGCGTTCTCGTTCTCGTCGCCCATCGCCCGGATGTGCGTCGGCTGGGACATGTAGCGCCGGGCGAGCGCGACGATCGCCCCGGGCATCGTCGCGGAGAAGAGCATCGTCTGGCGGCCGGCCGGCGTGAGCGACATGAGCGTCTCGACGTCGGGCAGGAAGCCCAGGTCGAGCATCTCGTCGGCCTCGTCCAGCACGACCGTGCGGGCGTGCGAGAGATCGAGATGCTTCTGCTTGGACAGGTCGATGAGGCGGCCGGGGGTGCCGACGACGACCTCCACGCCCTTGGCGAGGGTCTCGACCTGCGGCTCGTAGGCGCGCCCGCCATAGACGGTCGCCACCCGTATGCCGCGGCGCTTCCCCGCCCGCTGGAGGTCGCCGGCCACCTGGACCGCCAGCTCGCGGGTGGGCGTGACGACGAGCGCCTGCGGCTTGCCCGCCGTCGACAGCTCGGCCCACTCCGGGTCGGTGGGGGACACCGACCGCTGGAGGATGGGGATGCCGAAACCGAGGGTCTTGCCGGTGCCGGTCTTGGCCTGGCCGATGATGTCGTGGCCGCCGAGGGCCACCGGCAGGGTCATCGCCTGGATGGGGAAGGGGTGGACGATGCCGGCCTCGGAGAGGGCGGCGACGATGTCGGGGTGGACGTCGAAATCGGCGAAGGTGGGCTCGGGGAGCCCGGCGGGCTCGGTGGGCTCGGGGAGCTCTGTGGGCTCGACAGGGGTCATCTGCAGGTCGCTTCCGATCGGGCCGTGCCTGCGATGGGCGCCTGCAAGGCACCAGCGAGGTCGGCGGTGAGGAGCCGATCGGAGGTCTTCGTGAGCGTTGCCGAGCCACTCGGCGAGGTCGATTCGGGCCGATCGGGCACCGGTTGAGGGTCAACCGTGACCCAGTCTAGCGGTGGCCCCGACACGCGCGGGACCGCGGCCGGTAGGGTCGCCCCATGACGGAGCCGCCCGCTCCCGCCGCCCACCCCAGGGACGACGCGGTGATCGACCTGCTCGGTGCACTGTCCTACGCGCAGCTCACCGGTTTCCAGGCGCTCGCTTCGGCTGCCGGGCGGGCCCCCGACCTGCGGACCACGACCTCGTTCGCCCGGCTCGCCGTCGCGATGTTCGGCCGCTTCGAGCGCGTGGGCGCACGCCTGGCCGGCCTCGGGGTGGCCCAACCGGACGCGATGGCGCCCTTCGTCGCCGCGATCGACGCCTTCCACGCCCGCACCGCCCCCAGCGACTGGCTCGAGGCCATCGTCAAGGCCTATGTCGGCGACGGGATCGTCCGCGACTTCTACACGCAGATGGCCGCCCACCTCGACCCGGACAACCGGGATTTCGTCGTCCGGCTCATCGGCGACGCGGGTGCGGCCGAGACCATCGTCGCCTTGGTCCGGCCGGTCATCGCGGCCGACCCGCGTGCGGCCGGCCGGCTGGCCCTGTGGGCCCGGCGGATCATGGGCGAGGCCGTCCAACAGACCCAGAGCGTGGCCGTCGAGAGGCCTTCGCTCACGGCGTTGCTCGTCGGCGGCGAGCCCGGCTCGGACGTCGCCGAGGTGGGCCGGATGTTCGGCCGGATCGCCGAGGCGCACACGGCGCGGATGCAGTCCCTCGGCCTGGCCTCCTGACCGTCTGCGCACGTGACGAGGGCCCGGCCGACCGGCCGGGCCCTCGTCACGTGCGGGGACGCGTCAGGCGCGCTTGCCCGTGATGTTGCCGTAGGCGACGATGCCGATCCCGGCCAGGACGATGCTGATGATCCAGCGGATCCAGTCGACACCCGAGGTCGACCGGACGCCGAGCACGCCCGCGAGCCACCACCCGACGAGGGCGGCGACGATGCCGATGATCGTGGTCATCACGAGGCTGATGTTCTGGCGGCCCGGGAGGAAGACCCGAGCAAGCAGGCCGACGACAAGGCCGGCGACGATGGATCCGAGGATGCTCATGGGTCTCCTTCTGGCCGCAGTGACGGCCGGTTCTTCGGACCGGGATCGTGCCCGGTGCGGGGTTGCGTCCCCCGGGCACAAAAGCTCTCACGCCGACCTCGACATTCCGGGTATTGGCTCGCGGCGTCGTCCCGCGTCACGGCCATTCGATCCCGGGCCGCGCACCCGGGCGAGCACTCAGCGTGCGCCGAAGCCCACGCGGCCCTTCTCGCTGTCGCCCAGATGCACATAGCCGATGCTCGCGGTCGGCACGAGGTAGAGCCGGCCACGGTCGTCGGTGAGACGCAGGAGAGATCCCGAACTCAGCGCCGCCTCGACCGCGGCGGTCACCGCCTCGGTGCTCTCCTCGCTCTCGAACGTGAGCTCGCGCGCGACGTTCTGCACGCCGATCCTGACCTCCACGGGGGTGTCCTCCGGTGCTCGTGAGCCCCACGGGCTCGGTGTCCCACTCGGTATGCCGCCCCGCGCCCGGTCACGTGCGAACGCGAACCGGACGGACGGCATACCCGGTGTGGGTGCTGGTCTTCGGGCTCAACTCTAGGTGGCGGCCGGAGATTCCCCGGGGTCCTGGCGGGGGAAGCCGGCCAGCCCGCGCCACGCGAAGCGGCCGATGACCTTGGCGGCCTCGTGACGCGACACCTCGGTGTCGAGCGCCACCCAGTTGCGGGCCGCGACCTGGGCCATCCCGGTGAGGGCGACGGCGAGCAGGAGGGCGTCGGCGGAGGACATGCCGGTGTCCTCGGCGATGGCCTCGGCGAAGGCCTCCGCACACTGGTTGAGGACGCCGTCGATGCGCCCGGCCACGCTCGGGTCGTGGATGAGGTCGGACTCGAAGAGCAGGCGGAAGGCCGAGCCCTCGCGTGCGACGAAGTCGAAGTAGGCCGCGACCGTGGCGTATACCCGCTCCTTGTTGTCGGTCGTGCTCGCGAGCGCGCCGACCACGGACGCCTCCAGCTCGCCCGCGCGCTCGTCGAGCAGCGCGAGGTAGAGCTCGAGCTTGCCCGGGAAATGCTGGTAGAGAACGGGTTTGGAGACGCCTGCCCGCTCCGCGATGTCGTCCATCGCTGCCGCGTGATAGCCGGACTCGACGAAGGCGGCCTGGGCCGCCTCGAGCAGTTGCGCGCGCCGGGCCGTTCGCGGGAGCCGCTGGCCCCGCGGGCGGACCGGCGGTGGCGGTTTCGGACGGTCGGTGCCTGGCGCCGGCTCGCCGGCGGACGTGGGCGGGGCACCGGCCAGGCCGGGTCGGCCGGGGCGGCCGGGGCGGCCGGGGGTGGCGGTGTCCGGTCCCTGCGGGCGTGAGCCCACCGTCATGGCTGCCTCGCTCGTGGTCGTCGGACCGGG